>DATJWT010000301.1:0-3995 GCA_035500975.1 Binataceae bacterium (SeqCode)
AGCGTCAATGCGAAGAACAGCCCCATGAAATCCAGGTCGCGGAAGACCAGGGACCCGGACTCCCGCATCCTCTCGCGAATGCGCTCGAAATGAATCGGCATCTCGGTCCAGTGCATCCCGGCCCGATGATGATGGCAGAGATGGTATCCCTCGTTCATGAAGTTCACTTCATCAAACACGGTAGCCGTATGCGCGAAATAGTCCTCGGGATGCTCCGGGTCGTAGAAGGCGTGCTGGACCCACGCGATGATTCCCGTGATGAAGTTCATGCAGAGAAGAGGAATCAACACGAACAGCACTCCAATCCTCCAATCGTAGAGGAACACCGCCGCGAAGTAGGCGTAGTACCGCGCTAGCCCCCACAACAGGCGCCTGCGGCTCTCTTCATCGCCGTTTGCCTTGAAGTAGGCGTATGGCGCAATTCCCAAAACGGTCCATGCATTCTTCGAGAGATACCAAAGGAAATCCAGCCGGCTGGTCCGATCGAAGTCTCTGCATTCTGCCGTGTCGTTCGGTCCGCCGTTCTCTCGATGGTGCAGACGAACGTGGACTGTCCGATCCAGTTCCGGGACATTCCCGTATAAATAACCCAGGAAGAATTCGACGTAGCGGCCGAAGACCCCGGCGTACTGCCCTGAGAAGTAGCCCTCGCGCCGGTGAGCCTCCAGGTGCTTCACGCTGAACATTCTCACGAAGCGATCGAACTTGAGACCGTAGAGGGAAATGTAGAAGGCTATCGCCAGCAGCAGTCGAGCTTTCCCCAGGACGAGCTGGATCAGGAAAATGGGAACAGCGCTGAGGCTGAGCGAGACCATCAGTCGCAATGCCGGAGTGTCTCGCGGATCTCGCAGAACCTCGTGCCCGAGCCGGCCGAGCAGCCGGTCGTACGCCCCGGAGATCGCTCGATACGCATCGCGTAACCGACGCACCCGCCCGAGCATCGAGATTACGCCGTAACACCCGAAAGAAAGCGCGGCCACGGGCGCAACCGCGATAGTGCTTGCCACCGCGATGATGAATCCGCCCCATCGATACAAATCGATGACGGCTGGCTCGCGGCCGGCGATCGCGGGATATCGAAGATCTGCGTTCAATCGAATCGAAAGACCTTGAGCACGTTGTCCCGCAAGTAGCCGCGCTTTGCAGCGTCGCTCAGCGGCACTTCCCAACCTTCGCGCGAGCATCGTTCCAGCGATAACAGCGGATGGTCGCTCGCCCACATCAGCTTGTCAGGCCCGCGCTTGTTGGCCAGTTGCCATAGCTCCGCAGGCACATGCCTGGGCGCCCAACCGGAGGTGATGAGGTAAAAGTTCCGATGCTTCTGCAGCATCGCGACGACCTCGCCCTGCCACGGATGACCCAGGTGGCATCCGACGACCGTGAGTTCGGGAAACGCCAGTAACACTTCGTCGAGCGCCATCGGATGCTGCGGCATCGCCGGCCGCAGCGGTCCCGGAACCCCGACGTTGATCTTGATCGGAATGCCGAGCTCGACGCACTTGGCGTAAACCGGAAAATAGCAGGCGTGATTGGGCGGCAGGCCCACCAACGATGGCATGATCCAGCACGAGCGGAAGCCGAATTCCTTGACCGCGCGCTCGAGCCATCTAACCGTGCGCATCATGCCCGTCGGATCGATACCGAGGCAGCCGTGAAATCGCGCCGGGTGTTGTGAATGAATCTCCGCGAAGCGCGTGCAGAGCTTCTCGTAGGTTTCGTCGGAAATGTTCTGCCCCACCGAATAAGGACTCGGCGCCAGCCGCAGGGCCGCGGCGGTAAGGACTCCCTTTTCGACGCCGGCGGCATCCATGTCGCGCAGTAATTCGTCGAGCGTGAAACCAAACTTCACCGCATCGCCTGGTTTGAACCACTTGGCGATATTCGGATCGATCTTTTGTTCCTGGGTCTTGCGCGAAAGTTGCGGCAACTGGAGAAAGGCATCTACCAGCTTGTACTGTCCGGTCATCAATTTTCCCCGCGACTGCTAGCGCGGCAGCTTCAGGACCCGTTCGCCGATGATGTTTCGCTGGATCTCATTGCTCCCACCCGCGATCGTCCCTCCCCGCGAAGTCAGTGCGCGATCAAGCCACTTGCCGCCATCTATGGCAAATCGCTCCTTGCGATCAAGCTGCCCGTAAGCTCCCATCAATTCCATCGCGAACATCTGGATCTTGAGATTCAACTCCGTGCCGCTGATCTTGATAGTGCTGCTTTCGGGCCCCGGCGATTGTCCTTTGACCCGCCTCGTGATCCCGCGAAACGCGGTGTACTTGATAGCCTCGGCCTCGCATGCGAATGCGGCGATCTTCTGGCGCACGGCGCTGCTCTCCGAGGCGGGCCGGCCGTTGATTTGGACTCTCTTTGCGAGCCGCGCCAGATCGCGCACCACGTTGGGATAGTGCCGGCCTCCGACGCTGCGCTCGTAAGAGAGCGTCGTGGTTGCGACCCGCCATCCTTCATTCAGTTTGCCGACCAGGTTTTCTCGCGGAACCCGCACGTTGTCAAAAAACACCTGGTTGAAGCTGACCTCTCCGTTTATCTCCACCATCGGCCGAGTCGTGATGCCGGGAGTCTTCATGTCCACCAGGATGTAAGACAAGCCGCGGCTGCCGGGCTCGCTGCGATCGGTTCGGCACAGCAGGAACATCCAATCGACGCGATGCGCCTGTGAAGTCCAGATCTTCGAGCCGTTGACGACGAAGTAGTCGCCTTCCTGGTCCGCCGTAGTCTTCAAGGACGTCAGATCCGATCCGGCGTTCGGCTCCGAGTATCCCTGGCACCAGGTGTCCTCGCCGGAAAGTATCTTCGGGATGAAGCGCTGCTTCTGCGCCTCGGTCCCCCACTGGATGAGCGTGGGGCCGACCAGCGCGACACCGGCGCCGATATACGGAAGCTGCGCGTGAAAACGCGCCAGCTCTTCGTGGAAGACCATCGCGTGCATCACGGGCGCATCCCGGCCGCCGTACTCCCGCGGCCAGCTGATACCAACCCATCCGCCGGAGTGCAGCTTGCGATACCAGTCCTTGCGCGCCTGCCACTCTTCGTCATTGGCGACGGTGATAGTGTCGTAGGGCCGATGCTCCTGCTTGGGAGCATTGACCTCCAGCCACGCGCGGATTTCCTGGCGGAAGGATTCAGCCTCTGGCGGATACTTTAGATCCACGATTGCAAACCCCGTGCGCGCTCGCTCGCGATGCTCCCGCTCGTCATCCTCGCATCGCCGGTCGCTTTTTGCCAATGCGCTCGTGCGCCTGCGCGGCGTCTTTGCGGGAATCAGCTCGGGCGATCGTGAAGTGCGCGCTTGAGTGCGCTGTCGCGTTCAGCCTTGAATTGCTTCGACACCCTGGCCGACGGCGCGAACATATCGAATCCGTGAAACGCGCCGGGATAAACATGGAGCTCGGTAGGCACCCCTGCCTGGATGAGACGCTGCGCGTACTCGACATTTTCATCGACAAAGAGATCCAGCGCACCGACTGGAATATACGCCGGCGGCAGGTTGGTCAGATCTGTGGCTCGTGACGCAGCCGCATAGGGCGATACATCGGCTCCACCCCCGTCGCGGCCAAGGTAGGCCTTCCAACCGAGTCGGTTGCTCTCGCGATTCCAGACCCGCGGATCGGTAATCGCATGACTGGCGGGTGTCACGTTACGATCGTCGATCATCGGGTAGATGAGCAGTTGGAAAGCGACCGGCACTTCGCCGCGATCGCGGGCCAGCAACGCCAGCCCGGCACACAAGCCGCCTCCACCGCTGGCGCCTCCGATTGCGATGCGATCGACTCCTAGCTCTTCGGCATGGGAGAACAGCCACTTCAATCCCGCGTAGCAATCCTCGACCGGAATGGGAAACGGATGTTCCGGCGCCAGTCGGTAGTCAACCGAAACCGCCACGCACCCGATCCGCGTGACGAATTGCTTCATCAGTCGATCATCCTGCTCAATGTCGCCCATCACGTATCCGCCGCCATGAATCCATAACAGGGCCGGAAGCT
>DATJWT010000302.1:0-21600 GCA_035500975.1 Binataceae bacterium (SeqCode)
TGTCGTTGAGCGGCGCGGACCATCGATTGAATTCTTCCACATCAACCTGGTTGGCGCCGTTCTGCACCACGAACTGCGGGCGGTCGACGCCGGCGGGTATCGAGATCGGGCCTACCAGCACGGCGACGTTTGCCGACGATGAGCCATCGGGTGTCGAGGTCGCGCTCAACGAGTAGAATTTTGGCTGCGCCGAGGTGCCGCATCCCGTCGCGCCGACCAGCGCGACGATTGCGACACACAGGCTGGACGCCTGTGCCACTTTTCGGAAATTTTTGCGAGTAATCATTTCTTTGGCTCCCCTTGCTTGCCGCGGACGAGCGCCTCGGGATGCTGCTCCAGGAAGTCAGCGAGCACGCGCAGCGACCGCGCCGCGCGGCTGACCTCCATCAGCGTGGTGCCCAGCTCCTGGCTTTGTGGTGAGTCGGGCGAAATGAAGTTGTCGGCGGTTTTGAGGGTTCCCTGCGCGCTCATGAGCGTCAGGTTCAACTGGTTGAGCGAGGTCTTGAGCTCCTCACCGATTTCCGTGAACGGCAGCTTGTCGACCTTGTTGAGGATGTCCTCGAGCTTGGCCTCTGCCGTCTGCAGCGTCCCCGGGACGGTCGGCAGCTCGACAGGCTTTTGCGACCAGTCAACTTTCACCGGCTTGGCGTTGGGAAAGAAATCGAACGCGACCAGCACCGCGCCGGTCAGCAGGTTTCCGCTTCGCAACTGGGCGCGAACGCCGTGCGCGACGAGGCTGTCAATCAAGACGCGTCGTTGCGCCTCCAGTAGCGCGGGAGGCGCTTGCCCGAAGACCTGGACACCCAGGCGCTGCGGATCGAGCTGGATCGTTACCGGGACGGTGAACTGCGCAGTTCTGAAATCGACCTGGGCGCGCACGTCAGTGACCTCG
Organism: Binataceae bacterium (SeqCode); assembly: GCA_035500975.1. Classification (GTDB taxonomy): domain Bacteria; phylum Desulfobacterota; class Binatia; order Binatales; family Binataceae; genus JAFAHS01. Next base: position 893 of record DATJWT010000302.1, read on the forward strand.
CCGACACGGATACCGCGAAAATCCACTTCCGCACCCGGCACCAGTCCACGCACGGAATCCTTAAACACCAATTCGTAGGTTTGCGGGTAGCGCGGCGGCGGTTCGTAAGCCTCTCCGCGATTGTTGTAAAGCGTGAACACCGCATCGGGATCTGAGGGCGGCAATGCGTCGGACTCGGCCGGGGTCTCGAACGCGACGCCTCCGATCAGGATCGAAAGGATCGATTCGGTCTGCACCTTGAGACCGCTTGCGGAAAGTTGCACGTCGAATCCGCTGGCCTGCCAGAACCGCGTGTTCGGATTGACGTACTGGTCGTACGGCGTCTGGACGAAAATCCGGATAGTGAACAGCCTTCCGTCCTTGTCGAGCGTGTAAGATGCGATCTGCCCGACCTGCAGATGCCGGAAGAAAACCGGTGTGCCGGTGTCGAGTGAGCCCAAACTGCTGGTCTTGAGGACGAAAAACCGGCCCGGAACACCGCCCGTGATGACCGGTGGGGTTTCCAGCGCGACGAAATCGCGTTTGTCTTCCGAGGAAGTTCCAATCTCCATTCCGATGTACGAGCCGGAGATCAACGTACCAAGCCCGGTTATGTTGGCGCCCGAGATGCGCGGCCTCACCACCCAGAACTTTGTGTCCGCAACCAGGAACGCTTCGGTCCGCGGCGCCATCTGCGCCTTTGCGATGACTCGCTGGTGATCCTCCGTAAGCCGAATCGTGCTGATGGTGCCGACGTCAACGCCCTTGTAATTGATCTTGGTCTTGCCCGCTTCGAGTCCCTCCGCCGACTCGAAGGTGATGGTTATTTCCGGCCCCTCGCTGCGCAGCCTGCTGATCCCTACCCAAACTCCTACCGCCAGGGCCACGATCGGGATCACCCACACCAGCGAAATCCTCGTCTGCCTGCGCGGAACGGCTCGCGATTGCGGAACCGATGTGCGCTCGTCAGCCATATTGAACTCCTTGTTCGCTTGCCGCGTCCCAAATCAATCGCGGATCGAAGCATTCGACCCCCAGCATCGTCAGCACCACGACCATCGCGAAGAAAAACAATCCCGGCCCCGGCGACACCGACATCAGCGGCTGCAGCTGGATCAGCGCCGCGGTAAAGGTGTCGACGAACACATCCACCATCGACCATCGCCCGATAAACTCGACGATCCGGAACAAGCGCAGCCGCTGCCCGTTGTTCTTGATCGACCCGCGCTGCACCGAGATGAGGAGGTAGGCAAGCGCGATGATCTTCGCGCTTGGAATCATGATGCTGGCGAAGAGCACGATCAGCGACAGGGGCCATCCGGTCGGCGACCACAGCAGGATCACGCCTTGCAGAATCGTGTCGGAGTCGGTGCCGGTCGCCGTTGTGGTGTTAAGCACCGGCAGGATGTTGGCCGGGATGTAACAAATTGCCGCCGCGATCACGAAAGCCCAGGTGCGCTGGATGCTCGCGCGCTTGCGGAATACGAGTTCCTCGCTGCATCGCGGGCACCGGCCCTCCTCGGCACCCGCTTCCGGATACGAAAGCAATCCGCATGCGTGGCAGTTCTGCAGCCCCTGCTGCATCGCGCTTACCGGGACGGCGCTCATCGTTCGGCCTCCGGGTTCATCGTGGACGCCGATTCGCGTTCGACCTGCTCGTCAGCCCAGTGGATTCGCTCCCAGACTTCGCGCGGATCGAATGCCGACTCCATCGCCGCCATCACGAAGACCAGCGCGCCGAGAACAAACAGCGCGATACCGGGAACCACGGTCGCGTAGTCAGCGATCTTGGTCAGCGCGACCAGCACCCCCAGCATCATGACCTCGATCATGCTCCAGGTTCGGGTCACGTGATGATGTCGGAGGAGGACCGCGACCCAACGTCGCGGACGGTCGCGTAGCGCGCCAAGCACGACCGCGAGCACGAAGCCGATTTGCAGCGCGGGCGCCAGGATCGCGGTGAACAGGACCAGTGCCGCCACCGTCTGGCGCTGATCAGTCCACAATTGCTCGGCGCCGCCGAACACCGTGGTCGATGCGGCCCGCCCTACGATGGTCAGTCCCAGCATCGGCACCGTGTTGGCAACGATGTAGAGCATCGCCGCCGCCAGCGCCAGGGCGAGGGTGCGATGGAGAGAATCTTCGCGCCGGCGATACAGCTCCTCTTCGCAGCGTGGACAGTGAGCCGCTCCGCCGGGCGGCAGGGGAGGAAGGCGCTGCAAGAGATCGCAGTGCTGACAGGCTACCAGCGTGTGGTCCGCCACGGGGCGATTATAGAGTTCGTGCGATCGAGCCATGTTGGAGCCCGCACTAGGGTGACAGAGTGCCGACGGTGGGCAAATCAGACTTTAGTCCAATCGCCCTCGCTTCTGAATCCGCTGATTTAGGTCATCCCCCGTTTGACTTGCAGAGCGCTGCACGCTCAAGGTCATATAGCTTCCCGTAGGGTGATTCGGATGAACCGCGAAGAAATGAACATCCAGCATCTGCCGGCATCCTGCTCCGGCGAGGACGTCTCTGCCGCTCTCACTGCTGATGGCGCGGTGATTGTCGATTCAGTGCTGTCGCCGGCTTACGTCGATGAGATCAACGCGGAACTGCGTCCGTGGATTGAAAAAACCGGTCTCGGACCCGACACCTTTTCCGGAAAGAACACCCGCCGCACCGGTGCGCTAATCGCGCGATCGCAGAAATGCCGCGAACTGGTGATGCATCCGCTGGCACTCGGCGCTTGCGGTAAATTCCTCGCCCACGCGACCAGCTACCAGCTTCATTTGACTCAGGTCATCGCGATCGGCCCGGGCGAGCCCGCGCAGACGATTCATCGCGATCAGTGGGCATTCGATTTCTTCAGCTTTCCGAAAGGATTCGAGGTCCAGTGCAACACGATCTGGGCGATGACCGATTTCACCGAGCGCAACGGCGCCACCCGGGTAATTCCCGGCAGCAATCGCTTCGACGACAAGCTCCGCTTCAAGGAAGAAGACACGATTCCAGCCGAGATGACGCGCGGCTCAGTGCTGTTCTACAGCGGCAGCGTCTATCACGGCGGCGGCGCGAATCGTTCGGAGGAGACGCGCATCGGCATCAACATTACATACAACCTGTCGTGGCTGCGCCAGGAAGAGAACCAATACCTCGCCGTGCCGATGGAAGTAGCGCGCACGCTGCCCGTCGAGCTGCTGCGACTGATGGGCTACCAGCGCGGTGCATATGCCCTTGGCTACGTCGGCGACTTGCTGGATCCAATCCAGATCGTGCGGCCGGACATCACCAACACCGGCCTCGGCGACACGCAAGGCACGACCGAAAAGCTGAAAAAGCAAGGCCGCGAACTGCGCCAAGGGTAGGCAAGCAGAAATCCGCGGATTTCACGGATTGCGCGGATTGGAATCCAGTCTGTGACACCTGTGAAATCGGTGGATTGTTCTATTCCGCAGCGCGTTCCAGCAGTTCCTTCGCGGCTTTCTGGAATTTCTCGCTGGCGCCGTCGCCGCCGAGCATTCGCGCAATCTCGTCCGCGCGCTGTGATTCCTCGAGCATCGCGACCTTGCTCCGCGTCGCGCCGCGCCGCTCTTCTTTTTCGACCACGAAGTGGCGGTCCGCGAATGCCGCGATCTGCGGCAGATGCGTCACGCACAATATCTGATGGAACTTCGCGAGCTGCTTGAGCTTGCGCCCGACCACCATCGCCACCGCGCCGCCGATTCCCGCATCGACTTCGTCAAAGATCATCGTCGCGACGCCCCGGCGCTGCGCCTCCAGGCGCTTCAACCCCAGCATCACCCGCGACAGCTCGCCGCCAGATGCGATCCTCGCCAGCGGCATCGCGGGCTGTCCCAGGTTCGGCGCGATGTAGAACTCGACGGTATCCGCGCCCTCCGGGCCCAGCGCGACATCCTTGTGGGTGAACGATGCCTCTTCGGCGGTGAGCAGGCCGAGCCGCGGCTCGAACACGGGCGCGCGCATCCCCAGCGTCTTCAGCTCCGCCTCCATCCGGCGTTTCAAGTCGGCCGCCGCCTGTTTGCGATGCGCCGTGGTTTTCGCGGCACGCTCGACCAGCTCGTCCAGCGCCTCCATCAACTCGCGTTCCGCCTCCGCCTTCGATTCCGCGACGCCTTCAAGTTCCGCGATTTCCGTTCGCGAGCGTTCCAGGGTCTCGATCGCGCTCGCCAACGACCCGCCGTACTTGCGCTTCAATAGATTGAGTTCCTGGATTCGCGATTCGACCTGTTCCAGGCGCGCCGGGTCCGCCTCGATTTTTCGCGCGTAGGTCGATAGCGCGCGGGCGGCCTCTTCGAGATTGGCACGCGCGGTACGAATCATCTCCAGGGGCTCGCGCAGCTTCGCATCGATCTGCCCGGCGTCGGTGAGGCGGGTCTCCGCGTTCGCGACCTTGTCGACCGCCGCGCCTTCCGCACCATAGAGCATCGCTTCGGCCTCACTCGCCGCCAGCGCGAGCCTGGTCGCGTTCGCAAGAACGGTCCTCTCCGCCGCCAGCGCATCGTCCTCGCCGTCGACTAGTTGCGCCTTTTCGAGTTCCGAAATTCGGAAGCGAGCCAGGTCGAGCAGGTCGGCGCGCTCGCGTTCGCGCCGCTTCAACTCTTCCAGCCGGGCGCGTAGCTCGTTCGCCCGCTGCCATGCCTGCTTGTATGCAGCCAGCTCCGCTTCGAGGCGCGCATAGCGGTCGAGGACCTCGCGATGGCTCTCCGGGCGCAGGAGAGATTGCTGCTCGTGCTGGCCGTACAGCTGAACCAGCGCGGCGCCGATCTTGCCGAGGTTCTGGACGGTCGCGATCTCGCCATCGACCGTCACCCGCGACCTGCCCCCTTCCGCGATCACGCGTCGCACCGCCAGTTCGCGGTGCGTGGAGTCGCGGCCGGGGAAACCCTCGACGGCAGCTTCTCCTTCGAGTTCGAACAGCGCTTCTACGACCGCGTCCTTCTCACCCGCGCGTATCATGTCGGGGGAACCCCGACCGCCGAGCAGCAGGCCCAGCGCCGTCAGGACAATGGTTTTGCCGGCGCCCGTCTCTCCCGACAGGACGTTGAGGCCCGGACCGAATTCAAGCGTCGCTTCCTGGATGATCGCGAAGTTGCGAATCCGAAGCTCGTGCAGCATCCGCCTCTAACCCCAGCGAAGCTTGTTGCGCCACACCTCGAAGTACCCGTGCTCCGATCGCACCAGCGAGACGCCGTGACTCCCGCGCTTGACGCGAATCGAGTCTTCGGCCCCAACCATGGATGATTCCTGGCCATCGACGGTCAGGGTCGCATCGTGGTCGGAAACCTTCACCCGCACTTCGATCTCGAACGAATCGGGCAGCACGATGGGGCGGTTGGAGAGCGTGTGCGGACAGATAGGGGCCAGCACCACGACGCCGAGAGTGGGAAACACGATCGGGCCACCGGCGCTGAGCGCGTAAGCGGTGGAACCGGTGGGCGTGGCGATAATCAGGCCGTCCGCGCGATAGGTGCAAAACGGCTCGCCGTTGGCGCGCACTTCAAGCTGGAGCATCCGGCCCAGTGGGCCGCGGTTAAGCACCACATCGTTGACCGCTACGAATCGATCCATCCGGCGCAAGTCGTTGGTCGCGCGCTGCACGAGCACTTCCAGCGTGATCCGGCGATCGACCTCGAAGTCGCCGCGCAGCATCCGATCTACGGCCTGCTGGGCCTCATCGACCGCCACCTGCGTGAGGAAGCCCAACCCGCCCAGGTTGACTCCCAGGATCGGCGTTCCGCGCGCGGCCGTAAGCCGCGCAACCCCGAGCAAAGTGCCATCGCCGCCCAGCACGATTACGAAGTCGGCGCGCTCGGCAAGTTGTTCGCGCGATACCGGCTCAGCGTCGATGCGCGTGGCGATTTCGGTTTCGGCGATTGGGGAGGTATGCCGGGAGCGGATGTAGTGGGCGAGCTTCTGCGCAATCGAAAGGGCTTTGGGCTGATTGCGCTTGACGACCAGCCCTATGGATTTGATTGCTCGCTTGGCCACCGCGCCTACGCACCTATCATGCGCGGATTACGCCATCAACGCGACCCCGCCCGCTGTTCAATGCGAGATATGCGGGCCGTACGGGATGTTGGTGTTCTTGCCGTAAACAATCGCGATCGCATTCATGTAATAGCCCACGATGTTTTCCGTGGTCTGCGACTTGCTGGTCACCACGATGATCGCATCCGCACCCGTCTCGCACGCCTTACGCTTGACCGCCGGCAACACCTCGTCTTCCGTCGCGTAGACGCTGCCCTCGGCCTCGATGATGCCGACCTTGCGATACTCCGTCAGCGGATCGTGATTGAAGACCTTCATGTCGCAATTCGGCGGTTTTGCCGCGACCCCCGAGGCCTGGATCTCCGTGTAGGTAACCTGGGGCGGGAGCCTGGGCACCGCGCGGGCGCATCCCGCCATCGCGCCGGCGAGTGTCGCGATCGCTATCCAGCTTTTCACTCTTCGCACAAAGTTTACGAATAGCCGTCCAAGCGCCGCGCGGGCAAGAGGCGCGCCTTCTTTCCGAGTCACCGCTCACGTATTCTTCTGGAAATCGTGAACTCTCGTCGAGCCGATGCTACGCGCCCATTGCTGGGAGCCCATATGTCGATCGCCGGATCGATCGCGGAAGCCCTGGTGCGCGGCCGGAGCGCGGGATGCGAATGCATCCAGATTTTCACCAAGTCCAACCGCCAATGGGCCTCGAAGCCCTACTCGAACGAAGCCATCGCGGACTTCAAGCGTCATCAGCGCGAAACCGGAATCGCGAAGGTGATCGCCCACGACTCGTACCTGCTGAACCTCGGCGCTCCCGATGAAAAGCTGCGCAAGCGATCGGTCGCTGGATTTATCGATGAACTCGAACGTTGCGAGGCGCTGGGAGTGCCCAATCTCGTCGCGCATCCCGGCTCACACGTCGGCTCCGGCGAGAAGGCGGGCATCCGCACGATCGCGAAATCGATCAACGAGGTGCATCGCGCCTGCCAGGGATTCAGAAGTCGCGTCACCCTCGAAATCACCGCGGGCCAGGGCAGCAACCTCGGCTATTCGTTTCGCCAGATGGCGCAGATCTTCGATGCGGTGAAGGAGAACGAGCGGTTGCGGCTGTGCTTCGACACGGAGCATGCGTTCGCGGCCGGTTATGACCTGCGCGATGACCAGGGCTACGCGCAGACGATGGGCGAGCTGGATGAATGCATCGGAATCGGCAAAGTGGCGGTCTTTCACCTGAACGATTCGCTCAAGCCTTTTCACTCGCGCGTCGATCGTCATCAACATATCGGCAAGGGCCATCTCGGCGTGGAAGCATTTCGCCGCGTACTCAACGACCCGCGCTTCGCGGGTATCCCGATGTGCCTGGAGACGCCCAAGGGACCGGACCTGAAGGAAGACGTGGAAAATCTCGCTATCCTGAGAAGCCTGTTCAACTAAGAGAGTCTGATGCGCAAACGAATTCTTACCGGCGACCGGCCCACCGGCCCTCTCCATCTCGGACACTACGTGGGCTCGCTTCAGAACCGGGTCCGGCTGCAGGACGAGTATGACACCTACGTCCTGATTGCGGACGTCCAGGCCCTCACCGACAACTTTGAGCGCCCCGAGCTGCTCGAGGCCAACGTGATAGAGGTGACGCTGGACTACCTGGCGGTCGGGCTCGACCCCGAGAAGGTCAAGATCGTCGTGCAGTCGATGGTTCCGGAGCTGACCGAGCTGACCATCTACTTCATGAACCTGGTCACGGTCGCGACGCTGGAGCGCAATCCCACGCTCAAGGAAGAAATCAAGCAACGCAATTTTACCAAGGGCATCCCGGTCGGATTCTGGAGCTACCCGATTTCGCAGGCGGCCGACATTACGATTTTCAAAGCCGACCTGGTGCCGGTTGGTGAAGATCAGCTCCCGATGATCGAGCAGACTCGCGAAATCGTCCGCCGCTTCAACCGCCTGTACAAGAAGATATTGATCGAGCCGCGCGCGATGCTGGGGCGGGTCGCGCGGCTGCCGGGAACCGATGGCGGCACGAAGATGTCGAAGTCGCTCGGCAACTGCATCAATCTCGGGGATTCGCCGGAACAGATCCGCAAACGCGTGATGTCGATGTTCACCGATCCGCTGCGAATCCATGCGACCGACCCTGGTCGCGTCGAGGGCAACCCGGTTTTCACCTACCACAACGTGTTCAACCCCGATAAGGCCGAGGTCGAGGACCTGGAGGAGCGCTATCGCAAGGGGACCGTTGGCGATGTCGAGGTCAAGGAAAAGCTCTACAAGGCGTTGTCCGCGTTCCTCGAGCCGATTCGCGAGCGACGCAACCAATTCGCCGCGAAGCCCGAGCAGGTCCGCGAAATCATCATCGAGGGCACCCGCAAAGGCCGGGCGCTCGCACAGCAGACGATGGACGAAGTCCGTTCTGCGATGAAGATAAAGTACGCGCTCGGCTGATCAATTTTGAAGGACATCCGTGGCTGAGACCGACGAACACGGAAGAGTGAAGGCGCTCGGACACACCCTGCACAACGCAACTGTCCGGCTTGATGAATACAGCGCGGAGTGGCCGGCGCGCTTCCAACGGGAAGCCACAAGGATTCGGCGGGCAATCGGAGCGAAAGCGGTCCTGATCGAGCACGTGGGATCGACCTCGATCCCCGGGCTCGCCGCCAAGCCGATTGTCGATATCGTGCTGGCTGTGCCTGACTCGACCGACGAAGACTCCTACATTCCGCAGCTTGTAGCGCAGGGCTTCGCACTGCGTCATCGCGAACCCGATTGGTTCCAGCATCGGATGTTCAAGGGTGCGAGTGATGATGTGAACCTGCACGTCTTCTCTTCCGGGTGCCCCGAGATCGGGCGAATGTTGCTCTTCCGCGATTGGCTGCGGAGCAACGAAGCGGAGCGCCGGCTCTACGAAGAAACCAAGCGGGAACTCGCAGCCCGCCGTTGGGAATACGTGCAGGACTACGCCGACGCGAAGACCGCTGTCGTCCAACAGATCATGGCGAGGGCAGAGGCCGCAGCGAAATCCCCCTGAATGGAGCGCGCGATTTCACGCAGCGACTAAAAAAAACGGCCGCGCGGAAACCCGCGCGGCCGTTGTGATGCGAGAATCAGAGCAGCTAAGTTACGGCGTGCTCTTCGCCGGCTTTTCCTTGTTGAACGTCAACGACATTTCGACTACGCCCGCCGCCACATTCAAACCATTCTGTCCTTCGATCGAGATCGGCTGCAGCGCGATCGAATTCTGGAAGCCGCCGATCAGCACGTTGGCCCCGGCGCCCACTCCAACCGCAGCACTCGCGGTCGCTCCGCCGTAGTGACCGGCGAGCGCGCCCTGACCGAGATTGGTCGAAGGAGCCAGGACGGCCCACAGGATGACGCCCGACGACAGGTAGCCGATGTCGGCGCCAAACTTGGTGATCGAGCCGGTGTAGTATTCGGTGTAGCCCGGCTGCAATGCATATGAGCAATCCAGCTTACGCGACGAGCCGAAGATGAATCCCCATCCAGCATGGACATGGCAGCTCAGATATCCTGCACGCACCGTCGCGCCGCCGCTGTCAGCCGCACGCGCCTGAGGGGCAGCGAATACGCCGAAAGCCAAAGCCAGCGCCGCAACAAGTGCAATCTTCCCACTAGAGACCTTCATAGTTCCTCCTTGGTTTCGAGCCAGAAACCGAACCGACGGTAATCTGGCCCATGGAGGAATTACCAAGAAAATCCTTTTACGTCCACTAGGGCCAGCCCGAATTCCCCTAATGATGACTAATGCTTCACAATTAAAGGGCTTTTTGCTGATCTAGACGACAATTAATAAACCTTCGCAGGACTCGGATGCGACAGCTACACTCAGCTTCCATACCGTCTGGCCAAATCGCGCCGCAACGCGTCCGCGAAGTCCATCCCCAGCAATTGGCGTAGCTTCGGAGTCGCCCGCTCGACCACCTCTGGCGGGACATCGGCGATCTTCGGTTCCATGGGCCGGATAACCTTAAGGCCGTAATTGATCAGCATCGAAACTCGCGGTTCCGCGGTCCGGTTCCTGGAGGTGTTATGCCAGAGCAGGCCGTGTGAGACGATCGCGGTCCCGGCCGACCCCGTGATGGGAATCGCTTCGCGCTCGAAGCGCGCGGGGTCCGGCGCCGTCCCCATACGCTGGCTCCCGGGCACCACCAGCGTCGCGCCGTTCTCGACCGTGAAGTCCTGTATCATCCAGATAACCTGGAGCATCAGCGCGGGACGAACCGCGAACGGCGCACGCATCGCCCAGTACGGGTAGTCGACATGGGCGCCCATCTCGAGCGCACCCGGCTCCAGGATTCGCGCCGCGTACGAGCTCAGGGTCATGTCATCGCCGAGCAGCCCCGCGCCGATCTCCATCAGCACCGGATGCTGGATCAGCCGCTCGAAGACCTCGCCGCGATGGAGCAGGTTTCCAACCGTGCGCTGCCCGATTGCCGCGTTGCGAGCGGGCAATCCCTTGATAAGCGCCGCGTCGGCGGACTCGAGCAATATAGCTCGCACCGATGCCGCTTCGTCGCGGCTGATCAGGTTGAGCAGCAGTGCATAGCCATTTCCATCGAGTAGTTCCGCGACGATGTCGGCGGCTGCGGCCATAGCCAGCTCCTAGTACGCCTTGGCGAAATACGCGCGTTCCGTCGCGGACTCGCCGCATACCATGCATTTGCCGCTGAGTCCCTTCTGCCCCAGCGGGATTGCGCGGCAGGTCGCGCGCGTCTCTTCGCGAATGCGCGTCTCGCACTCCGGGTTGCCGCACCAGAAGATGTTGGCCAGCCCGCCCCCGCCCTCGCCTTCCATCTGCTTCTTGAAGGCGGCGTAGTCGTCGAATTCACGGGTGTCCTTTTGCATCGCCGCGAGCGCCTGCTGATAGAGACTTTTCCGGATCTCCTCGAGCATCGCGGGCACGCGCGAACCAATCTCGGCGATGGGCGCCCTGGATTTCGCTTCGGGGCCCTTCAGATCGCGGCGAGCCATGACGACCTCGCCGGATGCCACGTCGCGCGGGCCGATTTCGATTCTCAGCGGCACTCCGCGCATTTCCCAATCGTTGAATTTGAAGCCGGGAGATACACCGTCGCGTGTGTCGAGCTTCACGCGAATGCCGGCGTTTTCAAGCGTCTCGAAGATGCCTTTCGCGGCGGCGAGCACGGCAGCCGCCTCCTCCGGCTTGCGCGAGATAGGAACGATAACCGCCTGGTTGGCGGCGACCGTCGGCGGCAGGCGCAGGCCCTGGTCGTCGCCGTGCACCATTATGATTGCACCGAGCAGGCGCGTCGAAACACCCCAACTCGTCTGCCATGCGTACTGAAGCTGGTTCTGCTCGTCGAGGTATTTGGTCTCGAATGCCTTGGCGAAGTTCTGGCCCAGAAAATGCGACGTTCCGCACTGCAGCGCGCGCCCATCGCCCATCAAGCCCTCGATCGTGTAGGTCTCGTCGGCGCCCGGGAATCGCTCGGCGGCGCTCTTGCGCCCGACCACCAGGGGGATCGCAAGAAAATCCTCGACAAACGATCGATACAAATCGAGGATAGCCAGCGTCTCGCGCTGCGCATCCTCGCTGGTGGCGTGCGCCGTATGCCCTTCCTGCCACAAAAATTCCGCCGTGCGCAGGAACATCCGCGTACGCATCTCCCATCGCACCACGTTGCACCACTGGTTAACCATCAGCGGGAGATCGCGATAGGAGTGAATCCACTGCGAAAACATGTGGTTGATGATGGTTTCGGAGGTCGGGCGGACGACAAGCGGTTCTTCCAGCTTTTCGCCGCCTCCGTGAGTGACGGTCGCCACCTCGGGCGCGAAGCCCTCGACGTGCTGCGCTTCCTTGCGCAGGAAGCTCTGCGGGATGAACAGCGGAAAATATGCGTTGCGCGCGCCGGTCTTCTTGATGCGCTTGTCGAGCTCGTCGCGCAGCGCCTCCCAGATGGCGAAGCCGTCCGGCCGGAACACGATACATCCGCGCACCGGCGAATAATCCGCCAGCTCCGCTTTCAAGATGATATCGTTGTACCAGCCGGCGAAATCCCGGCTGCGGGGCGTTACCTTGCGCTCATCCTGCTTGTCGGCCATGGGCTTGAAACGATCCTCTCGCTGTCGTCAGGCGTTCAAGTCTCCGGCTATTATCGATGTGAATCAATCCGGACTCGAGGAGGTTTGCGATGCGAACCACGCTGCTGCCGTTCCTGATCCTGCTCGCGAGTTTCGTTGCCGGCGCGATCGGCCTGCCCGCGACGGCGCAGGCGGATCAGCCGCGCACGATCGTCGTGTCCGGCAACGGCGATGCGTCGGCGCGCCCTGACCTGGCCAACCTGAGCTTCGCGATTGAAGTGCACGCGAAGACGGCTACCGAGGCGGCATCGCGCAATGCCGCCGCCGCGCAAAAAGTCACGGATGCGCTCAAGGCCAGGCTGGGAGACAAGGGCAAAGTTTCGACCGGCGGATACTCGCTGACCCCCGATTACCAGCAGCATCAGAATGGCGGCATGAACATGGCGGTCATCGTCGGCTACAACGCGCAGAATACGATTTCGGTCGAAACCTCCGCGATGGACCTGCTCGGCGAATTGATCGACGCGGGAATCGCGGCAGGCGCCAACCGCGTCAACGCACTCGATTTCACCCTGAAGAACGACACCAGGGCGCGTGCCGAGGCGCTCGCCAACGCATCGCGTGACGCACAGCAACAAGCCCAGGCACTGGCGGCATCGCTCAACGTCCGATTGGGTCGCATCATGACGGCATCGACCGAGGGCCAACCGCGCCCGATACCCGTTGAAAGGGGTGTATACGCACAGGCGGCTGTGCAGTCTTTCAAAACTCCGGTCGAGGCCGGCGATATCACGGTCTCGGCCACCGTCTACCTGACCTACGAGATTGAATGAGGCCACGCTCCCGGATTAACTCGTTACATGCTTCGACCCGGAGACCCTGTGCCTGCCTTTGACCTGCCGGCGGTCACCGACGGCCGCATCGGCAGGATGACGCTTTCCGGAATCAACTCGGAATTGATCGTCCTCTTTTTTTATCCGCGTGACTTCTCCTTTATATGCCCCACGGAAGTGACCGGGTTCAGCAAAGCGATCGACCAATTCGCCGCGGAAGAGACCGCCGTGCTCGGCGTCAGCATCGACAACGTCGACAGCCATCGCCGATGGGCGATCGAGCTGGGCGGCGTTCCTTTTCCGCTGCTTGCCGACGAAGGCGGTAAGCTCGCCCGCGCATGCGGCATCTTCGATGACAAGGAACAGACGGCGATGCGCGCGACATTTATCATCGACCGGAAGCGCATCGTGATTTTCTCGGAAGCGACTCCGATCAACGTCGGACGCAGCGTCGGCGAGACCTTGCGCATCGTGCGCGCCTACCGCAGCGGCCGGCTCTGCCCGGCGGATTGGGCGCCCGGCGATGAATTCGGTCCGGAAGACAGGGAATTCTGATTGCCTTGGCGCTTCCCGACCCAGCAGAAAAACGGCGGCTCTTCGAGCGTCTCTCCAGCGTTCGGGAAATCGTGTTCGGGATGCAGGATGGCGTCCTGACCACCGCGGGAGTGCTGGCGGGGCTGAGCGGCGCGGTGTCGAACCATTCGCAGGTGCTGCTCGCCGCTCTCGCGTCCACCGCCGCGGGCGCGCTCTCGATGGGCGCGGGCGCATACCTGGGAACCAACGCGGAGACGGAAGTGCTGCGCAGCGAGCTCGATCGCGCGCGCGCCGAAATCCAGCAGCAGCCCTACGTCGCGCAGGAGGCGCTGCTCGATCAGCTCGAGAAAGAAGGCCTCACGCGCGAGGCCGGCTATCGCGTGGTTCGGCTGCTCAGCACGTCCACCAAAACGTTGATCACGACGGCGGAACAAAAGGTCTTTGGATTGACCGGCGGGATGCTGGGCAACGCGGCGCTCGATGGGGTGATCATGGGTGTGGCATTCGCCTTCGGCGCCCTCGTTCCCCTGGTTCCATACATGCTCATCCCGAATACGCGCCCCGCGCTATTCGCCGCGCTCGGCACGACCGCGGTCACGCTCTTCAGCGTCGGGTACTTCCAGGGTTGGCTCGCGCGCCGAACGCGATGGAGTTCCGGGATGCGCTTTTTGCTGATCGCGATGGGAGCGGCCGCGGTCGGCTACCTTATCGGGCTGGCAATCTCTCCGATGGGCGGAACGGCGGGATGACGCAGTACGCATCGCTCGAAGCTCTCCTGGCCCATCGGCAGGCCCTGGCGCGCGGTCCGCGCACGCCGGTGCTCGACCAGATCGATGAAACCATCCGATCCATTCTCGGCGAAGCGAGCCGCTTGGTAGTGGAGGAACCGGCCGATTCCGCGGCGCGGCGTCATCGCGATCGCGCGGAAAGCAAACTTCGCCGCGAACTGATCGCGCGCGGAGTAATCACAGGTTAGCCATGTTGGCGTTCCTCGTGCGCCGGATCGCCCTCTGCGCAGTCGTGCTGATCGGCACCTCGATAATCACCTTCGCGATCGCCTTCGTCATCCCCGCCGATCCTGCCGTCACGATGGCGGGTGCGAAGGCCGATCCGCAAACGCTCGCGACCATCCGCCACGAGCTCGGGCTCGATCAGCCGGTCTACGTTCAATACGCGCGCTATCTCGATCGCGCGCTGCACGGCGATCTGGGCCGCTCCTATGTACGCAGGGAGAGCGTGACTCATCTGATCGCGAGCCGCTTTCCCGCGACTGCTATTCTCGCCGTCGCCGCGATGCTGGTGTCCCTTATTCTCGGCATTGCGATGGGCGCGGTCGCCGCGGCCTATCGCGGCGAGAGTACCGACAATGTGCTGCTCGTGGTGTCGCTGGCGCTGGTCTCGATGCCGGTGTTCTGGCTGGGGACCATGCTGCTGATCGCCGGCGGCCTGTACCTGCATTCGTTTCCGCTCGGCGGGTACGCGGGTCCTCTCAGCCTCGTGTTGCCCACGCTCACGCTCGCACTGGGAGCCGCGGGCTACTACTCGCGAATCCTGCACACCAATCTTTCGCAGGCGATGGACCAGGACTACGTGCGTACCGCGCGCGGGAAGGGCCTGTCCGGCGCGCGCGCGATGATGAAACACGCGATGGCCAACGCGACGCTGCCGCTGGTCACGCTGGCGGGACTCGACCTTGCGGGACTGCTCTCCGGCGTGGTGCTCACGGAAACCGTCTTCAACTGGCCCGGCATCGGGAGACTGGCGTTCGAGGCGATCTTCAACCTCGACATCCCGCTCATCATGGGCACCGTTCTGTTCTCCGCGTTTTTGGTCGTGATCGCGAACCTGCTGGTCGATCTTTTGTACGCGTGGCTCGACCCGCGCATCCGGCTTTCGGGGGCCGCTTGAGCATGCGGCGCATGGGGAAACTCGAGCTGGTCGGTGCCGTGATGGTGCTCGGCCTGGTGATCGTCGCGGTTTTCGCACCGTTACTCGCACCTCACGATCCAACCCGTGCAGTCGCGGCAACCTACGGCGATCCGGGCGCGCCGTCGCTCGCGTTTCCGATGGGCACCGATCAGCTCGGGCGCGACGTCCTCTCGCGAATCATCTATGGCGCGCGCGTTTCGCTGACCGTCGGCGTGGCCGCGATGGCTATGACGATCGCGATCGGGGTCGTGATTGGCCTCGTCTCCGGTTTCTTCGGCGGCGCCGTCGATGCGGTCCTCATGCGTTTCACCGACGTGATGCTGACCCTGCCCGCGCTCCTGCTGGCGATGGCGTTCGTGGCGGTGCTGCGCCCGAGCCTGCTTTCGATTCTGCTGGTCATCGGGCTGGTGTCGTGGACGCAGGTCGCGCGCGTGGTGCGCGCGGAAACGCTCTCGATGTCCGCGCGAGATTTCGTGTTCGCCGCGCGCGCCCTGGGAGCATCGCCATCCCGGCTCATCGCGCGTCACGTCGTGCCCAACGTGCTGCCAATTATCGTCGTCATGGCTGCGCTTGGAACCTCGAACACGCTGCTGCTCGATGCGGCGCTCAGCTTCCTGGGGCTCGGCGTGCCCCCGCCCACACCGACGTGGGGCCGGATGATCGAGGAAGCGACGATCTACTTCCGCACCGCGCCGTGGCTGGCGACTTTTCCCGGGCTTGCCATCTTTTACGCAGTGTTAGCCTTCAACCTGCTGGGCTACGGAGTGCTGCGGGAGCGAGCGCAATGAATTTTCTTTCGCCGCGCCTCGGTCAGTTCTTCTCCCGAACGGAGAAGGCGCAGAGACTAGCGAGGCGTCCTGAGGACCACCGGGACGAAGGATCTGCCTTTGCGCGCCGCGCGCCGGACGAGAGCCGGTCGAGGCTTCGCGAAGGATGGAGGCACTTCGACCGGCCTTCACCCGGCTGGCTTCGCGAGCCATCCTCTCCCTTCGCGAGAGGCACTTTCCGTTGTCGTTCTGTCCGGTGGAGCCTCCTCGCCGCGCTCCCCGTTGTCCTTCTTCAACTGACCGGATGCACCAGGGGCAGCGATGAAATCAATTTCCCACCCGGCGCCTCTGTCCTCCGCATCGCCGACGTTGACGACGTGCCCACGCTCGATCCGGCGGCCGGTTACGACACCGAGTCGTGGACGTTCGAGCAGGCGATCTTCGATACCCTCGTGCGCTATGGCGATGGCAACGTCGAACTCGAGCCCGACCTCGCTACCAGTTGGGAGTCATCGCCGGATGCGCGCACCTTCACCTTCCACATGCGCGCCGATGCGCGGTTCTCCAACGGGCGTTTCGTCACCAGCGACGACTTTCGCTACGGAATCGAGCGCGTCATCAACCCCGCGACACACTCACGCGGCATGGAGTACTACCGCGGCATCACGGGCGCCGCGGATTTCGCCGCGCATCGCACCGCGCACGTCACTGGAATCGAAACTCCTGACCCCACGACGATCGTTTTCCACCTCGACCAGCCTGATCCGATTTTCGTGCACAAACTGACCATGCCGTTCACGGCTGCTATTCCGCGCGAGGTGGCCGACAAGTGGGGCGACGATTTCTCGCGGCATGTCGTCGGCAGCGGCGCCTTCATGCTCAAGGAATGGATCGGCGGGCAGCGAATCGTGCTGGTGCGCAACCCCTACTATTTCCAGAAAGGGCTGCCGCATCTCGACGCGATCGTGGACTCGCTGGGCGTCATGCCCGAGCTCCAGTGGCTGCGTTACGATGCGGGCGACCTGGATGCGCAGCTCGAAATGCCCCCGGCCGAGTTCGTGTACATCATGAAGACGCCGCGGCTGCGCGAGCGGACCCTCAAGAAGACCACGGTGACGACGCGCTACCTCGGGATGAATTGCCAGATGTGGCCATTTACCGACGCTCGCGTTCGGCGCGCGATCAACTACGCAATCAACAAGAACAAGCTGGTCGCGCTGCTCAACGGTCGCGGCGTCGTAGCGACCGGAGTCCTGCCGCCGAACCTTCCCGGATACGACCCTAAGCTGACCGGCTACTCGTACGATCCCAAAGAGGCGCGCGAGTTGCTCGAAGAAGCGCACCTCTCGCATGGTTTCAGTTTCGAATTATGGGTGCGCGCCGATGCGACCCTCCTGATGCTGGCGCAATCGATCCAGCAGGATCTCGCGCTGGTCGGCCTGCAAATCGAAATCAAGCCGGTCGCGTGGGGTCCGTTCCTCGAAGCGATACGCCAGCCTCATACCGTGCAGGCCTTTCTCACCGCATGGGAGGCCGACTTCCCCGATCCCGAAAATTTCCTGGCGGTGTTGCTGGGGCGCGACCAGTGGGAATCGAACAACGACAGCTTCTACTACAACGGCGACTTCCAGAATCTGATCGACCGCGCCGGCGACCAGACCGATCTCAAGCTCCGTTACCAGCTATACGATGAAGCGGAAAAAGTCGTCGTGGCGGACGCCCCGTGGGCGTTTCTCTACTACCCGGTCACCTATGCGATCACGCAGCCCTGGATTCACGAGTACACGCTCAATCCCATGCGTCCGACTCGCTTCGAAAAGGTCTGGATTTCGAAGCACTAGCTCGCGGAGGCCGGGGGCGGCGCGGCCGGTACCGGCGCCGGGGCCCTCCCGAGTGCGGTCATGAACGCGGGGGCGTCGAGCGCCTTCGTCACCGCATCGTCCATCGCCGCGTTCAGCACGTCGCTAATCGAGGTCTCATCGCTCTCGAAATGGGTCTCGGCGTCCTGATCGGCCTGCCCCACGACGTAGCCGCTGTATGCCGTCGAGCCATCGGCTTTTCTCACCTTCACTTCAACGCCGATACTGGCGACGGCCCGGGTGTGGAAGAGCGGATGAACGTACTGGCTCTCGAAGTGCGTCATGGTGAGCACCACGTCGTTGCCGCCCGTACCGATGGTGAAGCCCTCGTTTTTCAGCTCGATGTCGAACGCCTTCTTCAAAGCCGCCGCGGCTTCATCTTCAGAGGTAATATTCCCCTCGCGTTCCCCGAAGAATCCGAGCGGATGTCCGACGACGGTGGTGGGCCGTTTGTCTATCACCACGATTGTCACGGGCTTCAGCCTGGGGTCCGGGTCCTGCGCGGTGCGCATCGGCGCCTGGTACGCGACCTGCACCTCCCGGCTGGGAACGCATTGCGCAAGCGCGAGAATCGACACGACGCAGAGCGCGTATCTGCCCACGGAGCGGAGAGCCAAAGCCTCACTTCCTGCTTTGGGCATCACTGCTACCAGCGGTCGGAGAAGGCGACGGCGCCTCCTTCACTGTTTCCGGAGGAGGAGCCTGGTACCTGGGACGCACGTACGACGGGTCGGGCACCAGGTTGGCGGTCACGGTCAACTGCTCGTGCGTGCGGGCCGCGCCGGACGACACGTCGTTGACCCACGCGAACGGCAGACCCGTCACGAGCATCGTGGCCCAGTCCGCCGCGACGTACTTGCCCTCGACGTTGGTTTGATCGAACACGTCGGCCGATTGGTAGCCTTCCTTGCTGAAATGAAACACCAGGTTGCGCTCGCGCGGGACCGTGATGGTGAACGGGGTCACGCCGGTCATGCCGTTATTGAGCATCACGTCGGCGCCGGAAGGATTGCTGGTCACCGAGATTTCCTGGGTGTTGCCGTGGCTCACGTTTGCGCACGAAACCAGGCACGCTGCGACTATCGCGAACGCGACAGCGATCGATGCTCTAGCTGACCGCATGTGAAATACCATGCATAGGGTCGGGGCAAGCTACCTTGCGACGGCGAGCGCGCGCAAGAGTGCGACCGCTCTTCACGCAGCGTTTTCTTCCACGGCAGTAAGTTCCCGCGAGGCGCGCGGCAGGAAACAAAGCCCGATCAACCCGTTGCAGAACATGAAGGTGAAGTGCGCCGCGAGACTGTAGGCGAGTATCCGCGCCTCGGTCGCATTGCCCGAGAAAAACAGCAGCCAGGCCGCCTGGCTGGTCCCAAGGTGCGCGACCGAAATGGGCAATGCCGCGGCCAGGAACACCAGCGGCAGAAACAGCATCAACTTCAGGAACGGAATCGAGATTCCATAGAGGCCAAGGGCGAAAAATTGCGCCACCACCGAACCGAAAAAACTCGGCGCCTTGATCGCGAGCACGACCAGGTAGTCCAGCGGCTTCGCGGCAAGGAACGTCGCCAGCACAGGCCCGGCCTTGCTCTGTTCCGCCCACGCGCGAATTCGCTCGCTGCGGCGCGCGATCGCGAAAAACGCGATTATCCCAACCAGCAGCAGCCACGCCGCCACGTATACGATTCTGAGCACGCCGACGATCCGCGCCTGGGTCGCATCCGTCGGCGCATAGAAGAGCACGCCCACGGTCGAGAAGAGAAAGAGCTGGTACACCTCGAGCAGCGCGATGAACAGGATCGAGCTGAGCGCTCCGAGAAATCCGATTTTCGCCTTGCGATGCAGGTAGTAGGCGACGCCGCCCTGCCCCAGGTTGGTGTTGATCATCGCGAGCAGGTACATGCTGGCGCGAATCGGCAGGATCTCGCCGAAGCTCAGCGGCGCGTTGAAGCGGCGCACCACCCAGGTCAGGCAGAACGAGTCGATGAGAAAGAAATAGAGCGAGTACGGCAGGAAGATCGCGATGAACTCCGCGACCGGGACGTCGCGCAAGGCGTCCCCGACCCTGGTGAGCGGAATCCTGCGAAAGATAAGGTAGAAGATCGCAGCAGTTGCGATGTAGGGAATGGACCGCCGCCAAAGAGGCGTTGCCGGCTTCTTCGGAATCTCGCCCTGCGCCGATTGCGGGCCGGCTCCGCTCATTGCTTCGGCACGCGGGCGGTTCCGGTCAGCACGGGCTCGCCCTTCTGGTTTTCCACGCGGAGATCGAGTTCCAGATTTCTCTCATCGGCGCGCGCCACGCGGGCATGAACGGTCAGCGTATCGCCAAACAGGACCGGCTTGATCAACGCGACCTCGAAGCCGCCGCCGTGCATGAACCGCTCGCCGAATCTATCGACGATGAGCTGCATCGCCAGAGCGATCGTATGCTCACCCGCCGCGATGGGGGCGGTGAAGCCTGCCTTGGAGGCGGCATCGCGATCGGTATGGATATTGGTCCGCCATCGGCGCGGCGGCTCCTTCACGCCGCGCTCGTAGGCCTGCGCGGCGGCATCATCCAGTAGATAAGGTGCGGCGCTGAATTCGCTGCCAACTGCGGGTTCGTTGCTCATGTGAGTGATCCTTCGGGGCTCAGCAGCACCGAGGTTATGGCCTGGCGCACGAGGAGCCGCTGGTCGGCCGCATCGCGGGTTTCATATTCGAGGGTGAAGTAGAACTTGCCGCGCTTGCGCTCGGTGGACGTGACCGTGCCCTCG
>DATJWT010000303.1:0-6010 GCA_035500975.1 Binataceae bacterium (SeqCode)
TAAGAACCGAGACTGACGATTGAATGTGCGGTATGATCCATCAATCCATGCCGACCAGCGATACTATTTTCCGCGAATACCGGCCCTCCGATGCTGAACGCTCCGATCGCTCCGCGGGCGATCGCCTGCGGCATCGGCAAAAGGTCCGCGATTCCATCCGCGAAAATATCGCCGATATCATCGCTGAAGAATCCATCATCGGCAAAAACAAGGACCGCGTAATCAAGGTCCCCCTCCGCGGCATCAAGGAGTATCGCTTCGTGTTCGGCGACAACTCCGGAGGCGCTTCGCAGGGCAACGGCGACTCGCGCCCCGGCCAGGTCGTCGGCAAGACCGGCAAGGAAGGCCCCGGCAAGGGCGATGACATGGCGGGCGATCGCCCCGGCATCGATTACTACGAAACCGACGTCACCCTCGAGGAACTAATCGAAATCATGTTCGAGGACCTCGAGCTGCCCAATCTCGAACGGCGCGCGCTGCGCGAAATCCAGTCCGACTATTCCACCAGGCGCAAAGGCTATCGCCACGTCGGCATCCGAGTGCGCCTGGACAAGCGCCGCACCGCCAAGCAGCGCGTGATGCGGATGCTCTCCGGCGATCGGCTCGCTAACGGCAAGCAGTCCGCGGAGGCTGACCTCGAAGAGGCTGAAGAACCGGTCGATGACGATTCCGCGGGACTATCCGCGCTTCAGCCCGGCGCCCCGGAAACGGGCGTGCGCAAGCGGCGCTTCCCCTTCCATCAGAAGGACCTGCGCTACAAGCACATCGAGGTCGACACGAAAGAAGAGTCCAACGCCGCCGTCATCTGCATCATGGATACTTCCGGATCGATGGACACGATGAAGAAGTATCTCGCGCGCAGCTTCTTCTTCCTCCTCTACCAGTTCATCTCGACCCGCTACCGCAACGTCGAAATCGTCTTCATCGCGCATCACACTGAAGCCAACGAAGTCAGCGAGGAAGAGTTCTTCCACAAGGGCGAGTCCGGCGGCACCTTCATCTCATCCGGTTATGTCAAAGCGCTGGAGATAATCCACGAGCGCTACCATCCGTCGCTCTGGAACGTGTACGCGTTCCACTGCTCCGACGGCGACAATTTCGATTCCGATAACCCCGCCGCTCTCAAGGCCGGCGAGGAGTTGGCCGAAATCTGCAACCTGTTCGGGTACGGCGAGATCAAGCCTCTCGGTTCGCGTTACTACGAGAGCTCGATGCTCAATGTGTTCCGGCGCATCCAGGCGCCCAACTTCCACACCGTGCTGATCGAGCGCAAGGAAGATATCTGGCCGTCGTTCAAGGCCTTCCTGGCCAAGGACCGGGTGAAAGAGCAATGAGCGAACTCTCGCCGGCAATCGTTACCAGGCGGCCCGCATACACCCTCGACGACCTGGTCGAATGGGATCGCCGCATCCGCGCCAGGGTCGACGAGTTCGGACTCAACTGCTTCCCCCAGGAATTCGAGATCTGCGATCACAGCCAGATGCTCGGGTACATGGCGTACTCGGGCATGCCGTCTCACTACCCGCACTGGTCCTACGGCAAGTCCTACGAAAAGATGAAGACCCTCTACGATCACGGGATCACCGGCATTCCGTACGAGATGGTCATCAACTCCAACCCCGCCATCGCGTACCTGATGCGCGACAACACGCTGCTGCTCCAGATTCTGACGATGGCGCACGTGTACGGGCACAACGACTTCAACAAGAACAATTTCACCTTCAAGCACACCCGCGCGGAACTCACGGTCGAGACTTTCAAGGCGCATGCGCTGCGCGTGCGCCGCTACGTCGAGGACCCCTCGATTGGAGTGGAAAAGGTGGAGCGCGTCCTCGATGCCGCCCACTCGCTTTCATTCCAATGCCGCCGCAACCTGGCGATTCGGAAACTGAACCCCGCGGAGCAGATCGACCGTGCCGTGGAAAACGCCCAGCCGCGTCCTGACCCGTTTCAGAAAATCCATGCGCGCCAGGAGCATACCGAGCCCGATTTGCATCGCGTCCCAATCGAGCCCGACGAAGACGTCCTGCTCTTCATCCGCGATCACAATCCCTACCTCGCGGACTGGGAAAAAGACCTGCTCACCATCGTCGACGAGGAAGCCAAGTTCTTCATCGCGATGATGGAAACCAAGATCATGAACGAGGGCTGGGCGAGCTACTGGCACAAGAAAATTCTCGAGTCGCTCGACCTCGACCAGGGCCTCCGCCTCGAATTCATCGTGCGCCACAACCAGGTCGTCTGCCCTATCCCGGGACAAATCAATCCGTACCATCTCGGGCTGAAGGTTTGGGAAGACATCTACCGGCGATGGAGCAATCCCACCCCGGACGAGATCAAGCGCGACGGCAAGCCCACCAAGTCGGCCGAAGAGAAGCTTTTCGAGGTGCGCGAAGTCGAGCGTGACTCCTCGTTCCTGCGCCGCTACCTGACCGAGGATCTGATCCGCGAGATGGATATCTTCCAGTACGAGCCGCGCGGCGAAGACCTCGTGGTTTCCAAGGTCGCGGATGATGAGGGATGGCGCGATGTAAAGGAAATGCTGATCAAGAACGTCGGCACCAACTCGATCCCCGTGATCAAGGTCGAGGATGCCGACTTCGGCCAGAACCGGACGCTGTATCTCAAGCACTACCACGATGGCCGCGACCTGCATCTCGAATACGCCGAGAAAACCATCGCCTACCTGCAACGCCTGTGGGCGCGTGAGGTAGTGATCGAGACCACCCTGGAAGGCAAGCGCTCGCTGCTGTGCTGCAACGAACGCGGCTTCTCGGTCCGCGCCCTGAAATAGCTTCGCGGACCATTTGCGTCCAGAATGTACAAATTGTACAATTTGTACATGCGTGCGCGTCAAGCAATGAAAGTGACGGCGCCGGCGCAGGACGCCGTCGACCGGACATTCCCCGCTGCGGAAGCCCGGGCGCGGTTTTCCGGGATTTTGAGCACGGTGACTTACAAGAAGGAACGGGTTTCCATCACCTGGCACGGAAAAATTGTCGCGGCGATGGTGCCGGCGGAAGACCTTAAATTGCTCGAAGAGCTCGAGGACGCAAGCGACGTTCGCGCCGCGAAGCTCGCCATTCGCGAGGCCAGGCGCAAAGGTGCACTTCCCCTCGACAAGGTACTGCGTCGATTCCGTGCAGGGTCTTGAGCCGGACAAACTATGCGGTAGAGCTGGCGCCTGCCGCCCAACGCGATCTTCGGCGACTCGATCGCGCTATTGCGCGTCGAGTCCTGCACGCGCTGTTAGAGCTCCAGAACGATTCTCGACCCCCGGGATGCAGGATGCTCCGGGGAGCTGAGGGTCTTTACCGAATCCGCACGGGCGACTATCGAACGATCTACCAGATCGACGACGATCGCAAACTCGTAACGGTCGCGCGCATTCGGCATCGAAGCGACGTGTACCGATAGGAAGGCAGTGGAAGAAAAACTGGTAAATCCTGAATTCGTCGAGTTTGTCGCCCTCGTCTATCACGAGGGCCGCAACGTCAAGCAGCTCTTTCGCCACAATGCGGCGTCGAAGAAAACCTTCGGGCAACTTGCCGATCTACCGCCCGATCCCGGGCCGGGCTGGGATCGCTTGATTGCCGTGCAGCAGAAAGCCGCCGGCACCGCTTCCGCCGCTGAAGCGGAGAACGTTTTCAAGGAAGAACTCGGCTGCTCGCTCGCCGATCTCGCCGCGATCTTCGGCCATGCGGCGTGGCATCGCGTACCCGGCGCCGGCGGAGCGCGCTGGGCCGCCATCGCAAACTCCGTCATCGAGCTCGGCGCTTCAATCGATAAGAAAGACGATGCGGCGACCACCAAGCTCATCGAAGAGATCCGCCTGATGCACCACAACACCGGCACCGTCAAAGACAAGCTCGCCAGGCTCAAGGCAACCCGCCGGTAAGAAGGATGAGTCACGGAGTCTCCGCGCCATTCACTACCCGCTCAGCACTGGAGGCGCTGGGGCACGACCTCAACAGCTATGCTGTACTCGCGGAAGTTGGACTCAGTCACTGCAAACTTTGCGGGAAGGTCTGGAAAGCTCTGCGCTCTGAAAATGACTTCGAGTCTTTCACCGTCGCATGGCTCGGCATCGTGATCCCGAGCGGATGGACCTTCGCAAACGAAGAAGGAGAATTGACCTTCCGCCTGGATGTCGTTCAGCAACTCTCTATCGCTGAGGCTTTGCTCTGGTGCGCGGAACCCTGCACCGGCCGACCACGAGACGACCATCCCGGGCTCCTCGAAAACTCGATCTATCGGTTAAAGGCGCTGGACCTGGTGGATTGGCGAACTCGCAGCCTCCATGATTCGGAAGTGATCGCGCGTGGTGCGGTCTCAAGCAATATCCCGGCGTGGGCGCCCCTGATCGCCGCAAGCTCCCTGCGAGCTCAGAGGGCGCATTCCGATCTTATTCCGGAGGCAACTGGGGCGCGCCTCCCTCGTTGATCGTCGCGCGCGGAATCTCGCCGTTGCGGATGATCTCCTCAGTGATCATCCGATCATCGCGCTGCGACATCGGACCCAGCAGGCCTTCATAAGTCGCCTCCGCAACCGGCCCGGTCATGCCCGGCATGTAGAGATCCATCTGCTTGCTGCATAGCACCCGATTGTTCCCATCGAGCGAGATGACCATCTTCTCGATGTGTCGCAGCGGCGGCTCGGTGCTGAGATCCAGACCGGCCAGCGTGAGTTTCACCTTGTTGGGCCCTTCCGCTTCCGCGGTGGTCTTGAGAACCTGGGCGTCGGCGTTGCCGTAGACCGTCGTCGCCAGCACCACTTGCCCGTCGCGCTCGCCGAACGTGAAGCTGACCATCTGATGCTGCGGTGGCTCCCCGTCGCCGAACTTGTTCACCAGCGTCAATTGGCCGCCCCAGAATCCCAGGAAGTCGCGGCTGGCCTGCGGAAGGACCAGCACTTCCTGGTTGGGCGGAATTACCGGAATCACCTTGGTGCTGTCCGATTTCTGGGGCGGAGCTATCGATGCGCGCTGGTTGTTCAGCGACGGGAGCGTCAACTCATTGCTCGTTTGCGGCATCGAAGGCGGCGCAGGCGCCGCGCTCGGCGCGTTCGGTTCCGGTAAAACGAGCGAAGATGGAGGGCTCCATCGGTCCGATGACGGGGCCTTCGGTACCGCCTCCATCATGCCCTGCGCCAAGGCAGCCAGGGGGCTCGCGAACATTCCCAGGACCAGCCCTACGAGCGCGGCTTTGGCTTTGGAACGCATCGTCCCCCAGCCTAGCATCTCTCGGTACACCCGCAAATTTCCGACCCGGCGAGGCATCGAATCAGCCCCTGCCGTCGTTGCTTTACCCATTGGGGTCGGATAGCTTCGCCTTGGAACGTAGGGGTTTCGGGTCGTGTCTGAAGGAGGGCGGCTGATGGAGTGGCCGAAGTGCCAAAAGTGCAACAATGGTAGCCTGATTCCATTGTCGGATTACGGGCAAGAGGGTGCTTCGGTTTTGTTCAAGGCCTGGGTCTGCACCAATCCTGAATGCGGCTTCAGTCTGAGGGTTGACAAGGGCGAGGTGACCTACGGCCGACGAATCGAAACCAAGCACTGAGCAATCACTCCGCGCTGAATCCCAAGGGCGTCGCATCGCGGCGCCTTTTTCTTTTCCGCCTGCTTTCACTGCGGCAAATCGGAGTACTCAAACTTGTTCTTGACCTGCTCCTTGCCCAGCGTACGCCCATCAACCTGTGCGAGTGGATAGATCAGGAAATTCACCGGCGCCCCATCCTGCGCGGGAGTCAACGCCAGATCACGGCCCATCGTGAACGCCACACGATCCGCATCGAGGTTGCCAAAATAGTACTCGTGGCGCTTCGGATGCTTCCACGCTTCGGATGCATCCACCGGAATCCACTGCCCGCCGACGTAAAACTCGGCCCAGCAATGGTAGCCCGGAATCGTGTCCGATCGTTTTGTTCCCAACGGAAAGCCGATCGTGAACCGGGCCGGGATGCCGCTGGCGCGCGCCAGCGCGATGAACAGCGAATGGAAGTCGGTGCAGTT
>DATJWT010000304.1:0-5038 GCA_035500975.1 Binataceae bacterium (SeqCode)
TTGCTCGGCAATCCGCTGCCGGTCGTGGGAAATCCGCTACGGCTCGCCGAAGAGCTGTCGATGATCGACATGATCTCGAAAGGGCGCCTGGTGGCAGGATGGGTTCGCGGCGCGGGCAGCGAGCAGTTCGCGACCAACGCCAATCCCGGTTACAACCGCGAGTACTTCAACGAGGCGCACGACCTGGTCGTGGGGGCCTGGACGCGTCCGGGGCCGTGGCGCTACGAAGGCAAGCATTTCCACTATCGTTTCATCGATCCGTGGGTGCTGCCGATTCAGAAGCCGCATCCTCCGATCTGGATTCCCGGACTGCTCAGCCCTGAAACCGTCATCTGGTGCGCGCAGCATCGCTATCCCTATATCGCGCTGGCGACCTTTCTCGAGCCGACGGTGGAGTTGTGGAACATCTACCGCGATGCGGCGGCGAAGGAAGGCTACCAGGTCGGCTCCGAGAACTTCGGCTATCTCCAGAAGGTGTTCGTCGCGGAAACCGAGGAGAAGGCGCGCGACCTCGCCAAGTGGGACATGTTCGGTGGCGCGGGAATCGGCTACAGCCTGTTCGGCAAGCCGCAGTGGATGTTTCCTCCGGGATACAACTCCAGGGACGCGACGCGGCGCGTGGCGCGGCAGTTCTCCGATCCGAATGCGGGCGGCGGGAGTCCCTTCGCCAATGCGACGACGGGCGGTGGCAACAACACGAGCGTGGCCGACTCGCAGATCGATTACCGCACGGGAGTATGGGCCGAGCAGCAGGTCGATGTGGAGGCGACCCGCAAGCAGATCTTCGATACCTTCCCGCAGGTGGAACGCGCGATGCAGGTAATCTGCGGCACGCCCAAGAGCGTCATCCCGAAGATTCGCAAGGTGCTGGAAGTGCTGCGGCCGGGCATCTTCGGTTTCTGGCAGAACGACGGACCAATTTCGGCGGAAGCGCGCACCACGAACATACGGTTGCTCGCGCAGGAAGTGGTGCCCGCAACGCGCGAGATCGCCAAGGAGCTGGGATTGGTATCGCCGTTCGATGTGCAGCCCGGCTCGCGCAAGCTGCCCGCATCCGGCGTTCCGGAATCGGTGGGATCGCTAGCGCCGCTGGCATCGTAGTCGCCCGGGTCCTGAGCGCAGCGAAAGCTCTCGCGCGGTCCTCCGCGCGTTCGCCGCTTGCCGTCTATTGAGGAACCCCGGATCAGCTGCAGATGCGTATTGCCATGATGAGCGGCGTGGTCAGCGTGACCTATCTGACCGCGCGCTTTATCCACGCAAGCAGATCACCCATCACTTCGTCGCGATTGATCTCGTTCAGCACCTCGTGCCGAGCTTCGGGATAGTACTTCTCTGACACATCCTTGATGCCCGCCGCTCGATAGCGCTCGGCAACCGGTTTGAGCCACTCCAACTTCTGATTCAGCGGGTCGGCATCGCCGGCGAAGATGTAGATAGGCAGATCTTTCCGGATGTGCGCGATCTCCTGCGCGTCGCCCAGCCGCATCATCGATGCTCCCAGGCTCATCATCGAATCAGGACTTAGCTGATAACCGCACAAAGGATCCGCCACGTACTTGTCTACCTCGGCGGGGTCGCGCGAGAGCCAGTCGAATGGAGTGCGCGCCGGCTCGAAGACTTTGTTAAGCGCCGTCAGGTCGCCATCCGGATTGGAGTTGATCGCGAGCAGATCAGTCGCGACCGAACCCGAGAGCGCGACCGCGGCGATATCGGCGCTGTGATCCAGGATGTATTGCTGCGCCGCGATACTACCCATGCTGTGGCCGAGCAGGATCACCGGCAGTCCGTGCTCGCGCTCGCGAGCAACCTTCGTGAGCTTCACGACGTCATCGACCAGCGCATTCCATCCCGATGCGCCGAAGCTGCCCACTGAACTCGACCGCGTGCCGGTGACGCCGTGCCCGCGATGGTCATTCGCATAGACGTGATACCCGGCGCGATTCAGAAACGCCGCGACATGGTCGTAGCGCTGCGCATGCTCGGCCATTCCGTGCGCGATCTGCACGATTGCGGCGGCGCGACCCTGCGCTGGCCACCGAAACGTGGCGATTTCCAGGCCATCGGCGCCAGTGAACCAGAATTGTTCGTAATTCAATGCTATTTCGGCGCTTTTCCCTTGCCCTTGAGGGCGACGCTCAATGACGGATTGGACGCATTGCTGTTGATCGTCAAAGTCCCCGTTTGAACCCCTGCCGTCGCGGGCGAGAACACGACCCTGATCTTGCACTTTGCACCCGGAGCCAATGTCCCGCCACAGGTCGTGCCGCCCGAGTCTAGCTCGAAGCTGCCACTAACGCTGAAGCCCGAAAAGGTGACCACGGAGCTTTGCCGTTTGTTCTTCGGGTTGGACACGGTCACTGCTTTGGCGCTGCTGCTCCTGCCGACCTTGACTGCCCCAAAGCCCAACGTCGGCGGTGAGACCTTCAAGGCCGCCGGCGTCGGAGTAGGAGTTGGCGTTGCGGTCGCGGTGGCAGTTGCAGTGGCCGTCGGTGTCGGTGTCGCCGCAGCACTGGGGAATACCAGCACGCGATTGTTCGATGAATCGGCGACGTACAGATTGTTGCCCGCATCGAGCGCGATCGCCCCCGAGAGATCCTGCATGCACAGCGATGAGGCGGTCACTGGCCCGGCGCAGCTTTGGGTGCCGAGAGTCGATACCACCGGGGAAGTCGGCGACAAGGGAGCAGCGAACTCAACCACGCGATCGAAGGTATCCACGGCGTACAGATCGCCCGAGCTGTCCATGGCGAGATTGGATGGAGTAAAGGGCCCTTTTACGGAACCGACGAGGGTTCCGCTCTCCCCGGTGACCAGTGGTGCAGGGAAACTGAGGATGCGCGAGTTGCCGGAGTCCGCAACCAGGAGATCGCCTGATAGGTCCGTGGTCACACCGGCCGGGCCGCACAGCCCGCTGGTAGCGGTCGTGCCGCTGTTGCACAAGTTGCCGGTAAAGTTCTGCTGGCCGATGACCAGGTCGGCGGTTTGGCTGAGGAGCGGATGCGAGTAGCCGAGCACCCGATTGTCATCGTTGTCCGAGATGAACAAGCGCCCCGTTTGATCGACGGCTAGTCCGCCGGGAGCGCTCAGGCTTTGAGCGCTTCGCCCTGAGCAATTGTTGGACGTAAAGCTTCCGCACGTGCCAAACACCCGATCCGCCACCGTGTCGGTCGTGAACGGGCTGTCGTATTCCAGCACGCGTTTATTGTCGGAGTCAGTGACGTACAGATTGCCGAACGGATCAACCGCGAGTCCCCCAACCAACCCCTGACTTAGACAAAGCGTGCTGGCGGTTGGAGGCGGGCTCGCGGAAACCGATTGATTGCAATTGGACGAAAAGAGATCCGGCTGTCCGATCACGATGTCGGCCGGATTGCCGTTCGTAAGCGCCTTCACGTTCGTATAACCGAGAACCCGGTTGTTCTTGGGATCGGCGACGTAGAGGCGATTGGGCGTCACGCTGGTGTCGATCGCGACCCCATCGGGGGTCGCCAACCCAACCCCGTCAACCATGTTTATCTTGCTGTTGGCCAAGGTCCCTTGTCCAAGCACCAGGCTCGCGTTCATGCCGCTCGAGATGGGCGCGTCGTAAACGACTACCCGGGCACTTTGGATATCGGGTACATAGACGTTTCCGTTGGAGTCGACCGCGGGATTGCCCGGAATACTCAGCGCGAGATCGGGCGCCGGTCCGGTTCCGTTCAGCACGACTTGCGGCGTGCTGTAACGGATCACATTCGAGCCGCTCGAGACGTAGAGGTTGTTGCCGTTGTCGAAGGCAAGCCCAAACGGTTCAACCGCGCCTCCTCCACAGGTGCTCGTCAGGCTCCCGGGCCCAACTACCGCGACGGCGTTAGAGTTCTGGGTCATTATCGGGTCGTCGTATTGGAGCACCCGGCAGTTGAACACGTCGGCAACGTAAAGATTATTGCTTTGATCGACTGCGATGCCGACCTGTGTCGTGTCTATCGGGCCGTGACCCTCAAACAGACAAAGACCGCCGGCTCCAGTGGCGCATCCCTGGGTGCTGAAGAGTCCCCCTTGGCTCCCGAATGACATGTTGGCGGAGTTGTTAGTCAGCGGCGAGTTGTACTCGAGAACCCGGCTGTTTCCGGAATCCGCTACGTAAAGATTGCCCAAGGTGTCGAACGCGAGCCCGCTCGGAAGAAACAGACTGGTCGGACTTGGCGCGACCTGGCTGTTAGTAATGAAGTCGGGCTGGCCGTAAACACGATCGGCAACCGTATCGTTCGCAAAGGGCTGGTCGTATTCCAGCACCCGATTGTTGCCGGTATCTGCGAGGTACACGTTGCCGGCTGCGTCTACCGCGACGGCGCCGCCGCCAATCAGAGAACTCTGACCGTAGGTCTGCTGGTAGAACTCATTAAAGCACAGATTGTTGGCTGTGGGTCCCGAAGGATTGGTGCAAGGACCGACAGTGGCAAAATCCGGCTGTCCGATCACCAGGTCAGCCGGAGCTCCATTGGTTAGATTTGTGACATTTTGCCAACCCAGCAGCCGCCCATTTCCGCGATCGAGTACATAAACGCGATTCGGCGTCACGCTTCGATCGATCGCGACCGAGCCAGTCGTGTTAAACCCCTTGCCATCGATCAGGTTCAAGGTGTTGTGGGTGAAATCGGTTTGCCCGAGCACGATGCTCGCGGTCGGCGCCACCGTGCTGCTGCCGATAGCAGCGCGTATCGCTATCGCGAAGAAGACCGCCCCGAGCCCGGCCGCTATCAGCGCTCTATTGGATTTCATGGTAGATCCCCCTCGCATGACTCAGCCGGGATGGCGACAGCACCCGCCCATAGCCACTCCGAGGGCGTTCCAGGAACGCGAAAGCGTCGAATTCTGCTGCCTTCACTCGTGATGCCGGGCGCTCGAATGCCACCACCGGCGGCGGGTCGTCGGCCGATGTGCCGCCAAGCGCATCAGCCTAGCAAAGCCGTGAGTATTAACCCACATAGCGCAATTACGTGACTTGAGGAGCATTTGCAGTTGTTTCTTTAGAAACCTGTAACCCATTAACGTCAGC
>DATJWT010000305.1:0-7164 GCA_035500975.1 Binataceae bacterium (SeqCode)
GACGCTGGTGCTGGCCGGCGAGCAGGACAAGATGTTCATCCCGTCAGCCGACTACATGGCTGCGAAAATTCCCGGCGCGGAGAAAGTAATCCTCGCCAATGCCGGCCACGCCGCGAATATTGATCAGCCGGCCGCGTTCAACGCCGCAGTGCGCAAGTTCCTAGATCGCGTAACCGCTGCTTAATTCGCAAACCTGCCAAAAGAAATCGTGGCGCGGGCGTCCCTGCCCGTGCGAGATGCGCGATTCTTATCGCGCCACTTCTATAGTTCTTCACTTGTCGGGGGTGACAACGGACCTCACACCGGCCAGCCCGCCTTCGTCCACGCCATCTCCCAGAACAGGTACTCGTACCTGCTACTGGTGAGAAACAATTCCGCCATTCGCTCTGTCTCGCGCACGGGCAGCCCCTCGCTGAGTCTGTCCACCAACTTCACCAGCCGCTCCGCGCCTGCCACGAACTCTTTTGATGTGTACGTATCGATCCACTCCGCATAAAACGAATTCCCGCCGCCGCGTCCTTCCCTTGCCAGCGCCGTTGCGATCTCCACGTAGCCGAGCTGGCATGGCAGCACTGCCGCGATGATCTCCGCGATCGTTGCGCTGTATGCCGTCGTCAGCAGATGCCGCGTATAGCCATGCGTCACCGGCGATACGCTCGCGCTGGTCAGTCGCGACTCGGGCATTCCCAGCCGTTTGCAGTAATCCCGATGCAACTGCATCTCGGTTTTCAGCGTGTCGTTAAGCAGCCCCGAGAACACGCCCATCGTTTCAAGGTCGTGCGCCTTGGCCGATGCGAGCGCGAACACGCGGCAGTATTCGATCAGAAAGAGGTAGTCCTGCTCCAGGTAGAACTGGAAACGATCTGCCGGCAGGGTTCCGTCGCCGAGCCCCCGCACGAACGGATGCTCCAGCTCCCGCGCCCAGATTGCTCCAGCGCGCTCACGGACCGTCTGGCTGAAAGCATCCATCAATGGGTCCGGCTTAGCTTTTGTCCGGCGCAACCAGGTGGTTCAGAGGACGCGAGCCGCGGCCGAGCGCCGGAGATTGCTCGATCGCGCGGGTAACGAATTTCTTGGCCGCGCCGATAGCGTCGTGCAGCGAATCCCCCAGCGCGAGCCGCGCCGCGATCGCCGCTGACAGCGTGCATCCCGCGCCATGCGCCCGTGGCCCGTGGCGCGGCGCCTTGTACTCGTGGATTTCATGCCCATCGAACAGGATGTCGATTGCGTCGCCATCCAGCGCGCCCCCCGTGACCAGCGCCGCGCGCGCCCCGATATGCACCAGCTCGCGCGCCGCCTTGCGCATCGCTTCCGGGGTATTGATCTGTTCGCGGCCCAGCAGGATTTCGGTCTCGCGCAGGTTCGGCGTTACCAGCGTCGCGAGCGGAAACATATGCTCGCGCATCGCAGCCACCGCCTCGGTCGAGAGCAGCAGGTCGCCGCTGGCCGCGACCATCACCGGATCGACCACCAGGCTCGGAATCCGCCGCCGGCGCATCGAGTCCGCGACCACCTCGATAATCTCGGTGCGCGAGAGCATCCCGGTCTTGGCCGCCGCCACCGGCAGATCTTCCATCACCGCCGTGATCTGCGCTTCGACGAACTGCGCCGGAAGGTCCGCCACCGAATGCACTCCCAGCGTGTTCTGCGCGGTCAGCGCCGTTACGGCGCTGGCGCCGAACACGCCCAGCGCGGAGAAGGTTTTGAGGTCGGCCTGGATTCCCGCTCCTCCCGACGAATCCGACCCCGCGATTGTCAGCACGACTTTCAACATCGCTGGGGATTTAACCACCGAATTTCAAATCTGTGAAATCGGCGGCCTGCCTCCCGAAGCCTCCCGCGGGGAGGCGGAAGCTGTGGATTTCCGCTTTCCGCACCCTTGACTCAAATTATCGGATGATAATAATTATCACTTAGGATATGGAATTACAGCTGGTCAGTGAAGGTCGACGCGCCGGCCATGCCGCCCGGCGGCTGGCTGCGTTCGCCGATCGATGCCGCCAGGGTGGGCTCGCGGTCACCCCCCAGCGCCTGGCTATCATCCGCGCCCTGCTCGCATCCGCCGAGCATCCGCGCGCCGACGCCATCTACGCCCGGGTCCGCAAGCAGCATCCCCATATCTCGCTCGCCACCGTCCATCGCACCCTCGAGACCCTGTGCGATATCGGCGAGGCGCGCAAGGTGACGATGCTCCATGACAGCGCGCGCTACGACGGCAACCTGATGCCGCATCATCACGTGGTCTGCGTCAAATGCCGCCGCATCCGCGATATCGAGATTCCCGAGATCGACCAGCTGCTCGAAGGACGCTCGGGTCTGGGCGAATTCGAGCTGCTCGGCTCGTCGCTGGAAATCCAGGCGCTGTGCGATCGATGCGGCTCGAAGCGCGGCGCACGCAAAACGCGGCTCAGGGCCGCCGAGGTTTCAAATCGCAAATAAAGAGTTCCACGGGAACCAGAAGTCCAGGAGGTCATAAAAAGGAAATGGCAAGTCTCAAAGGAACCAAAACCCATCAAAATCTCAAGGATGCGTTCGCGGGCGAGAGCCAGGCGAATCGCCGCTATCTGTACTTCGCGAAGGTCGCGGATGTCGAAGGCCAGCCCGAAATCGCCGGCCTGTTCCGCGATACCGCCGAGGGCGAAACCGGCCACGCGCACGGCCATCTTGATTACCTCAAGAGCGTGGGCGACCCGTGTACCGACCAGCCCATCGGCGACTCGCTGCTCAACCTGAAGAGCGCCGTCCACGGCGAAACCTACGAGTACACCGACATGTACCCCGGGATGGCGAAGACGGCTCGCGAGGAAGGCTTCGGCGAAATCGCGGACTGGTTCGAAACGCTGGCCAAG
Organism: Binataceae bacterium (SeqCode); assembly: GCA_035500975.1. Lineage (GTDB taxonomy): Bacteria > Desulfobacterota > Binatia > Binatales > Binataceae > JAFAHS01. Next base: position 2,850 of record DATJWT010000305.1, read on the forward strand.
GCTGAGAAGTCCCACGCCGGCCGCTTCTCCAAAGCCGCCTCGTCGCTGTCCTGAGCGGTATGCTGAAAGGCGGGGCGGGCACTACCGCCCCGCTTTTTCGTTTCGCTTGCCTCCCGTAGCCCCGCGTAGGGAGGCGGATTCCTGGCAGAGACTTCCTATGTCCACCAATCGCATCGAATCCAAACCCACCGACGGCCTGTCCTACAGCCCGATCGAACCGAAGTACTGGGATCATCCCGCGCTCGACAAGGAACTCGCGCGCGTTTACGACATCTGCCACGGTTGCCGCCTTTGTTTCAATTTGTGCCCGTCATTCCCCGCGCTCTTCGATGCGATCGACAAGAAGGGCGATGACGTCCGCAACCTGACGAAAGCGGAAACCTGGCGCGTCATCGACCTCTGCTACGGATGCAAGCTGTGCGAGGTCAAGTGTCCCTACACCCCGCGCGATGGGCACGAATTCCAGCTCGATTTTCCTCGCCTGATGCTCCGCGCCAAAAGTATCCGCGCGAAGGAGCAAGGTATCGGCCTGCGCGAGAAAGTGCTCGGGAACCCCGATCTGATCGGAAGGGCCGGCAGCGTCGCTCCCGCCCTCGCCAACTGGGGATGCCGCCAGAAGTTCCAGCGCGTGATGATGGAGAAGTTGCTCGGGATTCATCGCGACAAGATGCTCCCCGACTTCGCCGGCGAGACCTTCGATGCGTGGTTGCAGCGCAATCCTCTCCCGCCCGCGCCCGCGAATCCCGCGGCGAAGGTCGCGCTGTTTCCCACCTGCTTCGTCAACTACTACAACCCGGGTCCCGGCCAGGCCGCGATCAAGGTGCTCGCGAAGAACGGCTGCGACATCAAGTGCCCGAAGCAGAACTGCTGCGGGATGCCGGCGCTCGATGGCGGCGACATCGAGTTCGCGCGCAAACAGGCGCGTGCGAATGTCGACTCGATGCTCCCGCTCGTGCGCCAGGGCTACAAGGTCGCCGCGATCAACCCGACCTGCTCGATGACCATGCGCAGGGAGTATCCAACCCTGCTCGAAGGCGCCGACGTCAAGGAGTTCTCCGCCGCGGTCGTCGATCCGCACGAAGTACTGTGGCAGCTCAAGCAGCAGAATCTGTTCAGCCGCGAATTCCACACCACTCCGGGCAAGATCGCCTACCATGTCCCCTGTCATTTGAAAGCGCAGGGAATCGGATTTCGATCGCGCGACCTGATGCGAATTATTCCCGGCGCATCGATCGCGACCGTCGATGCGTGCACGGCCCATGACGGCACCTGGGCGATGAAGAAAGAGTTTTTCGCTCTCTCGATGAAGGCGGGAGCAAAGGCCTTCGACGGCATGCGCGATGCCGACGCGAACGTGATGGCCACAGATTGCCCGCTCGCCGCCGTCCAGATTCATCAAGCAACCGGCACCCGCCCGATTCACCCACTCGAAGTCCTCGCGCGCGCCTACGACCACACGGGCTTCCCGGATAAGGTTCCGCCCCCTGCGCCCCCGGAACAAAAATCATGAACTCAGCGAACGAAAGCTCCGAAAGAGCCTTCTCCCTTCTGTTTGGAGAGAAGGTGGCGCGTTGCGCGCCGGATGAGGGGGATCGTGGAGTCTCGATTCGTTCGTTTGCAACGGAATGAATCAAACCATGAAGCCAATCACACCCGCCGAAATCCTCTCCCTCCGCGACTACGAGCGCGTCCGCGCGCGTCTCCGTCCACTCTTCATCCACGAGAAAGACCGGCGCCGCCTCGCCGTCGGCTCCCATCTCACCCTGCTCTTCGAGAACCCGCAGACCGTCTGGTACCAGGTCCAGGAAATGATCCGCACCGAGAAGCTCGAAACTCCCGATGCGATCGCGCACGAAATCGACACCTACAATGAGCTGTTGCCCGGACCGGGCGATCTCGCCGCCACGATGCTCATCGAGTATCCCGATGCGGCCCATCGCGATGCCGCCCTGCGCCGCCTGCTCGGCCTCGAGAATCACGTCTGGGTCGTGCTTGGCGACTATCGTGCGCGTGCGATCTTCGACGAGCGCCAGATGGACACCGAGCGCATCAGCTCAGTGCAGTTCGTCAGGTTTCCTCTGGGTCAGATTGACCGCGAGACTTTCCTGAATCTCGCCGAAGCGGGCAAGGCCGCGATCGAAATCGATCATCCAAGTCTTGCCGCCCGCGCCCCGCTCTCCGGCGCCATCGCGCGCGCCCTGTCCGAAGACCTCACGGCGTAGCCCCGCGGACCACCCGAAGGGGTGTGTCCGGGCGAGCCCGGCGCGTCACCGGTCCCCGGAAAAACAAAAGCCCCGGGCTCTTTCGAGTCCGGGGCTTTTTCTTGACTTGTCGTCAGAGTGTTACGGAAGGACTGCAACACCAACCGGCTGGTTGATCTTGGTCTTCTTGCCCTGGATACGGGCCGCGGTCTTGATGTTCAGCAGACCGCCATCTTCCGCATCTTCATATTCGAAGATACCGCCCGCCTGCTCGTCCGCGACATACACGTTCGGGCTGGGCTCTGCGCCGAGCGAGATGCCCATCGGTGACTTCAGGCCGGTCTTCTTGCCTTCGATCGTGGCGAGAATTACGCCCGCACTGGAGAACTCGAAGACTGCCCGCTGGCTGAGGTCGGTCACCCACAGGTCGCCGTCCGCATCGATTGCCAGGTAGCCGGCGCTGACCAGCGTGCCCAGTCCGATCAGGTTGATCGGCGGAGTGCATCCGAAGGCTCCCGGAGGGTACTCCGTGATGTAGCTCGGGAATGCGCCGCGGAAGCCGCTGTTCGATACCCAGATGTTGTTGTCCGCGTCGAGCTTCACGCCGACCGGTCCGAGCAGGTCGGTGCTCGCAGGCGCCACGCAACCAAACGGGTTAGTCATCGCATCGAATACCGAGTCCTCAAGTACGAGCGCGGGAATCTGTACCGGAGGCACCGGGATCGGAGGGAACGGATCGTCGATAAGCCCAAGCGGATTCAAAGCAGTGCCGACATCGGGCGGAAAATGAATGACGCTTCCCGTCTCACCGCCGCTGTAGTTGGACACGAACACGTCGCCCACCGCGACATCGGTTCCAGGAGCGCCGCCGGTGCTCGGGGTGATCGCGAACGCCAGGTCTTGCGGCTTGCTCAAGGGTACGATAGGCACGCCCGCTTCGGCGAAGGTGATCGTACCCGCGACTGCGGTCGAAGCACCAGTCGCCCCGGGAGCGAATGCCGACATGACATCCGGACCGCCCAGCAGGCTCAGGTTGCTCAGAACGTAGCTGGCATTGAAAACCCCCGGACCGTTGGTCGGGTTTATCTCGACGCCCGTGAGCACATCCATCGCCGGGACGGCGCTGCCAAAGAAACTTATGTCCGCGTTGCTGATGACCGCGCTCGGCTTCTGGTTCTTCGCCTTGTGGCCGTTAGCGGTGAACGTCGACACCGTGCCCGCCAGCAGTCCACCCTGGTTGGTCACGATGACGGAATCGTCTATCGCATAGCTGGTGGAGGTCATCACGACCACCGCCGCCAACGCGGCGACTATCAGCGCGGCTCTGTGCGCCAATGAGAACCCGTCCCTTCCGTGAGTCATTTTGTGGTTCCTTCCCTGAGTCATTGGTTATAACCCCCGCCGAGTCATTCGGGGCCATCCCGATGACTCAAACCTGTCGTCCTCCGCGTTACCGGCAATCCCCCGAAGGCTGCCGGCACCTGAAAGATCCCCCAACGGAGTCTCTCCCCAAACACGCGTTTCGGTCGCCTTACCTACACTTATTCAGAAACAAATTCAAGCAGGCCGTAACGCGTGCGTAATTTACTGTGCGCACCGTGGGATAGCAATCGCTAATCCCCGCAATTAGCCGCCACTCGCCGTTGATGCCGCAGGCCCTCAAACCGAAACCCCTTCCTAATAGAGGTCCCCCGCCTGCGAGTCCAGACGTCAGATTGCCGTCCATTGCCTGCCTCCGAATGATGTTTCGGGGAACTGCGCGTTTAGCCACTTTTACCGATGTGTTTACGGAGTCTTACTTTCGTGTGGCGACCCTGCTTGACAAGGGGTAATCGCGGGTGCTAGCTAACGCCCGTTCGTAGTTTTCTGGCGAGCGAACCGGAAAAGTGTCGTTCCGGGGCTTGCCAGTGGGGAAGGGTTTGACCAACCACGAGGGCTCCAACTGGCTTGGGGGTGTCTATGCTGAACGGGAAATCTGCAAATGGTCGGAGCATGCGGTGGAGCATGCTGCTAGCCACGGTGGCGGCGTTCACGATGATGTGGTCTGCCGGGTTCGCCACGCTGTGGACTACAGCGGCCAGAGCAACCATCACACAAGGTGACTTTTCGGTATT
>DATJWT010000306.1:0-20035 GCA_035500975.1 Binataceae bacterium (SeqCode)
GGGCGGAGCATTTACATGCTCCGCCCTTTCTCTTTGTCTCTACCGGGAGCACAGGCTTTCGCCTGTGATCCTTCTTCCTCCGTAGCAGCTTCCGCGGCTGCATTCGCCCGGCTCGCGCAGGCCACCGTCGTCTCAAGGCAGAAAGCTTTTGCGTCCCTCACGTGCTCAGCTGCCCCCCCATTGCGTGTCCGACCCATATTGCGATACCTGTCGCGCAACGGAGCTTTCCATGGATCACTTTGCGTGAGCATCATCGGGATTGGTCTCATCGTTTTCGTGGTTGCGATGAGTGGCGCCTTTTTCGGTATCTACCTTCAGAAGATCATCCCGCGACACCATCGCAACCCTGCTTCCAAGGATGCGATTAAAATCTCCACCGGCCTGGTTGCGACCATGGCGGCAGTCGTGCTCGGATTCATGGTTGCTTCCGCGAAAGATTCCTTCGAGCAAAAGCGCCGGCAACTCGAACACGTTGGCGCCATCGCCATGCACCTGGATGCGATTCTCGACCTGTATGGTCCGGAGGCGAACGGTGCACGTGCCGCTCTGCGCCACGTTCTGGAACGCGCTACCAAGCTGTTGTCGGGTTCTGATCCCTCGATTCTTCCGGTAATGCAGCCGAGTCCATTCATGCACCAGCTCGACTCCGCGGTGGCTCAGTTGGTCCCCGTCAATGACACTCAACGTGAAGTCAAAAATGCCGCTCTCCAGCTCTGCTTCGAACTCGGTATGCAAAGGTGGGTGCTGGTTGAACAGCGAACCGGCTTCATCGAACTCACTTACGTGTGGATCCTCACCCTGTGGCTATTGTTTATCTTCGTCGGGTTTGGCTTGTTTGCACCAGCCAACTACACCGTGATGATTGCCTTTTTCATCGCCGCGTTCTCGGTCTCATGCGCCATTGTCCTGGTAATCGAGCTCGATCGCCCTCTTACCGGGTTCATCAGACTCCCGGCCGATCCGCTCGAGTTTACTCTGCAGAACATGGGCCAACCGATGCCGCCCGTGTCGAAATAATAGAGTCTCAGGTTCTCCCATCGCGATGCCGCGGCCCGTCTTTCCGGTAATCGCGTACACAAATCTTCCACCGGGAGCGAAAGTCGGGAAGTTGACAGCAACACGCCACGTTGCGACCTTGGAGGGAACACTCGCAGTAGGTGACGCCCTATGCCGTACGCGAAGCGACCCTGTTACGACGCTGACAGCCACATCATGGAGCTGCCCGATTTTCTCCAGAAGTATGCGGACCCGGACGTGCGCGCCGAGATGCCGGCGGTGAGCTACAGCGCATCGCTCGTCACCGACGAGGAAGTCGCGGAGATCATGAAACGCGGCGGCCATCATACCCCGGAGCATGTCGCGGAGCTGCTCGCGATGGGCGACGATCTCATCGCGAAGTCGAAGGAAATTCAGGGGCTGGGCGCTTTCGATGGACATGAACGCGCGCACGCGCTCGACATGCTCGGCTTCAAGAAGCAGCTCGTGTTCGCGACGCACAGCCTCGCGATGCCGTTTTCGGTCAATCCGAAAATTCCGCCGAAGCTGCGCTATGGCGCGGCGCGCGCGCACAATCGCCACATGGTCGACTTCTGCTCCGCGGACAAGCGCCTGATGGGCGTGGCTGCCGTGCCGCTCGACGATCCCGAACTCGCGCTCGATGAGCTCGAGTTTGCGTTGCGCTCCGGCCTCCAGGCGATCTGGATTCCCCACCACCCCTGCGGCGATAAATCGCCCGGCCACACCGCGTTCGATCGTTTCTGGGCGCGGCTGGTCGATGCCGACACGCCGTTCGTGATGCACGTCGGCGGCGCTCCGCTCCAGATGGCCACCGAGTGGATGAACAACGGCCGCCCGCCCGTGAAGGACTGGATGGGCGGCGGTGAGAACCTCCGCACCAAGGACATGGCCATACTTCACCAGGCGATCGAGACTTTCATCTCGATGATGCTCATCGATGGCGTGTTCGAGCGCTTCCCCAGGCTGCGCGGGGCTGTGGTTGAGCTGGGTGCAGGATGGGTGCCGGCGATGCTCACGCGTCTCGACTGGACGGTAAGTATCTGGCGCCGCACCGATACCAGCATTGCCGGCTTCAAGCGCAAGCCATCCGAACAAATCATCCAACAGATGGCGTTTACGCCGTACGTGTTCGAAGAGGTCGGCAAATTCATCGACCAGTCGCACCCGGATCTCTACCTGTTCTCGAGCGACTACCCGCACAGCGAAGGCGGGCGCAATCCGATTGGCCGCTTCGAGACCACGCTCGGCGATCGCTCCGAGGAAATCCGCAATAAGTTCTACGCGGAAAACTTCCTGCGCATCTTCCCCGACGCGCGTGTTTAGCGGCCCGACAAGGTGATCGAGATGTTCCCCGCAAATCGGCCGATTCGAATTACACTTCCAAAACGGATTGAGGATGAAGAGTATCCACATTTTTCGTTGGTTTGCCCTCGTAGCGCTCATCTTTCTCTTGGGTTCCGGATGTAAGGCTCAAGCTCAAACGACTGCCGCCACCGCAAAGCCTTCTCCATTCACGATCTGCTCGAATCAGACTTACGCGCTGTGCGCGACCGCGAGTTGTTTCGTCTACGATCAGGTCGCGTATTGTGGGTGCGATGTGTTGTCAGGCAACAGCATCACGGCGACCGACGGGTTTGATGACGGCCAGACCGCGTGTACGGTCAATGCGTCGGGCGTCGACAACGGCTACATGGTGAGCCTGTTCAGTGTGCCCGAGTCTGTCCTGCCAGGTGGAAACGAGGCTCTATACACATGTCCTGCGAGCACGTCGAACGGCGCGTATGCGCAGTGCGACGGAGGAATCTGCTTCACCAGCACGCAAGCGAAATCGTTTCCCGGGTTTACTGAGCCTCTCGCCGACAATCAAATCATCTGTTCGTGCCCGATCACCGTCGCGAATCCGGCCACGGCCAGGAAGGGCTATCAAATCGTCGGTCCGTACCCGTGCCAGAAATCTTTTCTTGAGAACTGCAGGAAGAAGAAGGCCAACAAGCAGAACGGCGCAACTATCTTCGTGGGCGCGCCCGCCGGCGTTCCGCGCCTCCTGGCCAGGCAGCTCGAAGGCAGCGTTCCCAACTTCAATACATGTCCATAGCCGAACGGGATGGAGCGTCGATGCTCCACCCCGTTTCAGTTCACAGATCGCTCACGCGATAACGGCGCCACATCTCGTTCGCGATTCGCCGCGAATCCGGACGTAATCCAACACGCTCGAAGTGTCCGCAGATATTTTCCAGGTCCCGTTCCAGCAAATGCCGTGCGTTGGGATTGAAGCGCGGGTCGACCGCCTGCGGAAAATCGATCACCACGACGCCGCCGGCGCGATACAGGATGTTGTACGCTGACAAATCGCCGTGAATTCGGTCGCAGCTAAGCCACAGCGCGACGTTGTCGATTATCTGACGCAAGCATCGCGTCGATTCCTCCGGTGACATCGCGACTCGCGCGAGCATCGGCGCCGCCTCCGCGCCGTCGCCGATAAACTCCATCAGGATCGCGGAACCCGCACACGACAGGGGTTCGGGCACATCGGCGCCGGCATCGTAAAGCGCTCGTAGTGTATCGAACTCGGAATGGATCCAAATGTCCGACTGGACCTCGCGGCCAAAGTGCGTCTTGTTGGTAAGTGCACGCTTCAGCCGGCCTTTGCGAAGCGGCCGGTCCTTGCCGATCAGGTACGCGGCGTCGTTGCGGAAGCCGCGCTGTTCGAGCGATCGATACACCTTGGCCGCGACATATTCGCGTCCCGCCAATTCCGAGCCGCGGCAGCAATACACGTTTGCTTCCTTGCCCTTGCGAACGATGCCGAGCACCTCGGTGATCAGACCGTCGGTGAAGAGCGGTTCGAGCGATTCCTCGATTTCGGCGCGGGTGTTGCGCGCCTCGCCGAGGTTTCCATATTCATTTCGTGACATGACTTCCTCATTCGGTTGATAGGTGGTCCTTGCGCGTTCCTCTTCAGTTCGAAGACAGCCATGAGTTCTCCTGTGATCGGCGGGCGAGTTGATGCTGCGTCATAAGTGGCCGCATGCGCTCATGCCGTACCGCCGCGCACCCTGCACGGCGGGCAACAAAAGACCACGGGGTGAAGTGCCGCCGTGGTCAGGAATGTGAGGGAATAGCCTTCAGGCTAGTCGGAATTCTGACGCGAGGCGCACTTCGCCGCGATTGCAATATCCATTCGAACTTCCATCTTGTGCGCCTCCTTTCTGCGATCTGGGCGGACTATAGCGCGGTCACCGCGATCGCGCCAGTGGCTAGTGCGAAGAAGAACCCTGCGAGAGAAAGTGGAACACAGATTGGTTGAACATCACCGGATCCTGGAGAAACGCGAAGTGGCTGACCTCGGGAAGGATCAGCTCGCCCGCGCCCGGAATCAGCGACGCCATCAGGTCGGTGTTCTCGCGCTTGATCGCTTCATCGTGATCGCCGTCCGCGATCCAGACCGGCACCGTGATTCCTTTCAGCTGTGCGTCGGTAAAGTCCGGCTGTGATGCCCACATGTGCTCGATATCCGCGACGAACTCCTTGTACTGGGTCGGAGTAGGGGAGAGCTGCGCGTACTGCTTGCCGCAGCGCGCGATGAATTCGGTGAAGACGGGACTCTTGTCAACGTCTTTGACGCCGGAAGGATTTGAATTGGCGGCGAACGCGAATACCCGAGTGAGGCGCTGTGGATGATGAATCGCGAGATCGAGTCCAATGATCGCGCCGTCGCTCCATCCGACGATCGCGGCCTTGTCGATTTGCAGATAGTCCATCAACGCGATCACGTCGGATGCCATCAGGTCGTACCCTATCGGTGTCGCGTTCCGCGAGGACCGTCCGTGCCCGCGGCTGTCCATCACGATCACGCGATAGCTTGGCGAGAGCGCGCGCACCTGCAATCCCCAGTAATCGGAATTCGCGAGCCCTCCGTGAAGAAGGATCACGGGCGGCCCTTTTCCAAAGTCCGCGTACCAGACGTGGATCCCGTTGACTGGCGCAAGCCCGCCCTTGGTCGGGGTTGGCAGCGTCGGCGTAGGCGGCAGGACCATCCACGGGTAACCCGCGCTCCCAACGGCCGCGATGCCGAAGGCGAGCAGGAAGGTCAGGCCGCCGAGAACCTTGCGCACGCGTAACCCAGTCTCTACTTGCTTTTGACCTTCAGGCTATTGAGCGCCAGGTCGATATGCGCACGCATGTATTCGTTGACGTCGACGGGATGTTTCTTGCCAAGCAACAAGCCCCAGATGATCGCTGCAAGAACCGGCGCGAAAAGCAGTTGCGGATACTCAATCGCACCCGTGCGTCGAAATTCGCGCTGAGCGACACCGCGCTCGATCACGCGCCGCAGAATGTTCATGCCATGAGTAATGATCTCGCGATAGTAGAATTCAACCAGCTCGGGAAATTGAGGACCTTCGGCTATCAGTAAACGCAGGATCTGCCCGGCTCGCGGGTTGAGGACCATCTTCGGGTAAACCGCGGACAGATGGACTCGCAGCAGCTCCTCGGCTGAACCTTCAAAGTGGGCGCCGAGCGCCTCGATCTCGTTCAGCGCCGGCTCGAGCGAGCTCCTCGCCGCGGCTTTGAACAATTCCTCTTTGTCTTTGAAATAGAAGTAAATGGTGCCCTTGGTCACACCGGCCCGCTCTGCCACGTCTTCCAGCCTGGTGGCCGCGAAGCCGCGACGCGCGAATTCCTGCACTGCCGCCTCGATAATTTCGCCGGGACGCTGCTCTTTGCGGCGTTGACGGACGGAAGTTCGAACTCGATGAGCGGGTGCAGCCGCGCGGTCACTTGACACATTTTCGACCGTATTATTGACTGACTCGTAAGTCAATAACTTGAGACGTTCTCGCCGATGAATGTGCAAACCAGCCCCGTCCAGAAGAGAACCGGCAATGACGACGACCTCGCGCCGCGTTCTTCCCGCAAGCGCGCGCTGCTCCTCGCACTTGTCGTGCTCGCGGGAGCGGGCGCCGCAGTTCTGTACTGGCAGCTCTCTCGCGAAGGCGTGGCGGCAGGCGAACTGATGGTGTCCGGCAATATCGAGGCGCATCAGAGCCTGGTGAGCTTCAAGGATGTCACTTCGCGGATCGTCGAGTTGCCTTTCGACGAGGGGCAATGGGTCGAAAAAGGGCAGCTCATCGCGAGGGTCGATGATTCCAACTATCGGCAGCAGGTGGCAGTCGATGAGGCTGCGGTGGAGGTGCAGAAGCAGCAACTTGAGTCGGCGAAGCAGACTCTGATCGCGGCGCAGCACACCGTCGTCAACGATCAGGCCGACTTCGCCGAAAAGGACATCGATGCCCAGCGTTACCAGGAACTTTGGAAACAGAACGCGACCTCGGCCCAGAGTCGCGACCTTGCGGACACCGCGATGAAGCAGTCGGCGGCTTCGCTGAAGCACGACCAGGCGATGGTTGCTGTCGCCCAACAGAACATCGCAGCCGCGGCTGCCTCCGTGAAGAACGCCGAGGAAACCCTGCGGCTTGCGAGGATCACTCTCGGCTATACTGTTCTCAACGCGCCATTTTCGGGCGTTATCGTGGTGCGCCAGACCGAGCTCGGAGAAGTGATGCAGCCGGGGACACCGGTGGTGACGCTCGCCGATCTCGATCACGTCTGGCTGCGCGCTTACGTCAGCGAAACCGATCTGGGCAAAATCCGTTACGGGCAGGACGCGACCGTCACGACCGACACCTATCCTGGCAAGAAGTATCCGGGCCACATCACGTTCATCTCGTCGAGCGCCGAGTTCACGCCCAAGAGCGTTGAGACCCACCAGGAACGCGTGACGCTCGTATATCGAATCAAGATCGATATCGAAAATCCGAATCACGAACTCAAGCCGGGTATGCCCGCGGACGCCTTTATCGAACTTGGCCAGCCGCGCGCGGAAGGCGCCATCAATGGACAGCCAATCCTCGGACATTGAGGGACGCGACCTCGTAAAGGCCTTCGGCGACATCGTAGCCGTCGATCATCTAAGTTTCTCGGTTCGCCGCGGAGAAATCTTCGGCCTGGTCGGTCCCGACGGCGCCGGGAAAACCACCACGATGCGTATGCTGGCGGGCATCCTGCCCCCGGACAGCGGCAGCGTCACGGTAGCTGGCTGCGACGTGGTCGCCAATCCCGAGGCGGTCAAAAGCCGTATCAGCTACATGCCGCAAAGGTTCGGGCTCTACGAAGACCTGACCGTGGACGAGAACATCCGGTTTTATGCCGACCTCTTTGGTGTGATGCGGAAGGCGCGCGATGAGCGCGCGCTGCCGCTGTTGGCGGCGTGCGGGATGAGCCAGTTTCGTTCGCGACTGGCTGGCAATCTCTCGGGCGGGATGAAGCAGAAGCTCGGCCTGGTCTGCGCGCTGATTCACACTCCGCAGGTCCTGCTGCTCGACGAGCCGACGAACGGTGTGGACCCGGTCTCGCGCCGCGAATTCTGGGGGATGCTCTACGGCCTGCTCGGGCAGGGCGTCACCATCCTCAACTCCACCGCGTATCTCGACGAAGCCGAGCGTTGTAATCGTCTCGCGCTTCTGAACAACGGGCGGCTGTTGTTGTGTGACGAGCCGGAGCGGCTCAAGGCGACGATGCCGGGAGCGGTGCTCTCGATTGTATCAACCGAAGCCCGCCACCTTCGCGACGAGTTGCGCCACGCGGCAGGTGTGGCCGGAACGGTGCTGGTGGGCGATGCTATCCATGTGTTCGTTGACGACGGCCCGCGCCGGCTGGGGGAAATCACGAAGAGGCTCGATGCCGCCGGCATCGAATATCACGAGGCAGCGCAGGTCCCTCCAAGTATCGAAGATCTGTTCGTATCCGCTACATCCACGGAACGCGAGGCGGCCTGAATGGAAAACTCGGTCGTCGTCAAAGACCTGGTCAAACGTTTCGGGACCTTCACCGCGGTTAACCACATCAACTTCGAGACCCGTCCGGGCGAGGTGTTTGGATTCCTGGGGCCCAACGGCTCGGGAAAATCAACAACCATCAGGATTCTGTGCGGACTACTTCATCCAACCTCCGGTCGCGCCGAGGTCGCCGGCTTCGATGTGGTCCGTTCGCCCGAACAGATTCGCCGCCGCATCGGGTACATGTCGCAAAAGTTCTCGCTCTATAACGATCTAAAGGTAATCGAGAACCTGCGGTTTTACGGCGGCCTGTACAACGTCACCGGCAACCAGCTCAAGGAACGCATCGATTGGGCACTAAACATGGCGGGCCTGACCGGCCGCGAAGAAAGCATTACGGCAACCTTGTCAGGCGGATGGAAACAACGTCTCGCGTTGGGGTGCGCGGTGCTGCATCGACCGCCAATCATCTTCCTGGATGAGCCGACTTCGGGAGTCGATCCCGTATCGCGCCGCCGTTTCTGGGAATTGATCCAGGAGCTGAGCGCAGAGGGCGTTACCGTGTTTGTCACCACGCACTACATGGACGAAGCGGAGTACTGCAATCGTCTCGCGCTCATCTTCCAGGGCCGCCTTATCGCTCTGGGTACCCCCAATCAGCTCAAGCTCAACTCGGTTGATGGCGACCTGCTGACGATCGAGGCAACTCCGCTCGGCCGCGCGCTCGAGTTTCTCAAGGTGGCCAAAGGGGTCCGCGATGCGGCGGTGTTCGGCAATGCGCTTCACATCGTGGTCGGCGATGCGGAAGAAGCAATGCCGACGATGCGGACCGCGATGGAGGCGGGCGGAATCCAGGTTCGGCGCATCGCGAGAATCCGCCCCAGCCTGGAAGATGCCTTTGTCGCGTTGACCGGGAATGAGCGCAACGGTGCCCCACCTGCCGATGACCACGCGGTGCAGCCATGAACTTCAATCGGGTGCTGGCGATCACCCGCAAGGAAGTGGTGCAAATCCGTCGCGACCCGCGCAGCCTGGCGATCGTGTTCCTGATGCCCGTGATGCTGATGGTGCTGATGGGTTATGGAATCAGTCTTGATCAGAAGAACGTGCCGGTGTGCATTTTCGATCGCGAAGGTAGCCAACAAAGCCAGGACCTGCTCAAGCACTTCCAGGCGTCGCAGTATTTTCACATCGCGAAGGTCAACACGGATTACCGGAGCCTGGCCGCCGCGATCGATGACGGGCATTGCAGTCTCGGCGTGGTAATTCCCAACGACTTCTCCGAGGAGCTTCGCAAGGGCGGCACCGTCGATGTCCAGGGAATCGTCGATGCGACCGACGATAATACCGCCAACCTCATCTTCGGTTACGCTGAGTCTGTCATATCCGGATATTCGGGCGAGGTTCAGCTCGAGTACTTCCGTACCAACGGCCAGATCGAAATGAACCCACCAATCTCGGTCGAGGCCCGCACCTGGTTCAACGAGGACCTCGACAGCAGCAACTTCATCGTGCCCGGCGTGGTGGTGCTGGTGATGGTGGTGATCGGGACGTTCCTGACGTCGCTGACGATCGCGCGCGAATGGGAGCGCGGCACGATGGAGCAGCTCATCTCGACCCCGGTCACACCCTTCGAAGTTACGGCAGGGAAGTTGATTCCTTACTTCGCTCTAGGGCTCCTCGATACCGCCTTCTGCGAGGGCATCGCCGTGTGGTGGTTCGGAGTGCCGTTTCGCGGCTCGGTCTGGCTGATGCTCCTGGCGACTTCGCTCTTCCTGACGGTTGTATTGTTGCTGGGCTACTGGATTTCAGCAGCGACCAAGTCGCAGCTCGCGGCCAGCCAGATTTCCCTGGTGACGAGTTTTCTTCCCGCGTTTCTGCTTTCGGGATTCGTTTTCCCGATCGACCAGATGCCGGTCGTGATCCGGGCAATCACGCTGGTGATCCCGGCTCGCTACTATTTGTCGCTGGTCAAGGTCATCTTCCTGAAGGGCACGGGACTCGGGCCATTGCTCCCGCAGCTCCTTGCACTCACCATCTTCGCCGCAATCCTGGCTACCCTGGCATTGCGGTCTTTCAAAAAGTCCCTCTAGAGAGTGAGAACGTGCTGAACCGACTGAAACAGATGCTGATCAAGGAATTGATCCAGTTGTTCCGGGATCCGCGGGCCCGGTTCGGCCTATTCGTGCCATCTATCTTGCAGGTCCTGATCTATGGCTACGCGGCGACTTTCGAGCTGCACCATGTGCGCATGGCAGTGCTCGACCTGGACCATTCTTACGAGAGTCGCGAGTTGCTGAGCCGGTTTGAATCCAATGGGCATTTCCAACTTGCCGCGACCCTGGACAACCGGCACCAGATTTCCGACCTGATCGATCATGGCAAGGTGACGCTCGCAATCCAGATCCTTCCAGGGTTCGCCGAACTTCTGCACAAGGGCCAGACGGCTCCGGTTCAGGTCATCCTGGATGGCACCAACTCGAATACGGCGCTGATCGCGCTGGGCTATATTAACGAGATCGCCAGTGGGTTCGCGCAGGACTACGCGTATGACAACCTGATGCGAAAAGCGCCCTCTATTGCGGTTCACTTGCCGAACGTCGAGCTTGCGCGGCGCCCCTGGTACAACCCGAACCTCGAGAGCCAGTGGTTTTTCGTGCCTGGCACCGTGGGCAGCATTTTGATGACCTCGTGCCTCACGTTGGCAGCGTTCGCGATCGTCCGTGAGCGCGAAGTCGGAACGCTGGAACAGGTGATGGTCAGTCCCATCTCACGCCTGGAGTTTATTCTGGGTAAGACCGTGCCGTTCTTTCTGATCGCGGTGGTGCAGGCTACGGTCATCGTGCTGATAGGACGACTATGGTTCCAGGTTCCGTTTCGCGGGAGCTACCTCGTATTTGGTGTTGGTACGGCAGTCTTCTTACTCAGTGTGCTGGGGGCCGCACTGCTCATTTCCACGGTTTCCTCGACCCAGCAGCAGGCGATGATCGCGTCATTCTTTGTCATTACCCCCGGTATCACCCTGGCCGGATTCTCATTTCCCATCAGCAGCATGCCGGTCGCGCTGCAGTGGTTAACCTACCTCGATCCTCTGCGCTTCTATCTGGTCATCATCCGTGACTGTTTCCTCAAGGGTAGTGCCGCGAAGGTGTTAGCGCCGCAAATCTTTGCGCTGGTGATCATTGCCACGATAATGCTGTCGATCAGCGTTCGGCGTTTCCGCAAGTCACTCGACTAGATTGGAAAGAAAAAGGCGCCGGTTTGAAGCCGGCGCCTTTGGAGTCGCCTGGAAAACTTTGCTGGGAAATCCCCAGGCGATCTTACTCCCCGCTGTCTTGGGGCGCTTGAGGCGCACCCCCATACTGCTGGAATAGCTGCCACTGCTGCTGCTTCAGCGAGCGCCATTGGGTCATGAACTGTGCCACCTGAGTGCGTTGAGCCGGGCTCAGAGTAGCCAGGATCTGCTGCGCCAGTTTGACCTTCTCCGCGAGCATGTTGTTCTGGGCAGTCTGGAGCGCCTGCACGTCGGCGGAGGTGTCCTTGCCCGCAACCAGGTCGTTCTCGAGTTGTTCACGCGCGGTCTTCATTTGCGAATGCAGGGTATGAAGATTCCCTCTCTCCGCCTCAAAGATCGAGCGAAGCTGGTCGTGCGAAACCATGTGGCCTACGATTGGCGGAACCAGATTGTGATGGCTCCCACCAAAGCCATGCGCATTGGCGGTACCGACGGCCATGAGGGCCGCAAGTAGTGCGCTACAGATACCCAGACCGAACTGACGTCTCATTCCTTTTACTCCTTGTTCTCAACCCGCGCTTGCTGCCGAGTTGTCAAAGCCCATCCGAATCCGTATTCCACGAGTCCTCGACCGCAACCTGATTCGCATCGGTATCATCTTCCTGTCCGATGAGGTTATCGATGTAGAGACCGTAGGAGGGTCCAACGCTTGTCTCGCTGGCTTGCTGCGGTGCTGCGGCCAACTGCTGGGAAGATCGCGCAGTCGCGTGGGAGCCGAGCATCCCCGCCGTGGTCATCCGCCCGAGTAGAAATGCGCCCATGACCACACCTGCCGCCAGGGACCATCGCAGCCCCGAGTAAGCCGCAGGCTTGCGCACCATCGGAGGAGGCGGCTGCTTCAGTATCGAGACGACGTCCTTGATGTCGTCCGTGAGCTGCCGGTAGCGGCGTGCGCAGTTGAGACAGCTCTCCACGTGTGCGCGCTCTTCAGCCGAACCTTCTCCATCGTGGAGTAACAGCAGGGTCTTTTCGTTGAGACAGTTCTTCATCACCGTTCTACCGCCTTGCGGAGGTGCCGGACCGCCCGAAACAGATGCGTTTTCACGGCGGCCGTGGTCAGACTCAGAGTTTCCGCGACCTCGCTCGTCGACCATCCTTCTATGTAACGCAGCACGAACACATTGCGTTGCTTGCTATTTAGAGACCGCAATTGTTGCCACACATTGGATTGCCATTCGCGGCTTCGTGCCTCTTCTTCGCTGGAAGATGAAAGCCAGGGAGCGAGTTCGTCGAGATCACCGGGTTTGCGACGGCTTTTCCACCAGGCTGATCGCTGCCGATCGCGACAGGCATTGACTGCAACCCTGACCAGCCACGCTTCCCACACCGTCGGCGGATCCTGTGAGCTCAGCCGCTCGAAGGCGCGCAGGAAGACTTCCTGCGCAACATCCTCGGCTTCATCCGAATCGCGCAGCAACAACCGGCAAAGATTCAGAATTCGGGTCTTGTGCGCGCGGTAAATCCGCTCATGGTCCACCGCCAGCGTGCTTCCCGTATGCGACGAGCCTTTCATCACCCTCACTATCTAAGACGTAATTCCCGAAAATCGGTTAACAGCCAGGAAAAGAGCAGTGAGGATGAGGTTTCGGAGATGCTCAAAGGGCGGGCTTTCTGCAAAATAGCAGAGATTCCGTGAGACTAATTTGCTCACTTCCGCGCTCGGCGGTAATCGCATCAAGGCTGGCGGACAGCGAAGCCTGCGAAAAAGGCTCAAGCAAAGGTAGCCATCGCACCCGGTAGAACTCGGCCAGGTCTGCCCAGCTTCCGTTGAATTCTACCTTCCTGTGAGTGACCACCAAGCCGGCAGACTCAGCTGCCTGCTTATACTCGACCAGGTTGCGGCGAACACCGGCACCGCGCGGCCGGGGAAGTTCACGCGCAAACTGTGCCCATCGTTCATCGCCAACCAGAATCTGGAGCCGCTCGCGAACTCCAAACTCTCCCCCTGCCACGATGAAGATTCCACTCGATTTGAGACATCGCGCGATCTCATCGAGACATCGCGGAAGGTCGGCAACGAACTGCAGAACGTGGCTACAGAAGATCGCCTCGAATGAACCGGATTGAAACGGCAGCACGCTGGCATCGCAGGCGAGCAGAGCCGAAGCCGCTCCGCGTCGACGCGCCTCCCGCAGCATGCCCAAAGACAGGTCGCCGCCGACAAGAACCTTCGCCAATCCACTTGCGCGAAAAGCGGCCGAGTAGGTGCCGTTGCCACATCCCAGGTCGAGCAGGCTCTCCACTCTGCCAATCTCGCGGCAAATTTCAACCACCGCTGCCTTCCGTCGCTTGCGGTAATACTCCCCCGAGCCGTAAGTTGCGGCTAGCCGAGTGAAGTAGTCTGCGGTGTCGAGCTGGGGATTTTCGGGAGATGTCATGAGTTCAGCTATCTTTACGACAAGCCAAGCCGTTCCTAAAATCACCGGGAGGTTTCGATGTTCTTTGCAGTCTTTCCAATACTCACCATCGTAGCATGGCTAATCCATCTGGCAGTGAGCTCCGGCTTTAGGGCAGGAAAGACTGTCGTTGCAAAGCTCCTGCTGCGATACGTGTTGCTAATCAGCGTTGGGCTGGAAGGACTCTTTGGTTTCTATGGGCACGCCTTCATGGGAGACCAGGTGGCGGCTTCGATAGGCTGGGCGCCAAGCCCCTTTCAGTACGAAGTAGCAGTTGCGAACCTCGCGATCGGCTCACTCGGTATTCTGTGCTGGTGGTTCGAAGGCGCCTTCTGGCTCGCTGCGATCGTGGCGACCACGGTGTGGTTATGGGGAGATGCGGCCGGTCACGTACGTCAAATTCTCATCGCGCACAACTACGCGCCCAACAACGCGGGCGGCGCATTGTACAGCGACTTGATTCTGCCGGCGGTGCTGATCTTTCTCGCGTTCGCCGCGCGCGTCTCGATACGCCGCGCCTGAATCCTCCAGGCTACGGCTGAGGCAGAGGTCGATCGCTCGCCGGGCGGACAGTAACCTCTACGTTGAAGGTTCGCGCCGGAGCTACGTCTTTTTCCCACGGTCGGGTGTATGCGAGCTGAAGCGTCGATCTACCGGGTGCGGAGGCGAGAAAGTCGAAGACCAGGTGACCCTCCGCCCCGGGGATGTCCTGGGGCGGTGGCACAAAGACGGGGGCCTTCTTCTGAGAAAGAACGGCGCTATCGACGTGCAGCACCTTCCATGAATACCCGGTGCCCGGTGTGGAGTGGAGGCGAACCTCGACGGTATCGCCCTGGAACACCATCAGCTTTCCGCCGCTTTGTGAATCATCGATATCGACGGTTCGAGGCGGTGCCTGGGCCAAAACGGCCGATGCGACAAGGACCGATGCAAGGATCGCGATGGTGGCTAGTGTCTTTCGAAGCATGTCGATGCAAGCGCATAGCACAGAACGTCCGCCGCGCGCATCCGTCTCTGTTTATGCTGGCCCGATTTGAGTTAATGCTGTGCGAATGAAATCGCATGGCAACCGACGCAGACCTCGCGCCCGCGACCTGGGAATTTGCTTCGACGGTGCGACGGGGTCGTCAAATGCGATTTCGGACGTAGCGGGTGTCGAAGTAGGGTTTACGACGATAGTGCGCGGCAACGGCAAGCTGGTCGTCGGGCGCGGTCCGGTTCGGACCGGCGTCACCGCGATTCTGCCACGTGGACGTCGTAATCCGTCTCCGGTCTTTGCGGGGGCTTTTTCTCTAAACGGAAACGGGGAGATGACCGGGACCGCATGGGTCGAAGAGTCGGGGCTTCTCACTTCGCCCATCATGGTCACCAACACCCATAGTGTCGGAGTCGTTCGCGATTCCGTCATCGAGTGGCAAATCGAGAATAGGCAGATGACACAGCCCTGGTCGCTGCCGGTGGTAGCGGAGACTTGGGACGGGTATCTGAACGATACGAACGGCTTCCACGTCAGACCTGTCCATGCCTGGCAGGCACTCGACGGTGCCCGTGCAGGGCGTCTGGCTGAGGGCAACGTCGGTGGCGGGACCGGGATGATTGGTTACGGATGGAAGGGCGGGGTGGGGACGGCGTCGCGCAAGCTATCGCGGGACGAAGGCGGATACACGTTGGGTGTTCTGGTCCAGCTCAATTGCGGGCGCACGCACGAGCTCACCATTGCCGGGGTGCCGGTAGGAAAGCATCTTCGTCCGGGGGTCGATGCTCGTGAGCGCGAGCTCGGGTCGATCATCATTGTCGCGGCGACGGATGCGCCTTTGTTGCCGCATCAGCTCAAGCGTATCGCGCGACGCCTCACGATGGGATTGGCTCGTACCGGCAGCGTATCGGGCAACGGGTCCGGCGATCTGTTCCTTGCGTTCAGCACCGCAAACTCCTCGGGCTTGCCCAGGCGCGATGTAGCGACGGTGGCGATGCTCGATAACGCAAGAATGGATCCGCTCTTCACGGCGGCGGTGCGGGCGAGCGAGGAGGCGATCGTGAATGCGATGGTCGCGGCCGAGACAATGACAGGAGTCGACGGTCACACGATACACGCGATACCGCACGATACTCTGCGCGAAGTTCTGCGCGACTATCGAAGGCTGAGAGATTAAGACTATTGCTGCTGCTGGCTCTGAGCCTGGATCTGGGCGCTCAGCGACGCGTCGGTTTCGTTGGTCTCGTTGATGCGCAGTTCGACCGTCATGCTCTGGCGCTTGCCCGCGCTGCGGTAGACGCCGCGCAGCGGAGGCACATCGGCATAGTCGCGTCCGACCGCAACCCTGATGTGACGCTCGGTGACGCGGCCGCGATGGGTCGGATCGAAGCCGACCCATCCGGCGTTGGGCAGCGCCGCTTCAATCCACGCATGACTGGCCATCTCGTTGACGGGTTCCTTGCGAGTCTGAACCGGTTCGGGCGCCAGGTATCCGGAGACGTAGCGGGCGGGCACTCCCGCGAGGCGCAGTACGCCCAGCGTGAGATGCGCGAAGTCCTGGCACACGCCGCATCCGGCTTTCAGGATATCGTCGAGGTTTGAATACACACCGGTCGCGCCCTTTTCATAGTGGAATTGATCGCGGATGTAGCCGACGGTGCGCCGGACATATTGCGCGACGTCTTCACGCTGATCGGGTCGCGTTGCCCAGAAAAACTTCCTCAGGCGTTCGCTGAAGGGAACATACTGGCTGGCGTGCAGGAAGTCGTACTGTTCCTTGCTGCGCGCATCGTCATCGGTGAGATATTCAGAGAATCTTACGCGGGGGAACTGCGTCTGCGGTTCGGGCAGGCGATCCACCAGCGACTCCACCACGATCGAGAGTTCATTGTGCTGCGGGTACACCGAGACCGAGTGGACGGTGTTGCCGAAGCCGTCTTCGTATTCGAGCACCGATGCGGGTGGGTCACTGCTCAGGCGAAACTGGAGAACCCGCTGGTTGTCGCAGTTGAGCGGTTTGAGACGTAACTGATTATGCGACTCATAGGCAGGCAGATCGTAGCTGAATCGCGTGGTGTGGATGGTCTTGAATCGCATCGTTGGTTACTCGAAACGAAGGTATTCCGCAAAAAGTGCGTCGCCGATGGCGGCGCATTCGTCCTGGATCTGGAGCAGATACTCATGCAACCCGCTGCCGATCACTTCCTTGGCGTGGTTGGAGACCAGCATGTTCGACAACTTGGTGCTCGCCAGCGGGCGCGGCTCGGCGTTGGCGTGATTTGCGGCGGTGGACCGCGCGATTCTCTGCAGCGACGTTTCCAGCCGGTTCATCGAGAAGCGCGCCGAACGCGGAAATGATTCGTCAATCAGCAACATCTCGACCACGCGCTCGACCTCGATGGCGTTGCCGTGGGAGCGGCGATAGGCTTCGAGGGCTGACGCGCTGCGCAGCAGCGCAGCCCACTGGAGGACGTCAACGGAAGTTCCAATGTCCTCCACCCTCGGCAGGAGGAAGTGATACTTCACATCAAGCAGCCGAGCGACACTTTCGGTGCGCTCGAGCATCTTGCCGATCATGAAGAAGTCGTAGCCCGGGTCGCGGGTCAGGGTGTCGGAGGTGATACCGGCGATTCGATAGAAGCGCCCACCCAGGTCGGCGAAAAAGGAATACATCCCGGAGCTTTGCAACGTCGCCATCGACCAACCCAGCGAGTCCAGGTAGAGCGTGTTCAACTCCAACCACAGCTCCGAGGATATGCGATGGCGCAGCGCGCGCGCATTTTCGCGCGCGGCGTGTATGCAGCTTCTAATCGATGACGGGTTCTCGTCATCGAAGGTGTAGAAAGTCAGAACCGAAGTTTCGTCAGCGCCGGTGTAGCGCTCGGCGAATATTTCGCGCTCGCCGGTAATCGCGAGCAGAGGGGCCCAAGGCTCCGGATTCTGCGGGGGACTTTCGACCAGCAGGTGATAGTTGACGTTGACCAGGCGGGCCCGCCATTCCGCGCGCTCGAGGTTGCGCGCGGCCCAGAACAGATGGTTTGCGATTCGCCGCAGCATCAGTCGTCCACCACCCAGGTGTCCTTGCTGCCGCCGCCTTGCGAAGAATTGACGATCATCGAGCCCTCGCGCAGCGCGACACGGGTGAGGCCACCGGGCAGCACGCGCGCTTTCGATCCCAGCAGCACGAACGGCCGCAAATCGACGTGGCGCGGGACCAACGAGATGTTGGAACCCTGGCCGACGTACGTGGGATGGGCGGACAGTTGCACCATCGGTTGCGCAATGAACGACGCGGGATCCTTCTCGATCGCATCGCGCATCTGCGCCAATTCGCGGTACGTCGCCTTGGGTCCGATGAGAACACCGTAACCGCCCGAAGCGCCGGTCGGCTTGACGACGAATTGATCGAGATCGCGGATGACCCGCTTGCGTACATCCGGATCACGCAGCAGATGCGTCTCGACGATCGGGAGCAGGGGCTCCTCACCCAGGTAGTACCGAATCATGTCTGGCGTGTAAGCGAACACGGCCTTGTCGTCGGCGACCCCGGTGCCGATTCCATTGGCGACGGTCACGGTGCCCGCGCGCATCGCATCGGTAATGCCTGCCACACCGAGCAGTGAGTCGGATCGAAACACGAGCGGATCGAGGAAGTCATCGTCGATGCGCCGATACAGCACATGAACCTGCTCGAGGCCGGACACCGTCTTCATGAAGAGCTTGTGATCGACACAGACGAGGTCGTGACCCTCGACCAGCTCAATGCCCATCTGCTCCGACAGGAACACGTGCTCGAAGAAGGCCGAGTTGTAAGGGCCGGGCGTGAGCAGGGCCGCGGTTGGCCGGGTGACTCCTTCGGGCGCGATCTCCATCAGCGAGGCTAGCAGGTCAGAGGGATAGGTCTCGACGCTGCGTACGCCGCATTTGCGCACCAGGTCCGGCATCAGGCGCGTCATCACCAGGCGGTTCTCCAGCACGTAGGAGACTCCGGAGGGTGTACGTGCGTTGTCTTCCAGGACCTTGAATTGCCCTTCGCGGTCGCGAACGAGGTCGATGCCGGCGACGGTGATGAAGACGCCGCCGGGAGGCTTGATGCCGATGGCGGCGCGGCGATACTGGGGCGATCCGCAAATCAGGTCGCGCGGTACGACTTCGTCCTTGAGAATTCTTCCTTCGCCGTAAATGTCGCCGACGAAGGCATTCAGGGCGCGGACGCGCTGTGCCAGTCCGGCTTCCAGGTTGCGCCAGGTAAGAGCGTCGATGACCCGTGGCACCACGTCGAAGGGGAAAATTCTCTCGGTGCCGGCATCGTCGCCATAGACGTTGAAGGTCACACCCATCCGCAGGAACATCCTGTCCGCACGGGCTCTAAGCTCATTGATTCGCTCGGGCGAGGCAGAGAGGAGATCCGCAGCAATGGGTTCGCACGCGGCGCGCGGAGTCAGGTCCGCCTCGAATGTTTCGTCATAAGTATCAGGCAGGGGACGATATGCCGGATTAACCGGCATAGGCCTGCTCATCTGAAGGGCACCCTCGCTCATTCAGCCTCACCTGCGCATAATCCGCGCATCTCTTCGCACGCAATGAGCAAACAGGATGCCATCACGAAGCCTTATGGATGCGGGCGCCATCTTTAGGTCCAGTTTTGTCGCGCACTGTTACAGTTTTGCGGTTGTCTCCGGCCAAGACCTCGGGTTAGGTTGGTCGCGCTCCCGAGCCTCACCCTTCTGTTCAGGATATCGAGGAAGAGATGATTAGCCTAATTCCCTCCACCTGGCGCTCGGGCCTGATTGCCCTGATTGTTGTCGCATTTGCCGCGGGAGCCTCATTTGCTGACGAGTCGCCGTCGCGGGAACGCCACATCCGTTTCACTTACCAGACCGAGATCGGGCCAATCGATCCCGCGGCGTCTTCGATAAGGGTTTGGATTCCTCTGCCGCGCGAAGATGCCTCCCAGCGCGTGGGAAAGATTTCCGTGGACTCTCCTGTGCCGGGGAAGATCATCGATCAGCATTCGCAGAGGAACCGGCTGGTCTATTTCGAGGCTTCCAAACCGTTGCCGTCGATGTTGGCGATCAAAGTCACTGCGGACGTAGCGCGGTTCCAGGAATCTGCCGATTTGCGTCGCGCAGCGCTGCTTCGGTCGGAAACCGGCGACGGACGCATGGCCGAGTATCTTCAGCCCGATCAGCTCGTGCCAACGAACGGGCGCATTGCGACGATCAGCGCGGACCTGAACGACCATGCGGCGACGCCGCTCGATCAGGCGAGGATCATCTACGAGTACGTTACTTCGGTGATGCGCTACGACAAGAGCGGGACGGGATGGGGACGGGGCGATGCGATTTACGCCTGCGATGTGCGCCGCGGTAACTGCACCGACTTCCATTCGCTGTTCATCGCGCTGGCGCGCGCCAGCGGCATCCCGGCCCGGTTCACGATCGGCTTTCCGTTGGGAACAAAACGATCGGACACGATTCCGGGCTACCATTGCTGGGCCGAGTTTTACGTC
>DATJWT010000307.1:0-4290 GCA_035500975.1 Binataceae bacterium (SeqCode)
CGGACTTCGTTTTGCCAGACCTCGCGGTCTGAAAGCTTGTTGTCAGGATTCTGAAATACGCATCCGTATCCGATGTGCATAGCTTCGCCTCCTTCTCCTGGCCCCCACGAAGGTCCAGGGCAACTTCAGCCTACATACTGCCGTTCGATGCCAGATGCCAAACGCTCACCGCCGCGGCATGCTCCGCGCCTGCATCGCCCCCGGGTACTCCGGCGGCAGCGCACTCGCCTTGTCCAGCGCCTCCAGCTCCGCCTTCTCCAGCTGCAACCCGATCGCGCTCAAGTTCTCCTCATTCTGTTCCGTCGTGCGCGCTCCGTAGATCACCGAACTGACTCCCGGCTGCTGATTCACCCACGCCAGCGCGATCTGCGCGACGCTGCGCCCGCGCTCCTTCGCCACCTGCTCCACCGCTTCCAGCGTCCGATAGTTGCGCTCGTTCGCAAGCCGTCCCCACAAGTCGACCTTGGCCAGCCGGCTGTCCTCGGGCGGCTTCTGCCCCGACCGATACTTGCCGGTGAGAAATCCTCCTCCCAGCGGACTCCACGGAATCACCCCGACCTGCTCCGACCGGCACAATGGCAGGATCTCGCGCTCGATTTCCCGCGATATCAGGCTGTATTGCGGCTGCAGGCAATCGAAGCGTGCGTAGCCATGTTTGTCGCTGACCCACAGGCTCTTCATGAGCTGCCACGCCATGAAGTTCGATGCGCCCAGGTACCGCACCTTTCCCTGCCGCACCAGGTCATCGAGCGCGCGCATCGTCTCCTCGATTGGCGTCTCATAGTCCCACGAATGCACCTGGTAGAGGTCGATATAATCGGTCTGCAGCCGCCGCAGACTGCGCTCGACTTCCGCCATGATATGCCCCCGCGACAGCCCTATCTCGTTGGGCGGCACCGGCTTTCCCAGGAACGCGTTGGCGTTGAAGCGAACCTTGGTTGCCAGCACTAGTGATTGCCGGCGCTCCTTGATTATCCGCCCGGTGATTTCTTCCGATGCTCCGGCCGCGTACACATTGGCGGTATCAAGAAAGTTTCCGCCCAACTCGATATAACGATCGATGATTTTGCGCGCGTTGGCTTCATTGGTCTCGCGTCCGAACGTCATACAGCCAAGACACAGCTCCGCGACTTTCAGTCCTGTCCCGCCCAGCCTGCGGTATTCCATTTCTCGCTTCCTCCGATCTCGGAGTTTAGTTGGATAGCCCACGCGCGCAACCCGAACCGCCGCGTATTTGCCCCGGTTTTCCTCGATGAATAATTCGCACCCTCGTGCGTCTTACATGTAGGTGCAAGGCTCTGGCACCACCCCGG
This sequence comes from Binataceae bacterium (SeqCode), assembly GCA_035500975.1. Classification (GTDB taxonomy): domain Bacteria; phylum Desulfobacterota; class Binatia; order Binatales; family Binataceae; genus JAFAHS01. The sequence goes on from DATJWT010000307.1 coordinate 1,314, forward strand.
CTGGTTGCTCCTCCCACTGGCCGGGATACCGTCCGTACCGTAATGCGGACGGCCGCTACGAACGGGCGGGCGTTGAAGAGTTCCCCCCCTCTTCAGACGCCCGCTTTCTTTTTTCGCCCGTTCCTTTCCGCCACAACCACACTCGCCCAAAGTTTTTCTTGACAAGGGCTAGATCGATTGATGCAGTCAGAAACAAGGTCTGCCTACCGTCCGTTAGTTAGGTGGCGCGGGCGCGGCGGCCGCCACCGCGCGTGCCGTCGGGTGAGCCGGGATTTGAAGCCGGGAGGTTCTCCATATGGCTCCGCTGTTCCAACGTCGATCGCTTCTCATCCGCGATGATGAACCCGACTATTCCGTTCGGGCCACACACTCGCACGGCGGACACGATGCGGGAATGAACCTGGCCCGGCCGCCCATCCACATCTACTCTCCGCCTCCCCAACCTGTGCAGCCCTCCATGTCCCCGCCACCCTCGACGCCTTCTCGCTTGAGAACCGGGCTGGAGGGCCTGACTGGCCATGCACGCGGACTCACCCGCCATCTGGCCGATGCGGGCCGCGTCCGCATCGCAACTATCGCCGGCCGGTTGGCAAAAACCTTTTCCGAGGCTAATCCGCGCCTCGCCGCTTTCGCTGCTGCGACTCCCTCCGCCGAAGAAGCGCGAGAGCCGATCGCTCACGAGGAACGTCGATGGCGTGAATACGAAGCGTCCCAGCCCGCGGACTTGCCGGATCCCACGGCTCCCGAGCGCGATGCGGCTTCGGAGCTATTGCGAATGCGCGCCGAGAGAATTCTCACCGAATCGGAACGCATAGAAGTTCAACCGTATTCTGAAGACGAATCCGCAGCGCGCGATAGCGCCGGCGAGACCGCGTCCGCCGCCGAAATGTCACTTCGCGGCGCCGAACGCGGCAAGTACGGTATGCTCATGGACCAGGTCGGCGACCGAACTCCCCAGAACTGGGACACCACACCGGAGGAACCCCCCATGCACGAGGAACATACCAACGGCACTCACATGGAAACCCGCGCCCGTTCCGTCACGCTCGACGGCGACGGCAACACCATCGACATCACCCACGAATCGCGCTTTTCCGGACACCTGAAATTCTCGGGCACCTTGATCGTCGAAGGCGAAGTCGAGGGCGAACTCGAAGCCACTCGCATCGATATTCGCGAAGGCGGAACGGCCTCCGCGCGGATCCTCGGCGACTCGATCACGATTGCCGGCAAGGTCAATGGTGACGTGATCGCGCATCGGTCCCTGGAAATGACCTCCACCGGCAGGCTACAGGGCGATGTGACCGCGCCGGAAATGAAACTGCAGCCGGGTGCGGTGTTCAAGGGCCGCTGCTCGATAGGCGAACTCGCCTAGGCCTCCAGCGCTTTCAGCCCTTCGTGCTTGACACCGCCGCAGGCCGCCGTCATAGCTCAATGTTCGATGTTTCGGTGGAAGCTATGGCTGGTGATCGCCCCCGTGGCGTTATTTGTCCTCGGTGTCACGATGGCGAGTTGCGGCGGCGGGAGTACGTGCTTCGGATCCTTCAATAGCAGGGGCCAGTTCATCGCGGGACTTTGCCCTACGGCGAGCCCATCTCCAGGCTTCGCCCTTTCTGCGATCAACATCTGCCCCGGCCCTCCGCCGCCAACCCAAACTCCCACCGCCTCAAACGCGCCCACGGCCACTCCGACTGCTTGCGCACTGGCGACCACCTCCGCTGTCTCCGGCAGCGGAGTATCGATCAGTTTCAATGCGCAGGCCGTCCTGGTTCGCGGGTCGCAGACCACCTACGCCGACATTACGAATTCCGTCAGCACCCTTTGGACTTCCAATAACAATCCTCCCGGCGGTCCGGAGGTGTTGCAGCCGCCCACCACCACCAACGGCGGTGTATACACCGGTCTCAACGACGGATGCGCCTGTATCAAGGCCAGTTCGGGCGGCATCAACGCTCAGCCGGTAACCGTCGGCGTTGGCCCGGGCGGTAACGCGTGCGCACTGTGCCCGACCTTTACCCCGACTCCGACTGCAACCGCCACACCCAAGGGCGCAACCGCGCAGGTTTCGAGCGCTGATCCGTCTTCCTTGGGCGGAACCCTGCTCTGGACCTTTGATGGGCACGCGCCCGTCGATGGTCAGATTGCCGCCGCTCCGGACGGCAGCGCGGATTTCATCAGCGCCGACGGGATGCTGCATTCGATCGATCTTAACGGACACGAAGTTTTCGACCGCCCCGCCGGCGGTATCGCTCCCGCGGTCGGCCCCGATGGCACCATCTATGTGCAGGGAACTACCTCGTGGATCTATGCTCTCGATCCGGCCGGCCGCCCGCGATGGAAGCTCAACGTCGGTACCGGCAACGGTCCGCTCGCCGCGGACAGCAATTCCGTCTACGCGAACGAAAACGGAAACCTCGTCGCGCTTGCTGCCGGGCAGACGCTATGGAGCGTGCCGCTCGGCACTCTGAGCCGCGGCGCGATCACTCCCGATGGTGTCGTCGTCGCATCGAGCGGAGCGTTGACCGCGCTGTCCTCGAGCGGATCCACTCTCTGGACTTTCACGCCGGCCGGCGGCTTCTCGGGCAACCTGGCCGTAGCCAACGGCACGGTGTATTGCGGATCCGGCAGCGGCACAGTCTATGCGCTCGATGCACGCAGCGGCTCCGTACTTCTTCAGATCGCAAGTGGCGCTCCGGTTACCTCCGGACCTGTCGTGAGCGGCTCCGGCTCGATCTACTTCGGCTCCGACGCACTCTACGCGATCGATTCCAGCGGCACCGCGCTGTGGTCGTCGAATGCCGTGATTCCTGTCGGTCATGGAATCGCCGCCACGAGCAACGGAGGCGTCTTCGATGCAGCCTCGTCAGGGTCCGCATCGATGATCGATGGCAGCGGCAATATCCAATGGACCGCGCGCGATCTCGGCAGCGTCGCCCAGGTCACCGCGGGGCCCTCGGGTGCGGTGTTCGTCGCCTCA
>DATJWT010000308.1:0-3672 GCA_035500975.1 Binataceae bacterium (SeqCode)
TCGTTGATGACGTCGGCGAGCCGAAATAGGCTATTAAAACTATGCTCGCTGTCGTTGCCGCGGGGATGAAGTTTCATGCCGTCTTCGACTGAAGCCAACGCCTCGCACAAAACCAACTCCACCGCGGCTCTACACGAGGCCGCGCACTCTTTGACCTCGACCGATGGGCTCCTGCCCAAGCCTCACATTTCCGATCCTTCCCTCTACTTCAACCGAGAGCTTTCCTGGCTCGCCTTCAACCACCGCGTCCTGCTGGAAGCGGCCCGCTCCGATTGGCCCCTGCTCGAGCGTATAAAGTTCTTCGCCATCTTTTTCTCCAACCTGGACGAGTTCTTCATGATCCGGGTCTCCGCTCTGCACGAGCAGCACGCGGCGCAGGGAATCGAGGAAAGTCCCGATGGACTGACACCCGGGCAGCAACTCGCGAAGATCGGGGTCGAGGCGCGCGCGCAGCTCGAGGAAGCCGCCGGCCTCCTCGCCGAGAAGCTGTTGCCCGAGCTCGAGGCCGGCGGAATCCACATCCGCCGCTGGCAGAGCCTCGATGACGATGCGCGCCGGCTCGCGCATTCCTATTTCCGCGAAGCGGTTTTTCCGGTTCTCACTCCGCTGGTCGTCGACCCTGTCCATCCCTTCCCGTTCCTCTCCAATCTCTCGCTCTCGCTCGCCGTCGAAGTGCGCGATCCCGAAACTCACGTCGCCCGCTTCGCGCGCGTAAAGGTGCCGGAGATTCTGCCGCGCTTCGTGTCGCTCGAAGGCCTGGCGAACCCGTCCAACGCACCCAACGGCAAGCTGGGCAGGGAACTCAATTTCCTGCCGCTCGAGGAACTCATCCAGGCCAATCTCCAGGAACTGTTCCCGGGCATGGAGATTCTCGATTGTCATCCGTTCCGCGTCACGCGTGACATGGATATCGAGATCCTCGAAGAGGAGGCGGGCGACCTGCTCTCGGTCGTGAGCAACGAGCTCAGGCGGCGCAAATTCGGTTCCGTGGTGCGCCTCGAACTCGCGCCGGGCGTCCCCGAGAGAGTGCGTCGCCTGCTGATCGACAAGCTCCAAATCAGCGAGCGCGACATCTACGAGTTTTCCGGCCCGCTCGGCGCGTCCTCGTTCTTTTCGATCGCGCAGTTGCCGCGGCCGGATCTGCGCGACCCGGTGCACAACCAGGTGACGCCCGCGCACTTCGCCAACCACACCGACATCTTCGTCCAGATCGCGCGCGGCGACCTGATGATTCATCTGCCGTACGAGACTTTCACGCCCGTTCTGGACCTGCTTGAACAGGCTTCAATCGATCCCGAAGTCCTCGCGATCAAGATGACCCTGTATCGCACGGGATCCAATCCCGCCCTGATCAAAAGCCTGATCAAGGCCGCGGAGAACGGGAAGCAGGTTGCGGTCTGCGTCGAGATCAAGGCTCGCTTCGACGAAGAAAACAATATCGCCTGGGCTCAGGCCCTCGAACGCGCCGGCGTTCATGTCTTCTACGGTGCGCAAGGCCTGAAAACGCACGCCAAGGTCCTGATGGTGGTGCGGCGCGAAGGCGATCGCATCGCCCGCTATGTGCACCTGTCCACCGGCAACTACAACGCCACCACCGCGCGCCTCTATACCGACCTCGGTCTCTTCACCGCCGACCCGCAGATCGCGGAGGACGTGTCGGAACTGTTCAATTCTCTCTCGGGCTTCTCGCGCCATCACAACTTCCACAAGCTTGCCGCCGGCGCGCACGTTCTGCCCCAGACCGTGCTCGCCAAAATAGAAGAGCAAGCGCGTCTCGCAAGCGAAGGCAAACCCGCCCGGATCTTCGCCAAAATGAACGCGCTCGTGGACATCAACGCCATCAACGCGCTCTACGCCGCCTCCAAAGCCGGTGTGCCGATTTACCTCGTCGTTCGCGGAATCTGCTGCCTGCGTCCCGGGCTGCCCGGAGTCTCCGACAACATCCGCGTCTGCTCGATCGTCGGACGATTCCTCGAACACAACCGCGTCTTCGCCTTTGGCCCCGAGGGCGAGGAGGAGTTTTATCTTTCCTCGGCCGATTGGATGCCCCGGAATTTCTACCATCGCGTCGAAGTGATGTTTCCCGTTACCGCCCGCTACCTGTGCGACAAGCTCCGCACCGAGATTCTCCTTCCCGCCTTGCGGGACAACTGCCGCGCCTACGACCTCGGACCCGACGGCAACTATGTTCGCCGCGTGCCGCAAAAGGGCGAGCCGCCCCTCGATGCGCAGGCGTCGGTGCTCGAGGCATTTAAAGAACTGGCGGTCATCAGGTCTGCCACTCCCTGATGTCCTCCGGCCATTCGTCACCGGATAGCCTTTCCGCATCCGAATCGGCAGGATGAGACCGCTCACAAGCTCGTGAACGGGGAGACCGATGCGATGTTTCGCGTAATGAAACTGGCCGGCGTCGCCGGCCCCGTCCAGCAAGCCGGTCCCGAAGCCGTTGTTGTGCCCGGGAAAGGGGAGGTGTGCTGGATCGATCTGGAAGATTTCGACGATGAGGACCTGGCGCTGCTCCAGCAGCGGTTTGGGTTTCATCCCCTCGCGATCGAGGACTGCTCCAATCGCAAGCAGCGGCCCAAGATCGACGAGTACGATGGGCATCTCTTTGTCGTCGTCAACGAAATTTCCCTCGGTCACGGTCAGGCCCCTCAATTTGAAGAGTTGGCCGTGTTTCTCGACAGCCGCTTCATCGTGACCATTCATCGCAAGCCAATCGCCGCGATCCAGGCCAACTGGAAGCGTTTGGCCGACGATCCGAAACGCGGCGACTACGGCCCCGATTACGTGTTCTACCTGGTCCTCGATTCACTGCTCGATCAGACCTTCCTGGCAATCGACCAGCTGTCCGATGCGCTCCTCAAAGTCGAAAATCAGATTGTCGGCAAGTCGGACGGCACGGAACTGACCAGGCTGCTCAAGCTCAAGCGCGCGATGGTCGCGGTGCGCCGCGTGCTGGCCGGCGAGCGCGATGTCGTCACGATCCTGCTTCGCCGCCAGCAGCCGATCATCAGCGAGAAGACCGCGCCCTTTTTCCGCGATGCCTACGACCATGTGGTCCGCGCCTACGAACAGATTGATATCGAGCGCGACCTGCTGGGCAATGCGATGGACGCGTACATGTCGACCATCTCCAATCGCCTGAACGTGGTGATGAAACAACTGACTATCCTGAGCGCGATTTTCCTGCCGCCGACCTTCATTACCAGTTTCTTCGGCCAGAACTTCAGCGCGCTGCCTTTCGATTCACGCACGGTGTTCGGAATCGAGATTTTCGCCTGCTTCGCGCTTCCCGCGGGGATGCTCTACTGGTTCTATCGCCGCCGCTGGCTCTAGGCAGGTCTCGAGCTGGAGGAATCTCAAGGAAGCTTGACCGGGTTGAACCGGATGCCTCCAGTGACTAGGTTCAGCGCCAAACCTGTGCGTGCGCACCGGCCACTCTGATGCGCTTTCGAGCCGCGATCCTCGCTGCAGCCCTGGCGCTCGCCTGCTGCCTCGTCAGCGGCGCGCGATCCCAGTCGCTCGAGTCCAGCGCTTCGATCAGGATAGACAGCGGTTCCTTCCTCTCCGCCCTCGGCTTCGAGCTGGTCGAGGCCACGGTGAACTACCAGGACCAGCTCTACCGCGTTCGTCTTTACAACGTGGCTTTGCCCACGGACGGATATCACG
>DATJWT010000309.1:0-6067 GCA_035500975.1 Binataceae bacterium (SeqCode)
GAACTCGGGGTAAGGCTCGGGGACGTGCGCGTAATCGGTATGCAGCGGGATCACGCCGGGCCCGGGGCCTTTCTTGATACTGCTGAACGATGCGATGACGGCGCCGCGATTCAGCGAGGCATCGATCAGCGTCATCAATAGCGGATTCTGGATGAGCTGCTCGAACTCGCGCCCGTGATAGAGCATCCAGTTCATCGAGAATGTCTGATGCGGCAGCAGTGCACGCAGGGTCGCGGCACGGACCTTCTCGGTGAACTGCGCAGAGATGGCGTGCTCGATGACAGTATAGCCCTGCTCTTCCATCTCGCGGATTTTCGAGGTGAGCCCCTGGCGCGCGGCGCGATGCGCCAGGTCGGGGTTCTCGACCGTGCGGCGGCCCATGTGGTCGTGAAAGAGAGCCATCACCTCGCGCGCATGCTCGTCCTTGAGCATGCCTTTGACGCGGACGGCATCGCGCCCGAACATAGTGACGATCTCGCGGCCCATCGCGAGCTGCGCACCCGGCGCGAGGACTCCAACGAACTGCGCGGCAGTAAGAGCGGCCTGGTAGTCGCCTTGCACGGTCAGGTCGGCCGATTCGTTGAACTCGCGCGCGACGGTGACGTTCTCACCGTCATAGCGCATGTTCCAAGTGGCGATATTGCCGTCGAATTTCAGATGTGGGGGCGCATCGGTGAACCGCTCGCTGACGGAGAATGCCCTGCCAGCGAGTTGTTCCTTGCGGTTGCGGCATTCGCGCTCAAGGAATTTGCGGGCCTCGTCGAGCCAGGAATCGGAGAGGAACTCGAACCGGTTCGGTAGCATCATCATGGAGAGGTCCCCAGTAATTTGTACTTTAACTGACCGGTGGTTGGCGAACGAGGAGCCGGCGCCTTCGTCCCGTTGGTCCGCGGGACGCCTCGCAAGACCGGAGCACTGCGGCGACTTGGAGGGAGTCCCCCAGCGTTGCGATGGCTATGCTGCCGCTCAGATAGGGGACTTGTCTCACTGGCTACCTACCTTCTAAGTTTGAGGCGCGATGTGCACCCTCGCCATCTATTACAAGGTCGCACCTGAATGGCCAGTTATTATCGCGGCCAATCGCGATGAGTTCCTCGATCGGCCTGCCACCGATCCTGCGGTCTTGAATGAAAATCCCCACGTGGTGGGAGGTAAGGATCTGCGCGCGGGTGGGACCTGGCTGGGGATCAACGAGCATGGGCTGGTGGTGGGTTTGCTCAATCGCCGCCCTGCCGAAGAGGCGAACCCCAACGCGCGGTCGCGGGGGATGCTGTGCCTCGATGCCCTCCGCAGGCCGACCGCGGCGGAAGCGGCAAAATACGCGGGAGCGGAGCGCGGGGGCGATTACAATCCCTTCAACCTGCTGATGGCGTCCCGCGATGCGGCCTACGTGGCATACAACCGCGGCAGCCACATAGAGGTAGTGCAGCTGACGTCCGGGCTCCATCTGCTGAGCAACCTCGACGTGAACGACTTCGAGTGCCCGAAGATCAGCCGCTCTTACAGCAGGTTCGCAGAGCTGGGTGAGAAGCCGCAGTTCAAATGCGATCCAGTCGGCGCGCGAAACGCGCTTGGATCATTGCTGGCAGATCACAGCACCCAGCTCGATTCGCGGACCGGGCGGCCGAATGCGCTCTGCTTGCATCTCGATGCGTACGGGACGCGCTCGTCGAGTCTGATCTTCCTGGGCAAGAACGGCGAGGTGCGCCACTTCTTTGCGCCGGGTGCGCCATGCACGACGCCATACCGGAGTGCGATGGTTCCGCAATCGACGCGCGATCGCTTTCAGGGGGCGAAGTAGCCAACCGCGCCCGCGATGAGAAAGCAGATGATCGCGATGGCCGCGCAGGCCAGGAATATCGACGCGAGAAACGGCGGCTCGATAGAGAAGAAGAGAATCAGCGCGGCAATTAACGCCAGGACGCTCGCGACGATCGCGACCACCAGGCTTACTCTGCGCAACTGGTCCATCTCATCTACCGCGTACGCATCCCACGACAATTGAATAGAACATGAACCATTCGACCAATACTCTTCGCCCCGCCCTGATCCTCGCGCTCGCAGCCGCTCTTTTTATCATCGGACCGGCAGCCGCCCAAATCTCGACCAACATGGGGACGGCAGATCTGAATTGGGAGCAACGCTTCCTTGGAATCCTGCCACTGGTCAAGCCCGACCCGAAGGACCCCGTGATTGTCACGGTTAACGGGACTCCGATCACCGCCGCCGAGGTCAACGACTACGCGAAAACCGAGGCGCGGATGATCAACGCGACCTCGACGGAAGAATCGCGGGCGGTGTTCAAGGATGCGACGGAGAACCTGATTGGACGCCAGCTGCTCATCGATGAAGCGAAGCGGCGCAACATCACTATCCCGGAGCCGCAGGTGCTCGCGCGCGCCAATGAATTCAAGGTGACGGGCGCGGGAGGCGAGGAAGTTTCAGGATCGAGTGCGCCGGACCCGCAACTGATTAACGAAGTGCGTGGGTCGATGATGATCGAAAAGATGCTGGACGACGAATTTCGCGCGGCCAAGGTGCGGCCGACCGACGCACAGATCCAGCAGTACTACGATCAGCACAAGGATCTGTTCGTGAAAGACCCGGGCGAGGTGCGTATCTCGCATATCGCGGTCAAGCTGCCGGACAATCCGACCGACGCACAGAAGGCCGCCGCCGAAGAGAAAATCAAGAAACTCTACAAGGAAGCGGGGAAGACCAGGGACTTCGCCGCATTCGCGAAGGCCAATTCGGAGGATGAGCGATCGGCGGCCAAAGGGGGCGACCTTGGCTATTTTCGGCCCGGGCAGCTCCCGCCGGTGATCGACAAGCTGGTCTTCTCGACGCCGGTCGGGCACCTGACGCAGATCATCGAGTCCAACATGGGCTACAGCTTTATCAAGGTCACCGAGCGGCGCGGCGAGACTTACTCGACGCTGAAGGAAGTCAAGCCGAAGATCGCGATGGTGATGCTGGACTACAACGAAGACGCGGTGGTGAAGGCGCTGCTGAAGAAGCTCGCGAAGAAGGCCAAGATCGAGTTCGCCAAGACGCCCGCCTGACGGGCTCACCAGATGATCGATGCCGCCGCGGCCGTCGCCGCGATCAATCGGAATCATGGCACCCGGTACCGTTTGGCGGGCGCGATGCCCGGCGGCGAGAGCGGCGCTGTTCACCGCATCACTGACGAGTCGGGCGCCGAATACATTTTGAAATGGGGCGAAGGCGCGGAGTTTCACGCCGATCGAACCGTCACGATCGTGCGGCGGCTTCGCGCGGTGGGCTATCCCGTGCCTGAAATAGTGCTGGCCAGCCGGGATGACGAGCTACCGCGCTATCTCATCCAGCGAATCATGCCCGGTACGAGACCATCGGTTCTCAGTCGCAGGATGGTGGAGCGCGTTATCGAGCTGAACAAGCTTCAGGAAGACGGTGCGGCGGAGTTTGCCGAGAATTGGCCCGCCTCGATCGTGGAAAGCATCGAACGCGGCTACCGCGATTGGTGCGTACACAAATCGCTCATGAATTACAGTGCGGAGACGGCGGACTTCCTGGTGGAATTGAAAAAGACTGCCAAGGACGCGCGCGGCCTCCCCTTCCGGCAGCGCGATGCGGTCCATTTCGATTTCAGTAACGCGAACATGTTGGTTGAGGAGGACGCGATTACGGGCATCATCGACTGGAATGGGTGCCGCGCGGGCGATCGCGGATTCGATCTCGTGACTTTGGGGTTTTACGCGCTGGCAGATCCGGCAACGTCGAAGTCGATACTCGACCACGCTGTTCGCGTTTCAGGTTCGGTGGCGGTCGCGTTGTATCTGGCGCATATGGTGTTGCGGCAGATGGATTGGTCGATTCGGCATCATGATGAGGCGACGATCCAGCGATACCTGTCGATTGCGCGGAGTGCGATGGCGATCATTCGGGAATTGGCACCCAGGGACACAATGCCTTCCTAGCCTCTCTCCGCGCGGAGAGGTCACGAAGGAGTCGCACGATAGCGGGTGGGGTCGGCGATGCCGGCCTCGGCGAAGGCTTCGATGCGTTCGGCGCACTTGGTGCAAGCGCCGCAGTGGACCAGGCCGCGCGGTTGAGCGCATGAGAGCGTCAGGCCCAGCGCGAATGCCCTGCCCCGCCGAATCACCTGCGCCTTGCTCATTCCCACGAACGGCACCTTGATTTTGAGCGGCAGCCCGATGCCCAATTTCACCACGCGCTCTACCGCCCGGAAGAACTCCGGGCGCGCATCGGGAAACGGATTCGCATCGAGCGGCGCCATCGCGATCTCGCCGATTCGCTCGTAGGCGCACAGGACGGAGGCCTTCACCAGCAAGCTGAGGTTGCGGCCGATTATGTAGTTGGACGAGGTCGAGGCACGATAGCCCGGCACTCCGCGCCCGGTCACGCTCCAGTGTTCCGGCGCCACGTCATTCATCGGCACGGTGAGAACCCGGAGAGGCTCGACGCGCAATCCGCGCAGGGTCTTCAGGAACCTTCGCAGCGCGATTTGCTCATCGCGTTCCCATCGCAGGCCCGCGCGAACATAGAGGGGAAAGACGTGGCGCTTGCGGCGTGCGAGGTCCGCGAGCAGCACCGAGCTGTCGAGGCCGCCGCTTGCGAGTACCGCGATCCGCGAAGAAACCGGTTTGATATCGAAAGATCGCTTCACTTCACGCATCGAGGTACCCCGGACCGAACTCCATCGTCTGGCCATCGCGGCCCGCGGCGATGTTCTCCGGCACAAACCAGAGCACCGGCACGATCGCCGCAGTCGCCATCGTCGTGATCACAACCGCCCAGGTGAAGCCGCCGTGTGCGTAGATCCAGCTACCGAGCAGATTTCCGAAATTGGTGGCGAGGGCATATGCGGTCGTGACTGCCAGCATCATGCCGGTTCCCTCGAGGCCTTTCGGGCATGAGCGCATGATGAGATCGACGTACGCGGCGGTCGGCAATCCGCCGAACAGCCCGTACAAGACGGCGACGGCAATCGCGCTGGCAGGACTCTGGGCAAAGAACATGATCGGTCCCTGCAGAATTGCGACCAGGGTGCCCCACCACAGCAGCGACGCGAGTGAGAATCTTTTGCAGAGCGGTCCGTAGAGGAGAGCGCTGGGAATGAAGAACAACCACTGGAAGGCGGCGAAGGTCCCGTAGACTTCGCTCGAAACCTTAACGGTGTTCGTCAGATGGTAGAACATCGGGGTGCCCCACCCCGGCCCGAAGTTCCAGAGCAGAAAGACCACCGACGCGGGCCATATGGGACGATAGCGCGCGAGCCGCGAGACCGCGGCGAGACCTGATTCCCGGCGAACTCCTGCCTCATCGAAAGAGACAATCGCGCCGAGGCGCCAGAAGGCCTGCGCCGCAATCACCGCTGTCACGCAGGCGGCGACGATGAAGGTGCCGCGAGGGGGCACATGCGCCACCAGCCATCCGCCGAGAAAGGCGGAGATAACCGCGGGCACGTAGGTCGCGACGCCGGACACGACGGCGAGCCGACCCGTCATCAGATGCGCCTGCGCGACACCCGCCATCAGGGCTTGTGCGCCGGCGAGGACGACCAGGTACGCAACCCCGGCAACGAGAGTGGCATAGAGCAACCGTGAATAGTTGATGGGCGCAACGCCCAGGTATAGATACGCGGCGAGGGCGATAGTCGCGCCGGCAAGGAGATACGCGCGATCGCCCATCCCTCGCGGGCGGAAACGATCGCGCATGAAGCCCGGCAGAAAGCCGAGGTAACCCGGCGCGCCCACGATCACCACGAACATCGCGAGCTGCACCGGTGAGAGGTGCAGATTGTCCTTGAGGTAGTAGCCGATCGGAATCGATGCGAGGCCGGACGGCGTTCCGAGACCCAGGGCGAGGCAGAGCACCAGGAAATAGCCGACGATTGCGAGGCGCGATTCGGATGCGGTTTCGGCGGAATGAATCGAGGTCGTGTAGTCGCGGGCAATCTGCGGCTCGGCCGACATCGGGTGAAGTAAGGCGGCAGCTCGCGTGGCGATTACGCGATCAGGCGGCCTCCATCGAGGACCAGCGTCGCGCCGGTCGCGAAGTCGGT
>DATJWT010000310.1:0-2250 GCA_035500975.1 Binataceae bacterium (SeqCode)
AACATCGTGGTGAAAACCAGGATGATGAAGAACCACCGGTACCGGTAGAAGTTCTTCCACGAACCGGTGTACTGCGCGACCCACGCCATGAAAATTCCCAGCGGGATCATCGAGAGCGGGTGGTCGACCCAGTAGACCGACCAGAACATCACGAACAGCGAAATGACTTTCACCGTCGGATGGAGCCGGTGAATCATCGTGCCGCGATCGAGATAGAGCGACAGCGCCATCAGCCTCGCTCCCGAATCCAGTCTGCGAGCGCCTGGGGCGTGAGCGCGACCGAGCCGAACCTCCGCGACAACTGGGTCACGGGCGGTGCCCGGAAAGAAGATCGCGCCAGCAGATCGTCTTGCGCGAAAAACTCCTGAACGCTCCCATCGAAAAGCTTGCGACCCCTCCTGATAAGAACTACGCGCCTTGCGTACTCCGCAACCAGCCACGGCGTGTGAGTGATCATCACGATCGCAATGCCGCTACGATTGAGCTCCTGGATTAGCGCCATCATATTGCGCTGCTCGCGATGGTCCAGCCCGGTTGTGGGCTCGTCCAGGATCAGGAGCCGGGGCCGCAGCGCGAGGACGCTCGCGACGGCCAGACGCTGGCGCTCGCCTTTGCTCAGAAGAAACGGATCGCTGTCGCGCATATCGGTCAGGTTGACCGCTTGGAGTACCTCCGTGCAGCGCTTCTCAATCTCGGCCTCGCCGAAGCCGAAGTTGCGCGGGCCGAAGGCGACTTCGTCCCACACCGATTCGGCCGAAATCTGGTGGTCGGGATTCTGGAATACGTAAGCGACTTCGCGCGCGGTCTCCGCCGCTCGCATCGAGGTGCGATCGCGCCCTTCCAGCAGCACCCGGCCCGATGTCGGCGTCAGCAAGCCGACGATGTGCTTGGCCAAGGTGGTTTTTCCCGAACCGTTCTGGCCGATGATCGCGAGAAAGTCGCCTGCCCCTATCTCTAGACTGACTCCATCAAGCGCGCTTTTCCCCTGCTCCGGGTACTCGAAGGTGACCTTCTCCATCTCGACCAGCGGGTCAGTGGGGGTCGAACCGGACTCAATCGGAGCGGGCGGAAGAGTCTCGACCCTCTGCGCATCGCGCAGCGCCGGGTACTTCCGAACGATAGCCTCGTAAGCTTCATCTACCGACGCTGCATGCCCACCGATGCCGATCAGATGCAGGACCCGGTTGAGCCCGGGTTGGTGCACGTCGCACTGGTTCAACAGATCGAAATTCGTCATCACCTCCGCCGGCGGTCCGTCGGCAACCAGTTCGCCCTTGCGCAGCAGCAGGATCCGATCGGCTTGCAGCAATTCCTCGGACTCGTGCTCGATAACGATCAGGCTCAGGCCCTGCTGCCGGAGCTTCGCGATCAGCGCGAATACCTCCGCCTTGCCCTCGGGATCGAGGTCGGTGGTCGGCTCGTCGAGAACGATGATCGATGGCCGCAGGGCGAGCACCGAGGCGATCGCGAGACGTTGCTTCTCTCCGCCGGACAGCGAAGTTGGATCGCGATGCTCGAAGCCGGGCAGCCCGACCGATTCGAGCGCGGGTGCCAGGCGCGCGCGCATCTCGGCGCGATCCATCCCGACCTGTTCCATCGCGAACGCGACCTCCAGCTCGACGCTGGTGCAGAACAGCTGCGCTTCGAAATCCTGGAAGACCATCCCCACCAACGCCGCCGCCTCGCATACCCGCAGGTCGTTGAGCCGGGCCCGGCCGAGCATTACGATTCCGTGGAAGTCGCCGCCCTCGAATTCAGGGATGAGCCGATTGAGGCATTTGGCGAGAGTGGATTTTCCAGCGCCCGACCCACCCATGATTCCGACCAGCTCTCCCTGCCCTTGCGCAAAACTCAGGGCGCGCAGCGCGGGGACCGTTCCGCCGTGGTACGTGAACGTCACCTCGCTGGCGGAGAGCGCCTTATCGTTCATACTTGCAATGCTGGCGGCGTCGCTTTTCACATCAATGCCAAGCCAGCGAAGGCCACAAAGATCATCGGGCTTACCAGGACCATGATCGATTTATCGTGAGGCGCCGCATTCATCCAGGCCGGAAGGAAGCTCGGCACCCAGTATCCCGTTGATAAAAGGTTGCCCAACAGCCACGCTCCCCCTTCACCCACCATCAGCAGCACGATTCCGGCGACCCTGAACGGAAACGGGCGCGGCTTCAGTTCCGGCATCACGTCGCCATAAAGCAGCCTGCCTTTTCGCACGCGCGGATAGACCGCTGCCAGGATGAACGGAGACAG
>DATJWT010000311.1:0-8848 GCA_035500975.1 Binataceae bacterium (SeqCode)
CGAAAGTGAGCATGTACACCGGCAAGGTTTCAAAATTCGGCGTCACGATGATGATCGCGAGCAGCGCCAGCCCCCCGCCCACGATGTTGCCGAACAGCCGCAGGATCATCTTGTGCAGCGTGGCGCCGTAAGTCGGCAGCCCCGCGATGATCACCGTGGTGAGAATCACGCTCAGGTTCTCGTGATGCGATATCACGCCCACCGAGTAGCCGATGACGATCGCGAGTCCCACCTTGATGCCGTAATGAAGCAGTGAGAGGTCGACGGTTCCGAGTTCGTACCACCGCTTCGTTTTCATATCCGCCGCACTTTGCTGCGGATGGTCGAGTCGGCGGCCGATCAGGTCCGCCAGCCGGATCAGGCTGGCGTTGAAGGCGCCGTAATTGATCACCTCATCGGCCGGACATCGCACGATATAAGCCGGTCTGGCCGCCAGCGTCGCCGCATCGAGCGCATCCATTGCCGGCTTGACCCGTGCACTCACCGGCAGCGGCGGCAGCTCGGGGCCGATCGGAATTTCGCGCGGAATCTCGCGCGCCAACTCATCGATCGCGGCTGCGATTGCCGCGATCGCATCGGTGAGTTGCTGCCGCATCATCGCGCGCAACTCCCGCGGCACCTTCTCGCGCACGATGATCACCATGCGATCGACTTCATTGTGTAACCGCTCGGCCCGGTAAATCGTCGCCAGCAGGACTGCACTCCGAAATGGCGTGGCGCCTTCCTTGCGGCACCGTTCGAGCAGATCCAGATGCTTCGCCATGTCCGAGAGAGGTGGCGCGTTCGGAGAAAGACGATCTCCCCGCGGATCGAGATACGCCTCCGCCGCCGAGGCCAGCCGCGCGCGCGTCTGCTCCAGGCTTATCGCCAGCGATTCGAGCAGCATTACCTCCGCGGGATTCGGCCAGATCCAGGTGTCGAACAGCGCTAGGATTCCGAAGGCCAGCGCGGTCCCGCCAAACGTCGATGCGGTCGTTTCGGCGAACGTATGCGGATAAAAGACGACATTGTAGAAGGTGTCGATCACCACCACCTTCAGCACCAGCCCGGGGCTGCCGAAGCGGCGCGTAGTGACCGTGTAGCTCATGAGCGTGATGGTCCCGCCGAGGAACGGCAATAACAGCCACGGCGTCTCCGCGAGAATTCCCGCGAGCGGAACCGACAGCGCCATCAGGGCTCCCGCCGCGATCGTAAAGGCGAACGCCTCGCCGAAACCCATCATCGGACCGGCCGATCCGACCAGGGTCCAGATGATGTAGGTGCCCAGCACGCTCTGGATATGGCAGGCCGCCATCACGCCGGCGCCAACCGTCCCGATGGTCGCCATCCGGATGGTGTTGCGAATCCGCCGATGATGCGGCGTCAGCTCCGCGCGAATGATCTCGAGAACGTAATCGACACGCCGCCTGAAGGCGCGCATCGGTGATGGTCGAGGGATGACTGCTCCCGCCATTTCAATCCGCAAACGCCGCCGGCGACTGCGGCAATGACCACCGGCGCCAGATGGCTACGATGCGCAAGGCGAAGCATGCCGCCGCACCCGCGATCGCAAGAGGCAGGGCCGGGACACCCAACCTGGATCCGACCGCGACGATCGCCGCGCCCGCCAACGCCGCAGCCGCGTAAATCTCGACGCGCAGCACTTTCGGAACTTCCGCCACCAGCACATCGCGGATGGTGCCTCCACCCACTGCGGTCACCACCCCGAGCAGCGCCGCCATGAATGGATTGAGTCCATACGCCAGCGCCTTCTGCGTTCCCGCGACCGCGAACAGCGACAAACCCGCGGCGTCGAAGATGAGCAGTGCCCGGTCCAGCCGCTTGGTCGCGCCATATCCAACGAACACGATCGCACCCGCCGCGAATGCCACCGCCGGGTAGCGCCAGTCAGCGACCCCCTCCGGCGGTACCGCGCCAATCAGGACGTCGCGAACGATTCCGCCCGCCAGCGCGGTCACGAACGCCAGCACCATCACGCCGAACAGATCGAGGCGCTTCTCGATTGCGGCGATCGCGCCGCTGATGCCGAACACGAAGGTGCCCGCGAGGTCCAGGCCAAGAAGCAACGGCGCGAGATGTTTCGCGATCAAGTTATTTCCCGACCACGGCGGGCTATTGCTGCGCCAGGTGCGGCGTCTGCGGCTCGCCGTCCTGGTTCTTGAATCCTTCGACGGTTACCACCGCCGTCTGTCCCGTTCGGAATGGCCGCTGCGGATCGCGATTCTCCAGTACGATTCGCACCGGGAATCGCTGCGACAACCGTACCCAGTTGAGCGTCGGTTCCACCGCCGGCAGTCCCTGCACCGTTGCGCCATTCTCCTGGTAGAGCGCCCATCCTACCCCCTGCACCCGCCCGCGAAAGCGCGTCTCGGGGTAGCTCAGCAGGTACACATCGACGCTCATGCCGGTCCGGATGTGATCGAGGAAGTTCTCACGAAAATTCGCCATGACGTACCAGGTGCGATCGTCGACCAATGACAGTACGTCCTTGCCTTCGTTCGCGTACTGCCCAACCGAGATATTCAGATTCGTCACCAGCCCGTCGAATGGCGCGTGCACGTAGCAATAGTTGACGTTGAGCCGCGCATCTTCGACTTCCGCCTCCACGGCCTTGCGCCGCGTATTGATATCGCCGAGCTGGCCGAGCTGGTTCTGTGCCTTGCGCACTTCCGATTGCGCGTTATCGACCGCGGCTTCTGCCGCATGCACCCGCGATCGCGCGTCGAACACGTCGTTGGCCGTGACGAAATGGCGTGCCAGCAGCGGCTCGATGCGGCCGAGGTACTGCTTGTCGTATGCGAGGTCCGCCTCGCGCCGCTTCTGCTCCGCCTGCGCCGCGTTGATCGCATCCGTGTATGCCTTGATCTCGAGGTCGGTGAGCTGAAGCTTCGCGACGAGATTGTCGAGCGTCGCCTGGTACGGCCGCGGATCGACCACGAACAGGAGCTGCCCCTGCTTCACGTACTGGTTATCGACGATGGGAAGTTGCACGATCGGACCGCTGACGTGCGGTGCCACCGCGATCATGTTGGCGCGCACGTATGCATCGTCGGTGCGTGGATAGACATAGTAGATACGCGTTACGTAAACCGCGGCGATTATCGCCGCCGCGATTATGCCGAGACTCAGGACTGCGCCGGCGACGCGCCGCGCCGGATCGACACCCGTTCCAGTTTCATCGACCGGACTCATCTCCGTATGCCATCAAATTCGAAAAAACGTCAGGTACACGATACAGGCGCTCAGCACCATCAGCGCTATATAGACGGCCGGCAGCGGCCACAGGTACGGTTCAATCCGCAAAGCGACGAATGCCGGCCGAACGGCCGCCGCGACCAGCCCGCCCACGATTGCGCATAGCAACCAGGCGGGAAAATTCGCGCCGGCGATATTGATGATCGGGTCGCATCCGGCGCACGCGCACAGCAGCATCAGGACCGGAAGCGATAGCATCGGCGATTTGCGCATCGGAGCACCCCGATTGTGCCCAAGCATCAGGTCGGTTTCAATTCAGCTTCAGGTTCACGCAGCGGGAGCACTTTATGGAAACCAGCGGTAAACAAGGCAAATCTCGATCGAGGCGCGGGCGAGCCGGGCGGGGTGGGTATATCCCCCCGCTGGTCGGCGCAGCCCTCGCGTTCACACTCGCGCTAGCGTCCGCCGGTTGCACTTACCTCAACTATTTCCGCGAACAGCCCGAGATTCAGCCCGATCGCTACGCGCCAGACGTATCCGACCGCTCGTGGGTAGCCCCTGCCGCTGCGCACAAGGAATATGCGGTCCCGGTCGCAATCCAGAATCAGAACGCGAACCTGACCTTCACGCCTTCGCCGCTGAACCCTCCCACGCCGGCCACGGTCCGCCAAAGCCTCCCGACCCTGATCGATATCTCGCTGACCAACAATCCCGACACCCGCCGCACGTGGGAGAATGCCCGCGCAGCAGCCGCTGCCTACGGCGCATCGCGCTCGCCCTACTACCCGCTCGTGAGCGTCGGCGCCGACGCGGGCTATCAGCGTCTCCTGTTCCAGACTGGGCCGCGCACCGCCGCGATCCAGCAATGGCAAGTCGAGCCGATGATGAACCTGACCTACACGCTTGCCGACTTCGGCCGGCGCAGCTCCGATGCGGAAATCGCGCGCCAGCGCCTGGCCGCATCGAACTTCGTTTTCAATCGCACGATGCAGAACGTGGTCTTCGGCGTGCAGCGCTCTTTCTACGCGCTCGCCGCCGCCGAGGCCGCCGTGCAGGCCGCGCAGGAGAACGTCCAGCTTGCAACGACCGATCTCGAAGCGGTCCAGCAGCGATTGAACCTCGGCCTCGCCACGCAGCCCGCGCTCCTGCTCGCGAAAGAACGCAAGGCGCAATCTGAGTTCGAGCTGGAAAATACCAAAACGCTGGTCAACGATTCGCGCGCTGCTCTCGCCGTAGCGATCGGCGTGCCGGCCAATCAGCCGCTCGATGTCGAGAGCCTGCAAAACCAGTCCGTGCCGAAGACGTTAGGGCAGGAGGTCGATGCGCTCATCGCGACCGCCGTGCGCGAACGTCCTGATCTGTCCGCGCAGGTGGCGAACCTGCGTGAGAGCGAAGCCGAGCAGGCGCGCGCACGTGCCGACTGGTTTCCGACCGTGACCCTCGGCGCGAATTACACCCAGTCCGCCTGGTGGTACAACTTCAACGGCGCGCCGATAAACATCAACAACCAGCCGCAGTACGCCGCCCTCCTCGGCGTGCAATGGGATCTCTTTACCGGCTTTCGCCGCCTCAACGACGATCGCCGCACCGAAGCGCAGCACGCCTCCCAGCGCGAATCGGTGCGATCGCTCGAACTGGAAACCATCGCCGAAGTCTGGCGCACCTACTATGACTTCCAGACTGCCGTGAAGCGCTACGAATTCGCACAAGCACTGCTGGCCGCCGCGCAGGAATCCTACGACGACAATATCGAGACCTACCGCCAGGGCCTGAGCACCATCGTCGAATTGCTCACCGCCGACCGCGACCTCGCCAACGCCCGCTTCACCATGATCCAGGCCACCGCCCAGGTCCTGACCTCCTCAGCCGCCGTCGCCAACGCTGTTGGCGCAGTGACCCCCGGCAGATGAGATCGAGAGAATGATGAACGCGTCGGCTCAAGATGTTCGAACCAATGTCCGTACTGTCTGGATCCGACGACTGGTTCTCACGGCAATGATCCTTGCATTCGTCATCTTCTCGTTTCGTACTTGCTTCAAGGGCGCGCCAGCGCTGCCAACCATAGATGGC
Source organism: Binataceae bacterium (SeqCode) (assembly GCA_035500975.1). Taxonomy (GTDB): domain Bacteria; phylum Desulfobacterota; class Binatia; order Binatales; family Binataceae; genus JAFAHS01. Next base: position 5,266 of record DATJWT010000311.1, read on the forward strand.
CCGGAAACATCGGCCCTGAATACTGGAGCGTCTGGCTGCGTTACGAAGGATCATCCTGTGGGCGGGATCGTCGCCACACGCTTGGTAGACCTCAAGGAATTTGTGGTCCGGCCATCTCGAAAGGACGAGCTGCCAATCACCTCTGTCAGCGGACCTGACGCTGAAGGCTGGGTAGCGTTTGTTGAAGACGACATGGAAGCGAAGAGTCACCACCTAAAAGTGATCAAGATGGATGGCAGCGACGAGCAATGGGTTTATTCACGTCCGGGCGATACCATCTGGGACAACCCGATTACGCCCCCCCTTTGCTGGCGCCGACCGGCGGTAAGCTCGCCCAGCTGGTGCAGCCCGTGAAGGAGTTTGCACCCCCAATGGTATCGGGTGCTTTGCAGATCTGGGACATTCACACCAAGAGCGGAACGGACACGGGCGTTGTGGCGCTGAACCAGGGGATGTCTTGGTTCCCGGATGGTCGACGCCTTGCTTATGTATCTCCTGGATCTTCCGGCGAACTACCAAGGGTTTTCATCCTGGATGTCGATACCGGCAAGCGCACCCCACTGCACTTCGGCTCTCACCCGGTCATTTCGACAGATGGCACCTCAATGCTGTTGGCCGCAGGTGATGAAGAAGTTCTGCTGGACATCGCCACAGGGCAAACCCGGAAGGTCAGTTGGCGAGGAAATTGGCTGGGCCCGATCGCGCTGATCCGAAATAATTTACTTCTCTACCTTGGACTGCCAACTGCGGGAGCGATCCCGGGATATACTCAGCACAACAGTCCTCTCGTCGGTCCCAAGCCGATGGGTACCGTCAAGCTTGGAGACCTGCGCTCAGGTGAGTTTCAAACGGTCATTCCCTACGTTGATCCCAGAGACAAATTTGGTTTCGGAATCAGTAAGGAATGCCCCTGATCGACTTTGTTTTACAGCAAGAGCGCTTGTAACCACCAAGGCACTTGATCCGCACAAACAGAGTTTTCTTTCTTTTCCTAACTTAGTGACTTGGTGCCTTGGTGGTTAAGTTTCTTTATTCAAGTTTCACCAGCAACCCACGGTTCTGCGCTGCCGCGAACACGATCCTGAAGATCACTATCGCGAACACGAAGTAGAACACGTTCAGCACCACACCCCACCAGAAGTGCGATGCGTTGAAGCCTCCGCCCGCCAGGATCTGCCGCATCCCTTCGAATGAATGCGTCGTCGGCAGCGTCAACGCTATCTTCTGCAGCCACGGCGGCAGCGATTTCACCGGGTAGAAGATGCACGAGATCGGCGCCAGCAATCCCGCGAAGCTCCACGCCAACGCCTGGATCTTGGTCGTGAACCGGAAGATCAACCCCGTGATCAGGATTCCCAGTGCAAACGCAAACAGGATCAGGTTGAGCAGGTACGGCACGAACGCCGGCAGCCACGGGAAGATGTTGAAGTGATAGGCCGCCAGCGCCAGCACCGATGCCGCCCCGGCCCCCAGCATTACCTTCACCACGTTCACGCAGATCAACCCGGTCATGTACTCCGAGATCGTGAGCGGCGTGGAGAACAGGTTGATCAGGTTGCGCGACCACAACTCGTCCAGGAACCCGACCGCGAGGTCGCGCTGAAACGAGTAGAACAGGCCCCACAGGATCGTCGCTCCCAGCACGAACTTGATAATGTCCGGCTGCATCCCGAGCCCGTGACCGAGATAGGTGGTGAAGAAACCCCACATCACGATATCCAGCACCGGCCAGTAGAGCATGTCGGTAATGCGATCGACGTTGCGCCGCGCCTCGTACGCGTGTCGCATCATCACCGCCACTATTCGATGGGCTTTCATCCGCGAGCCTCCCGCGCCACGCGCATGAAGACTTCCTCCAGCGCGGGCTCCTCACGCTCCTCTTTCAGGATCGCGTGCGTTATTTCGATTGGACTGCCGATCGCGATCACCCGGCCGTGATTCATGAACACGATCCTGCTGCACAACTGCTCGACCTCGGCCATGTTGTGCGACGTGTAGAGAATCGTCATCCCGCGCTCGCGATTCGCCGCCAGCAACTGGTTCTTCACCTGGTGCGCGATTTCCGGGTCCAGGTACGCCGTCGGTTCATCGAGCAGCAGCAGCTCCGGCTCGTTGAGCATCGCCTTCGCCAGCCCCACCCGTGTGTTTTCTCCCGATGAGAGCCGCGCGATCGGCTTGTCGCGCAACCGCGCCACGTCGAACCGCTCCAGCATCGCGGCGATACGTTCCCGCGCATCTCTGATCCCGTACAGGCGTGCGAACACGTTGAGGTTCTCCTGCACCGTCATCCGGAACGGGAACGATACGTAGGGCGAGGTGAAGTTCATGCGCTGCAGAATCTCCGCTCGATTCGTCGCCATCGACTCGCCGAAAATCCGGATGTTCCCGCCGGTCGGCGTGATCAGGCCGAGGATCATCTGGATTGTCGTGGTCTTGCCCGCGCCGTTGGGCCCCAGCAGGCCGACAATCTCGCCCCGCTCGATCCCGAACGACACGCCGTTCACCGCGGTGAAGTCGTTGAATACCTTCGTCAGATTTTCTACCTGGACCAGCATTGCGAGATTCCTTTCAGCTTGGGCGCCGCCGCCAATTCGGCGGCGCGAAAACAAAGACGGCGACCTCCGGATGCGTCGAAAACACCCGTGGTCGCCGTTCTATGACCGATGTCTGCTGTTACCTAATGCGCAGGCGGTCGGCACATCGCGCGGGCACGGGCTTTCGCCGTTCTGATGCGGATTGAAGCCATACTGTTAGTGCGCGTGCGCCTCCCGGAGAGCCTTTCTTATAGCACTCGCCCCGATCTCGTGCCACTGGGCGCCGTTGCGCTACGCTGGGACCGATGAAAAGACCCCACACGTGGTTACCGCCCGTCCTCTCGCCCCTCGTCGCCGTAATCTGCATGGCCGGCATCGCCATCGCGGGCGAATTGCAGTGTCCCGCCACCATCTCGGTCGATCAGAAAGCCACCGATGTACCGGCGGGATGGACCTCCAGCAACAACGGGTTCAAGAACGAACTGGCGATGGTGACGATCTATGACGGTCCGCCCGACCAGGGCGCATCGCTCGTCTACGACGACCAGAAGACCGTCGGTAACTCGATCATCCAAACCTGGAACCTGGCCGGCAACAGCCACGGCTCGTGGATCACTTGCGGCTACTCGTACACTTCCGCGCAGCTCTCCCAGAAAATCCCCGCCGACGCGACCCGCTGCGTAGTGACCTATGAAGGCGACGTCAGCTTCGGCAACGGCCTCCATCCGGTCCGCAAAGCCGTCTGTTCGAAGTGATGCGTCCCCCTCCGTCATTCTGAGCCATCGCCGAAGAATCTGAGCGAACGCCTCAGGTCGTCCACACAAGCGCGGCACGCGCTACCTGCGTTGCGATTCTTCGCTTCCAAGACTTCGCGCAGAATGATGAAGGGGAGGGCGTCCAACCTTAACGCCCGTTAATCTTAACATCCGTTAACTATCTGAAATTGCAAAGCTTTTTGCGCTTTTCCGGTTAGCCCGTTCCCGCAAGACCCCTCGATATTTTCGCGGCTACGCACCGTCTCTAGTGCCTACGCATCGTTTGCCACACCA
>DATJWT010000312.1:0-3288 GCA_035500975.1 Binataceae bacterium (SeqCode)
GCGAGGATACGCTCCGCGAGCGCAACGACGAGCTCGGAATCGCGGCCGATGATCGCGAGCAAGAGATCATCCTTCGAAGGGAAGTAGTTGTAGAGCGTGCCGACCGCCAGATTTGCGCCCCGCGCAATGTCTTCCATCGCGGTCCCCGCGTATCCCTTACGATCGAAAAGAAGGCGCGCCGCGGCGAGGATGCGGTGTTCGCGATCCTGTTTCTGTCGGTCGCGTTTCCCGGACCGAATGGCTAAAGATGAATCCATTCATCTTTTATATGCGCGGCGCCGAGCGTCTGTCAAGAAATATGAATCGATTCAAGTTTCATCTCGATAGCCAGAGTCAGTAAACAGGGTCAGTGTTTCGCACGCTGAAAGACCTGCTCTCCGTCATTCTGAGCCAACGGCGAAGAACCTCAACGAACTTCGGCTGCTCAACCAAAACGGCAGTTATCCCGCAACAGCCATCGAGATTCTTCGCTACGCAGACTCCGCTCAAGATGACGGCGTCCGCCGGGTGCGTTCGACGAAGTGGATCGGCTAGCATCGCCGCAGTTGGAGGAACATCGATGGCAGAACCGGTTGGCAAACTCGATCACATCGGCATCGCGGTAAAAAACGTCGCCGAAGCACGCAAGTTCTTTGAAGGCATCCTCGGCGCCAAATTCATGTACGAGGCCGAAAGCGAGCGGGCCGGCTACAAGCTGGCGGAATTCGATCTCAATGGCCTGACGGTCGAGTTGCTCGAGCCGCTCGGCGCGGATTCATTCCTGCACAAGTTCCTCGAGAAGCGCGGCGAAGGCATGCATCACCTGACCTTCAACGTTCCCGACATGAAGGGAAAGATCGCGGAGCTAAAAGGGCAGGGCGTGCGCGTGGTTGACGAGATCGAATGGTCGCCGACATCCTACGAATGCTTCATCTCGCCGCGCTCGAGTCACGGCGTGCTGATCCAGCTCGGCAACGGTCATCCGACCTTGTCGAACGATCCCGAGTGGTTCAAGAAAAAAGATTGAAATCGGAGGCTTGAGGGCCAGGCACGATGCCGGCCCGATATCGTTGTGGCGCTTGGGCTGCTGGCATTGCGTAGCAAGCAGATATGAATTGGCGATCAAGAATCTCGATCGATCTCCGGGTTCGTCATGGCGACCCGTGCATCAAGGGAACTCGCGTACCCGTCAGCGTGATTGTCGGCAGCGTCGCCGACGGAGACTCGCGCGAAACTATTCTTGAAGCCTATCCTCAGCTCTCGCGAGAAGACATTAGGGCGGCTCTGAAGTTCGCTGCAGAGGCCGTGAACACGGCCGACTTCGTTCCCGTTAGTCGCAGCGGCCGCCGTTGATTTCCGTCAAGGTTGACGAGGATTTGCCACGGCAGGTGGCCGAGGCATTGGCGGAGCATGGGCACGATGCTGCGACGGTCGTTGGTCAGAGATGGCAGGGAATCTCCGACCAACTCCTGTGGGTCCGCGTTCAGCGAGAGCGACGCTGGCTCGTTACAGGCGACAAGGCGTTCGCCGACCTGCGACGATATCCGCCGGGAACACACGCCGGCGTGTTGCTGCTGAGGCCGGGAGTAGAAAGCCGTCGGGCTTTCCTGGACCTGATGCGCCTGGCGCTTGAACGCCTGGATCTCAACACAACTCGGGGGAGCAGTCATCGTTGTCACGCCGGGCGCGGTTCGGATCCGAAGACCAAGTCGACGATAACGACCGTGCGGAATTTGGGGGTGGGATTAGTCTTACCCGATCAACCCTGGATTTGCGCCGCCGTCGATCGTGATGTTCGCGCTGTGGATGAACGCCGCGCGCGGCGACGCGAGAAACGCGATCAGGTCTCCCACTTCCTCCGGCTTGCCGGGCCGGCCCAGCGGAGTCATGCGCGAATAGACTTCATCGAGATCGCGTCCGCGTGACGCGCGCTCGGTGAAGAGCTGCAGGCGCTCCGTGAGGATCGGACCGGGATTTATCCCAACTACGCGCACGCCGTGCTTCGCGCCTTCGTCGGCCAGCGCCTTGGTGAAATGATTTAGCGCTGCGTTCGCCGCACCGCCGACCATGTAGCCCGCGCTCGGGCGGAGTCCACCCGTTCCGATCACGTTAACGATCGTGCCGCTATGCCGGCGCGCCATGTGCGGCATCACCTCGCGCGCCATCCGCACGTAGCCGAAAAACTTGAGCTCGAAGTCCTCCTGCCACATCTCGTCGGTGATCTTCAGGAACTCTCCGGGCCGCGCGCTGCCGGCGTTGTTGACCAGGATATCGATATGCCCGAATGCGCTCGCAGCCTGCTCGACCACCCGGCGGATATCCTCGGACTTGGTCAGGTTCGCCGCCGCAATCTCAACACGCGCACCTTCGACCGCCTTGCGCGCCGCCGCCGCGGCTTCATCGAGCGCTTCTTTTCCTCTCGCGCAGATCAGGACTGAAGCGCCTTCCTGCACGAAGCGCAACGCCGCCGCGCGTCCGATTCCCTTGCTGCCACCGGTTACGATTGCGGTCTTGCCGCGTAATTCCAGGTCCATGCGGCAACGCTCGCACCGTCTGGCGTGCGAGGTCAAGAAAACGCCTGCTCATTTCCACCCGAAGGGGCGCGAGTCTGCGATCGCAGCGCGAGACTCCGAAGGAGCGAGCGTAAGTCTTCGAACCGAGGCGGAGCGCAAGCGGAGTCGAGCGAAAAGCAAAATGATTTATCTAATCCGCCTTAACAGCGCCCGTGCTATCTGGCACGATGTTCAACAAGTCTTGGACCGTCGTAATGAATGAAATTGTAGTCTCGATTCTCAGTGCCGCGATCGATCGCGCGCGCGCCGCAGGCAAACTCGCTTCAACTCCCTACACCATCGCGGTCGAGGCGCCGAAGGATGCCGCCCACGGCGACGTGGCATCCAATGTCGCGCTCGCGATGGCGCGCGAGGAGGGCAAGCCGCCCCGCAAGATCGCCGATATCATCCGCGACAGCGTCGAGCTCCCGCCCGACGTGGCGGAGGTTGCGGTCGCCGGCCCCGGTTTCATCAACTTCCGGATGGCGCCGCAGTACTGGCACAAGCAGATGCGCAAGGCTGCGCACGAAACCGCGGCGTTCTTCCGGCCGCGCCGATGGCATCTGCGCAACAACGGTGACCATCGCGTTCAGGTCGAGTATCTCTCCGCCAATCCCACCGGGCCGCTGACTGTAGGGCACGGCCGCAATGCCGTCCTCGGCGATACGATCGCGCGCCTCTACGAAGCCGCGGGGTTCATAGTTACGCGCGAATATTACTTCAACGATGGCGGCCGGCAGATGAAGCTGCTCGGCGC
>DATJWT010000313.1:0-4092 GCA_035500975.1 Binataceae bacterium (SeqCode)
TTCCATTCCTCGCGATCGCCGCGCTCTACGTCGCGCTCCAGTTCGGATACTCGCTATGGGCGAAGCACTACGTGATTCTCGATGTGATCGCGGTCGCTGCGGGCTTCGTGCTGCGCGCATTTGCAGGCGGAGTCGCGATCGACGCGGAAGTGTCGCCGTGGCTCGCCTTCATCACCTTCATGCTCGCGATGCTGCTGGTGCTCGCGCGGCGCCGGCACGAGCTGGTCGCGATGGGCGAGGGCGCGACCGCGCATCGCGCGGTGCTCGGGCAATACAGCATCCGCCTGCTCGACCAGATGCTCGCGATCGTCGCCGGCGCGACGCTCATCAGCTACATGATTTACACCGCATCCGCGGAAGTCGAAGCGAAGCTCGGCACCCCGCACCTGTACCTGACGGTGCCTTTCGTCGCGTTCGGTATCCTCCGCTACCTGTACCTGGTCGATGCGCGCAACGAAGGCGGCGACCCCTCCCGTCTCCTGCTGCGCGACCGCCCGCTGCTATTGACCGTGATGCTGTGGATCGCCGCCGATGTGATCCTGCTCTACGTCTAGGCTGCACAGACCTACTTCAGCGGCGGCAGCACGATCGGGTCAGGCTTCTGCGATGCCGGCCACGGCTTGTTGTACTTCGCCGTGATCTCGCCGATCACCCGTTCCCATTTCTCCTTCCCGAAGGCCTTGTAGGTTTGGAACGGGTTGACGTACTCGCGCATCCGGAACGCTTGCCCGTTCTTGCTGGTGACCATCGTGAAGTATCGCTGCGTGTAGCGGCCGCCATCGACGGTTTCACCGCCGCCTGATGCTTCCAGGATGATCATCTCCGGATCTGCCGTGGGATATACGGCCACGGGTGTCGTGCTGAAGCGCGGAACCACGCTCAGCAGAAATTCCATGAAACGGCTGACCGCCTCGTACCCGATCATCGCCACCGGGATCTCGAACGTGGGCCCTTCCCAGATCGCGTCTTCATGGAGCGCGTCGGCCCAGATCGCGCGCTGTTCCTCCAAAGTGGTGACCTTGCCGCCGAAGGCATCGGCGATTGTCTTCTTCGCCATCATCCATCTCCTTCTGGCTGCTTACTTTGTTTTGCCGGAATTTTCCACTCGCATCCCGAGATGGGCTGCGCGCGAAAAATGAAACGGGCCGCTCACGAGTGCGAGCGGCCCGTTTTTTACTAGCTGGTACGGTGCGCCTAGCGGCCGCCGGAATTTTCCACCATCGACTGGGTCGTGAAATCGGCCTTCTGCACCGAACCCATATTGATATACCAGCATTCGCGCTCGGGCGCGTTGGGCGTCGGCAGGTCGCAGAAACTCGAGAGCCCCGTCTGGACGTTGGTGCTGGTGCCATTGACCTGGAACAGGCGCTTGAATGGATAGATCGCGATCTTCGCATCCGGCACCGGCCGATCGCGATAGGTCAGCCAGTTCGTGAAGTTCACCATCAGCTCGCCCTGGCGATCGTACATATCATGGGAGAGCACCACGTCTGCTTCAGCATCGATGTAGACGACGTGCCTCGAATACAAGTCGTTGCCGTTGATCCTGGGGTTTGCCCTGGTTTCGATGACGTAAACCCGTCGCATCTCCCATTCCGCGGGGCACACGCTGCCTCCTCCGTCCGTCGGGCAAACATTGCCCGGGTCTTGTGCCACGTGAAGCGCGCCAAGCATGTTCTTCTCACCAAGGAATTTATAGGTGTAGTCCTCGATCTTCGGATTGTAGCCCTCGGCGTCGTCCTGGTTGAACTGAAGGGTGCCGGTCGCATCGCCGCGGATTGCTTCATCCAGCCGGCGCACGCGGCGCGCAGCGGGATTGTAGCTCCACGAATCGTCGCCCCGATGAGGATCGCCGTAGCGGTAGCCGATAATCCCTGCGCCGCGCAATTGCGCAGGCGACAGCCACGGGAAGGCGCGCCATCTAAACATGATGTTGCTGATCTTGTAATCGGGGTCAGTCGGCATCGGCTCGACTTCCGTGCGCCCGACCTCGTTGTACGCGCCGTAATGCCCGATAAGCTGGTAGTCGATTTCGTTGTAAGGATTGCCGAGCTTCTCGTAGACCTCGACGCAGCCGAAGTACCGCGCGTCGAAGTCATCGGTCCACATCGGGCGGAAGTCCATGTTCCACATGATCTTGACCGCCGCGTCCGGGTCGTTGGGATCGATAAGCGGGAATGGCTGCCCCGCCACGTACCCGACCATCGACATCCGGTTCGGTGCCAGCCGCACCTGCGCGGAATATTTTTCCGTGGCTTCCTTGTATGGAGGTGGCCAGTCGATTTGTCCGGTCGGAACGATCTTCATCGACATCCCGTTCACGACCCGCCAGTACTCGCCGGGCGAAAGCAGATCCTTCACCTTGTAGGCATTGTTGGGAGTGATGAAGTCTCCGGGTTTGACCTCCGCGGTCGCGGGTAATGCCGCTATCAACACCAAGCAGAGGACAGCCAGGGGAGCGAGATAGAGTTTGGTCGGAAATCAACTAGCAGTTTGCATCGCTGCACTCCTTTCAAGAACGCCTGGAGCGACGAGAGTTCAAACACTCCGGGTGCGTAACCTCCCGCGGAGTGATCGTATGCGAACTATATCTGCAAACTCCGAAGAGCAATCGAATCGCTGTACATCGGGGCCTCTGCCCGCAAAATCGATTGGGTTCTCTTATGAGCGCTACACCCGCGGATCACGCTATGTCAACAAAAACTCGCATCCGCTCATGGTCATCGCTGGGCACTGTTAGTTTATCGAGCCTCAAGACGGCGAAGGTTGCTCCAGCAGGCGGGTATTTTTATGTATAGTCACCAAATCTGAAGCCTTGGGATAAATTGAGCCGCTTTCGCCCTGCCGCGCTGTGAATATAGCTTCTGCGCTTGCACGCCGGAGGAAACGAAACGGTTACTTTTAGTCCGCGGGACCGCTGCCCAGGGCGATCCACACCAACTCGAAGCCTCTGAGAACCGCTGCCGAACTGGACTGGTCGCACTGCACCTGGATGACCGCATCATTCGATAGATCGCCTGTATACGACCGGCCATCGGGGTATGCGATGGTTAACCCTGCTCCGCATAGTGCATCGGCTGCAGGGTCAGCCATTTGCAAAACCCGCTGATCCTTCGGCTTGGACGTCACGGACACAACGTTCGCGGGCACAGGTATGTTGGGGACAGCCGCTTTCTCAATCGTATCGAATCCGGCGTGCAGGAACCCCTGCCGAACAAGGGGTCCCTTGACGACGTCGCACTGGACCTCGATGGATCCCCGGTTTGCGATCGAGGGCCTTGAGGGCAGACCGCCCGGAAAAGGCAGCGTCAGCCCTGCGCCGCATAACCCCGCCGCCGCAATACCGGCCAAGACCAAATCCTGCTCTCGCCCACCAATCACTGTCAAAATCATCGTTGCCATGTTTGCCTCCGTGTTGCTTATCGTGACAATCGGTCTTCGATAGCGCCAATTCCCATCGAGTCCAGCAGCAGCTTCAGAAGGCCCGCGTAGGCCATGTACTCCGGCGTCGCGAAGTCGTCGGTATCTATCAGGACCAATTCCGGGCCCGCCTCCGCAATGCGGGCGTCCTTGATCAGCTTCTTTTCCTTCAAGTCAAAGCCGATCGTAAGCATGTCGGCTGGTCCAAGTGTCTCGCTGACCAGCGTAATCATCTGGTTCATCTTGGTGTCTCCTCGATAAGGGTGGGTGCCGAAAGAGTCACCCCCCTCGTTCTGACCCGCCATACGCGTATCCGCGTATCAGCGCTGCCCGAATCACACTACGTAGTAGTGCGTATTGTTCGATTCGTCATTCAACGATTAGCTGACCGCACAGGCCGCGAGCACCTTAATCATTTCGCGGCGAGGGTCTCATGGCTGCTCAGCGAAGAGGTCAATCAATTCGGGTTCGTGCGGTGAAAACGTCAAAGCCCAAGGCGACTCCTGAGAGCAAAGACGGGATCGGAAGCTAACGATGAGAATTCAAGTGCAAAATAGCGATGAGTTGGAGCACCAGTTTCTCCCCCGGCTCAAGGTGGATCGCGGAGCAAATGCTCCGCGGTCCCCTTGGGCAGCCCCACGGTCGAGAGGTGGCCCCTACAGCATTGGACTC
>DATJWT010000314.1:0-21303 GCA_035500975.1 Binataceae bacterium (SeqCode)
GCATCGGCGGGCGACCCGATTGCATTCCTGCTCAACTACCCCTGTCATGGTGTCGTCCTGTGCGAAGACAACCTGCTCTATTCGCGCGACTGGCCGGGCTTTGCGCTCGATGAGCTGGAAAAGCGCTTCCGTGGATCGATAGCGCTTTTCACGCAGGGCGCGAGCGGCAATATCGACCCGCGCCGACGCGGGAGTTTCGACTTCGCGCGCGAAGCCGGATGCGAAGCGGCGGCCAGCGCAGTCCGCGTGCTCAAGCATGCAAACCGGATTCGACCCGCGCATCTGGCAACGCGAAGAGTGCCCCTTCGACTGAAACTTCGCGACCTCAATTCCCGGCTCACCCTCGCCCGCGCGAACGTCGCCCAGACCGAAGCTGCGTTGAAGAACCATAAGGGTGTCGCGGGTGCACAGCTAAAGCGGCTGACCGATCAGCATCAGAGGTCGATGGAGGAACTTGGCGCGCTCCAGGTGCTCGACGACGCCAATCGGCGCGACAAGAGAGTCGACGAGGCCGCGGGCGAGCTAACGACGCATATGACCGTGCTTGTGGCAGGTGATATTGCTCTAGTCGGAGTGCCGGGGGAGTTGTTCGCGGAGCTTGGAATCGCAATCAGCGCGAGCGCGATTTTCCCCCATACGTTCGTACTCGGCTACTGCAACGATCTCGCTGGTTACTTTCCGACTCGGGAAGCCTACGATCTGGGCGGCTACGAAGTGGAAACTTCGCGCGTCGCAGCGGGCAGTGGCGAGCTAATTGTCGAGCAGGCGCATTCGTTGCTGTCGGAAATGCGGTCCCAGACAACTGGATCAGAGTCGAGGCGAAGCTAAAGTATTACTTTAATACGGCCCTCAACGCTCGATGATGCCATCCCGGGAGATGTCGAGGCAATACACCACTTCCTGAGCCAGTTCAGGCGGGCGCGCCAGGTAGTAGTCGGTTTGCGGGGTCCCTTTCAGAGCCGCTGTCAGATCAGTCACCGAAGTGCGCCGGAAGCCCAGGCGTTCAAAAAATCCACCGGCCTCGGTACTGAAGAGGTAGAGTTGCCGTGCGCCGCGAGTGTGAGCGGCTTTACGGGCGGCGGCGACCAATTGTTCACCAATACCGCGGCGGCGATGCGCCTGCAGTACATAAAGCGACCGAACGAGGGCTGCGTCGAGAATCGGCTCGACGCCGACCACACCGACCGCATCATCACCGTCGAAGGCGAGCAGGTAGCATGCGGGCGGCCATTCGATGCCCTCGGTGATCATCGCGCCTCGCTCCAGCAGCTTGCGCACGCGCGGGAGGTCGCGTGTCTGCTCGATTACGATCTCGCCGGGGCGATGCTTTCGGAATGCCACCTATTTCTTCGGCGGTGGAAAGAGTTGCTCTCCCGCGTCATTGACGACCGTGATCGCCTTGACCGGGCAGGAGCGGGCCGCGGCGATGATGGTTGCGTCGGGAGCGCCCGTCGCGTTGATGACATCGGACTTTTCATCGCCATCGAGCTGAAAGACCGCCGGCGCGGTTTCGACGCAGTCTCCGCTGCTGATGCATCGGGTCTTGTTCACGGTGATCTTGAGGGCCATGCTTCTTCTCACTTCCTTCGAGTCGTCCCAGAATAGGATTCCGCGTTCGCGGGCGGCAAGCGAAACGATCCCACCCCGATTGAAACGTGCAGCGCGAGAGTCGATACTTTTCCGCGGAGCTGCGATGGCCAACATCCTGGGCACTGGAATCGACGTGATTGAAGTCGAGCGCATCGAGCGTGCGCTCAAACGCGATCGCACCGGAGAGCGGTTTCGCGCGCGGGTGTTTACCGATCGCGAAGTTCGCTATTGCGAATCGCGCGGTGTGCCACGTTACCAAAGCTATGCGGCCCGCTTCGCCGCGAAAGAAGCCGCGATGAAGGCGATGGGGACAGGATGGAATCGCAACGTGGGATGGAGCGAAATCGAGGTGGTGCGCGAGCGCGGCAAGGCCCCCACCATCGCGCTGCACGGCAAATCAGCGGAGTTCGCGCGCAGGAAGAACATCACCATCTTTCATTTGAGCATCACGCACACCGCCAAAGAGGCAATCGCTCACGTCATCGCGGAGGGATAACCCTCACATCGCCGGCTCAACGGTAACCGCTGTGCCGAACAGCACCGCCGTCCCGCTGGCAGTATCGTAAGCCTGGTTGTCGGTTAGAAAATTCGTCGGGCCACGACACCTCCTGCCAGCCCGTCGGCGTGCGCTTGAGCGGATGGCGCGGGCGCTCGAGGTCATCGTGGAGCTCCTTGAGCCCGTAAGCCTTCGGACAGATGAAACCTCGCGAGAACGGGTCGCCTTTGTCGCCGCGCACGTTGACGATGGCGCCGTGTGCAACTTCCGCTACGACGCCACAGGTCGCCTCGCAGAAAGAACAGACTCGGGGAACCTCGTGATCAGGCGTCATCTTCGCACCTCATCAACTGATGCGACGATCGCGAGATCGCGAGTACTAAACAATTATCTCTGAAGTAAGGGCGCGAAGGCACAGGCTGAAAGCCTGTGCCGCTACTTCTTCTGAGGGGTCGCGGCCGGCGTTGCCTCGCTCCGCGTGTGGAACACCGCGGAGGGCTTGTTCAACTGGCTGAAGCTGAAATCGCTGATCGAGTACACGGCAGTGCCGGCGCTCGAGTCCGCATAGTATTCCGTGCGCGGTCCCGCGGCGCTGCCGGGCTCGGGCGCGCCGGTCGGTTTCACCGTGATCTTCGAGAGCTTGACCGTGCCGATATTCTTGCCGTCCTTGCCCATCAATGTGACCGCAATCGCAGGCTGGTCGAGGCCGAATGGTACGGGAGACGGCATGGGGTCCGCGACGATCGATACGCCCTTCAAGTCGCGGAGTTCATCGAGGAAGCGTTCCACTACGGCGACATCGGCCTCCACGGTCTTTCCGCCCTGCGTGATATCCCACTTGCCGCCCGCCGAGCGCTTCAACGTGAACTGGTCTGAGCCGACCTTGACCGCGGCGCTATCGACGTCCGAGGACTGGAAACTGAATACGGTTTTGTCGCGAAGATCGAGCACCGAGCGGTCGAGGCTGCCCACTACCCATTGATGAACCGTATAGACCGGCGTGCGCTCCCCGCGCCGCACATAAATGCCGTCCTTGCCCTGTTCGCTCTGCTTGAAGCCGAAAAGCAGCGATTCGGAGGCGGCACCCTTTCCATAAACGGTGACCGTCAGATGCGGCTTCTCCAGCCCGTATTGCGTAACGCTGCTCGGCGCATCGCCGATAAAGTCCGCGACCTTGGCATTGACGAGCGTGCTAAGAAGCTGGCGCACCTGGGTCGGATCGGCGAGGTAGTTACCGGGCTTGACGATGCGCCACTTGTCGCCGTCTCTATCGATCTCGATCGTCTGGCCGTTGTCCTTGTTGATGATGACCTTGGTGATGTCATCGACCTTGAAGGTCATCAGGTCGCGGCTGCGCAGCTGATCGACGGTCTTGTTCATTCCCGCCGGAAATGCCGAAGACGTGAGCATGATTGCGGGCTTCTCGGTGGTCTTGATGTAAGCGCTGAACCCGATCGGGGTAGTCTTGCCGACTTCGATGCCCGGCAGTTGCTTCCCGTCGTAGGTCGTCACAGTGACGACGGTCGCGGGCTTGGCCAATCCGAAAGGACTCAAATCAGTGGGAGTTTCGTCGAGCGTCTTGGTCACGGTCGCATCGGCGATGGCGCGCGCGAGGTTGTTAGCCGTGGTCTGGTCGGCATCGGCGCCGATCGGTTTGACCATCTTCCAGTCGCCCCCCTTCGGGCGCTCCAGCTCAATCTCGCGGTCGGGGTACTTGAGCTCGATCTTCGCGATGTCGGACGGCTGGATATTGAGAACCTTCTGCGCGACTTCGGGCTTCTGGTTATAGGCGGAATAGTAAGCGTAGGCGCCTACCAGGGCCGCTAGAACCAGTACGATGATCGTATTGCGAAAGCGCATCGCAGGTGCGAGCCGATGTGGCGGTCTCTAATTCCTTCGCTCCCACCAGACCGCGATTCCCGCGATCAGCAGAAGCTCCGGCAGCAACAGCACCGAGAGTGCGAACACCACGCTGAACTGATCGACCGTGAGGCGGAAGCGCGATGCGCGCAGCGATCGCGGGCGTATGGAAATTGAATTTTCCTCGCCGGCCAGCCAATCGGCGCTGTTCACGAAGAAATCGCGGTTGAAAAAATTGCTGATGTACTGATTGTCGACGAAGTCGGTGCTGCCGAACACGACCAGGCGCGCGGTGCCCTTGCCCATACCCATCTCGCCCAGGTCGCCGTTCACGGCGACTGCGACGTTGATCGGGCCCCGCGTATCTTTCGGGGTGAGCTGGGCTTTCTGTTGCTTGAAGAGGGTGTCGAGATCGACTTCGGCCCATGACGTGTCGCTGGTCTTTGCAATCGGAGTGACTGTGAGTCCTTGCTTGAGGTTGTCTTCGACGGTGAGCGACCGCGCCATCGGGAAGACCGTGCGCTGCTTGAAGTTCTTCGTGATCGGATGATTGCCGTAGTCCTGCACAATCGGGTTCAGACCGAGTGCAGGTCCTCCGAACAGACGAACAACCTGGTCGACGACGATATCGTTGCCGACCTTCACGCCCCAATCCGCGACCATGCTCGCGAGCGCATTCTCGTCGATAGACTGGTCGGGACGCTCGGGACGGAACATCGCGATGACGCGCCCGTCGTTCTTCAGGTAGGCCTGGAGCTGCTCGATTTCATGCGGCAGCAGGGGCTTCTCGGGCCCCGCGATCACGACCATCGTCGTGTCGTCGGGCACCTTGGGGAGCTGCGCGAGCTCGAGCTTGCGAACTTCGTAACCCTCGCCTTCCAGATCCTTCTTGAGTTCCCCGTAGCCTGCGTTGTTCTGAACGTCGCTGGGGTCGGCCTCGCCATGCCCATCGAGGAACTCGACGACCTTTTTGCCGCTGGTGGTGGCGCGGATGATCGCGTTGGTCAGCGCTTCTTCGCTCAGATCGGTGACGTTGGTCCCTTTGTCCGAATCCGGGCCACCCACCTGGACGCGGGTGGTGTTCATCACCGTGACCTTGTAGCGCTCCGCCATCTCGGGATGCTTGTCGGGATCGACGAGCTGGTAGGTCACCTTGGGCGATGCGTACGCGTAGGTGGCATACAGATCGCGCGCCGTCTGGTTCTCGCCGCCCTGGAAGAACCCGATCAGCTTGATCGGTTCCTTGAGATTCTTGACGACCTGCTCCGACTGCGACGACAGGCTGAAGACCTTTTCGGTGGTGAGGTCGAGCCGGCGATGGTGCAGGCTCGAGATGTAGTTGGCCGCGATGATCAGCGCGACAAACGCGATCGAGTACAGGATCGCGTTGGCGCCGTAGCGCGTGGAGCGCTGACCGACGATCGAACCGATGGCGGAGCCGCTGGAGGTGATCCAGAGCACCAGCGCAAAAATGCCCGCGACCAAGTTGACCCATACGAAGAAGCGGAACCCCGGCGCGATCTGATGATCGATAATGCCGAAAATCAGCAGGACGAGGCCGATTATTCCGTAGAGCGCCGCAGATCGTCGCATCGTGTCTCCTGCTAGCGCCAGCGAGCCGACTCAACCGTGCGCTGGGTCAGGAACAGCGCCACCAGGATGAGGCTCAGGAAATAGACCAGGTCGCGAGTATCGATGATTCCGCTAACCATCTGCGAGAAGTGGTCGGTGATTGAAAGATAGCGCAGCAAATCGGAAACCCATCCGGAGCTTCCCGTCTGCGCGGGCCATGAGATGACATAAAGGATCAGCAGCGCACCGAAGCAGGTGATGGCCGCGATGATCTGGTTCTGTGTAATCGAACTGGTGAAGAGCCCCACCGCCACGAAGCTCAGCGAGAGCACCAGCAACCCCAGGTAGCCCGAAACCATCACTCCCACCTCGGGATTGCCGAAGACGACCAGGATGAGCGGGAAGATTCCCGCCAGGAGCACCATGATAAGCATGAAGGCCGCGGCGGCGATGAACTTGCCGGCGACGATTTCTCCGGTGCGAACCGGCGCCGTAAGAAGAAACTCGTAGGTGCCGCTGCGCTTCTCTTCCGCGAAACTGCGCATAGTGATCGCCGGGACCAGGATCACCAGCACGATCGACATGTTGTGCAGCAGCGGCTCGATGACGCGCTGGTTCAGGTTCATATGCTCCAGCACCTGCGGGTTCTGCATCGCGGCATACATCTGCAGCACGATCTGGAAGTAGCTGAGCAATTCGAAGAAGAAGAATCCGCCGAGCAACAGGAACACCGTCAGCACGACGTACGCGACTGGCTGTACGAAGTACGCGGCGAGCTCCTTGCCCGCAATTGTGAGTGCGTTTTTCATCGGAAACGGTCTCAGGCGTGCCCGGCGCCAACCTCCTCAAGCGTCTCCTCCGCATCCGCGCCGCCATCGTGGCGTTCTCGCGAGATCGCTCCCAGGAATACCTGCTCGAGCGTGGTGCCGGCAGGAATTTCCGAAATCTTCTCTTCGAGCACCACGTGGCCATCCGAGATGATCACGACCTTGTCACAGATTTGTGAAACCTCGGGCAGGATGTGAGTCGAAAGAACTACCGTGCGATCACCCGACAGCGTCTTGATTAGCCCACGGATTTCGTGAATCTGGCGCGGGTCCAGGCCGATCGTCGGCTCATCGAGTACCAGCACCTGCGGATCGTGAATCAGCGCCTGCGCCAGCCCAACGCGCTGGCGGTAGCCCTTCGAGAGCTGGCCGCAGATGCGGGTGCGCATGTCGTCCAGACCGCAAACTTCAAGTGCGTGTTCGAGCGCATCATCGAGCTTTGCACGGGGAACCCCACGCAGCCTGGCGACAAAGCGCAGGTACGCCTCGACCCGCATATCGACGTACAGGGGTGGATTCTCCGGCAGATAGCCGATCTTGCGGCGCGCCTCGAGAGAATGCGTGAAGATATCGAGTCCGTCGACCAGCACAGTGCCGGAGGTCGCCGGCATAAAGCCGGTGATAATCCGCATCGTGGTGGTCTTGCCGGCGCCGTTGGGGCCGAGGAAGCCGAGGATCGAGCCCTTCTCCGCCTTGAAGGAGACATCCCGGACGGCGACGAAATTGCCGTAGGCCTTGGTTAAATTTTTGACCTCAATCATCAGTCGCCTGCAACGCAGCCGCCGCTATCAGCGGTTGACAGATCTACCAGCCAATATGACGAAGGCTCGATGCTGTGAATTCGACGCGCACCGAGCAAGCAAAAAGTTAAACAACGATAGGCCGAAGAGTCAATACAATGCGTACGCCCGCACAACACGCGCGGTCCGCAGAAATGCTTATGAGCCTATCCGCGCGCTCTTATGCGGCTGTGAAGGCCGCGATACTGAGCGCGATGCCGGTAACGTAGGTCCCCAGAGCGCCTGCGAATCTGAGAGGATGCGGTTTCGCAAGGGTCGGGGAGACGATCATCCCGATCGCGATCAGATAGCGGCACGCCGTCGCGAGACCCATCGTCCACAGCACCCAGGTCGCGGGATTGCGCTCGCCCACGAGCAGAAAGAGCACGGCGAACATCGGGGCATATTCGGCGGTGTTTCCGTGCGCCCTGACCATCTTGTAGAGGAAGTCGGCGGGATCCTGCGACGAACCGGCGATGGTGCTGGTCCGGTTGCGGGTGTTGGAGACTGCCAGTCCCAGTCCGAAGAGCAGCAACCCAAGCAATGCAGTGCAGACAATCGCTACGTGCATCTGTCACCTCCGCGTTGGTGTAGCTTCTACGCTTTGAGCGGGCCTGTGTGAACAGGGCTCCGCTGTCCAGAGATTGCCCAGCTTCATTTTCATTGCTACGCCGCATCCGGTAGGTTCAGGTTATGGCGGAGGTGCGGCGCAACCTGGTCCTGGTAGATGGCTCGGGTTACGTCTTCCGCGCTTTCCACGCTCTGCCCGAACTCAACAATTCGCGCGGCATGCCGGTGAACGCCGTATACGGCTTCATCCGAATGCTGATGAAGCTGCTAAAGGACACGCGTCCCACGCACATAGCGGTCGTGTTCGATTCTCCGAAACGTAACTTCCGCGACGATTTGTTCGAGGACTACAAGAAGAATCGGGTCGAAACGCCCAGCGACCTGCAGAAACAAATTCCCTACATCCATCGCGCGGTCGACGCCTTCCGCATCAAGAGCATCATTCGCGACGGGGTGGAAGCCGATGACGTTATCGGCACTCTCGCAACGTGCGCAGCCAGGGAAGGCTTCGACACCGTCATCGTCACCTCGGACAAGGACTTCAAGCAGATCGTCAGTCCGCGTATCACGTTGTGGGACACGATGGGCGACAAGCGCACGGGTGTGCGCGAGGTGAAAGACAAGTTCGGGGTGGAGCCCAGGGCGCTGGTCGATGTCCAGGCACTGATGGGCGACTCGATCGACAATATCAAGGGAGTTCCGGGCATAGGTGAGAAGACTGCATCTACCCTGATCCAGAAATTCGGCGACCTGGACAACCTCTATGCTCATCTCGATGACGTCCCGAACTGCGGAATTCGCGGCGGCGCAAAGGTCGCGGCGCTTCTGAAAGAGCATCGCGCCGATGCCGAACTCGCGCGACGGCTGGTGCGTATTGAGATCGACATGCCGCTGGACGTAACCCCGGAGAATTGCGCGTGGACCGGAATCGACCAGGACGCATCGGCGGAATTGATGCGCGACCTGGAGTTCACGTCGATGATCCAGGAGATTCGGCCAAGCCAGGTCGAATTGCCGATGACGCCCCGATCGGAGAAGCCGGTCGAGCACGGCGAGATCGACAAGATTCTGTCCGACCTCGCGAAGTCCCAGCGGCTGGCGGTGGCGCTTATCGACGACGGCTCGGGCGGAGAAAAGCTTCAACTGCACGGTGGAGATAAGACGCACTTCCTGGGGCGAGATCTGATTTCCGAGGCTGCGCAGCTTCTAGGCCAGCCCAAGCCGCCAAAGGCATGTCATGATCTGAAAGAGCATCTGCGCCGCTTCGGCAAACTGGGGATTCGGCTCGAGGGAGTCGATTTCGACACCATGCTGGCGGGCTTCCTGATCAACTCGGGACGCACCGAACCTTCGCTGGATGACCTCTATCACGAGCACCTCGCTCCGCTCGGCCGATCCAGTGGGTCGCTTCCCCAAGCCGAGATCGTCGCATCACTGCGCGAAGCATTGGCGCCGAAGCTCGCCGCCCAGGGGCTCGAAAGACTGTTCAACGATATCGAAATGCCGATGGCCGTTGTCCTTGCTGATATGGAAGCCACCGGAGTCAGCATCGATGCCACCGCTATCAAGGGAATCGCGGACGAATTCGGCAAAGAGCTCGCGCGGCTGGAACTGGAGTGTTACGAAGCTGCGGGCCGGAAGTTCAATCTCAATTCACCCATTCAACTCCGTGAGATCCTGTTCACCGAGTTGAAGTTGCCGGTCAAAGGAATAAAGAAGAGCAAGAGTGGATACTCGACCGATGCCGACACGCTGGAGAAGCTCGCGAGTGTCCATCCGCTGCCCCGCAAATTGATCGAGTTCCGGGTGCTCGCGAAGCTGAAATCCACGTATGCGGACGCGCTCGGGCAATTAATCGATCCCGCAACCGGCCGCATCCACACGACCTTCCATCAGGCTCTCGCAGCAACGGGGCGCCTGAGTTCCAGCGATCCCAATCTGCAAAACATCCCGATTCGCAGCGAAGCCGGCCGCCGGATTCGGCGCGCGTTCGTGGCGCCCCGCGACCATCTGCTGCTCTCGGCCGACTATTCGCAAATCGACCTGCGCGTGCTCGCGCATCTGTCGGGCGATCCAACGCTGGTCGATGCCTTCCAGCGCGGCGAGGACATCCATGTGCGGACCGCGATGGAAGTCTTGGGCGTTTCACAGGGCAAGCTGGATCCGGAGGCACGGCGCCTCGCCAAGGTGATCAACTTCGGGATTATCTACGGTATGGGCCCGAGCCGGCTTGCCGGAGAACTGGGGATTTCGCTCGCCGAGGCGTCGGACTATATCAAGCGATACTTCGAGCGCCTGCCTGGGGTCAGTTCGTGGTTCAAGGAGACCCTGGATCGCGCGCGAAGAGATGGGTTTGTCACCACGATGTTCGGGCGTAGACGCTACTTGCCCGAGCTGAACGCGCCACAGGGGGGAGCCAGGGCGCAGGCCGAAAGGATTGCCATCAACACTCCTATCCAGGGCAGCGCGGCTGACTTGATAAAGGTGGCAATGATAGGACTACACAACCGGATTCGTGACCAGAAGATGGGCGCGAGGATGGTGATGCAGGTTCACGACGAGCTGCTTCTCGAAGTGCAAAATGCAGAGCTTCGCGAAGTCGGCGACATCGCACGGAAGGAGATGGAGGGGGTAGCCGAAATGCGCGTCCCGCTGAAAGTTGACCTGAAATGGGGCGACAATTGGGCTGAAATGCGCGCTGGCGAGTAGTTTGCGCCTGAATTTCTCCACCCCTTCGCACGTCTAACCCCTTTGAGAACCCCGAGCCGGCAGGCTGGCGACGAAGCCGAACTCATCGAAAAGGCCAGGAAAGGCAACTCCGAGGCTTTCGGTGTGTTGGTCGAGCGATACCAACGGCGGGTCGCAAACGTAGCCTTCGCGGTCGTGCACAACCAGGATGATGCGATCGAACTCGCGCAAGAGACCTTCGTACGGGCGTACGAGAACCTTTCAAAATTCGAATCGCGATCCAGTTTTTCGACGTGGCTGTATCGAATCGCGGCAAACCTCGCGATCGATTTCTGGCGCCGCGAAGGCCGGCATGTCGTGCTCCGCGGGGAAGATGCCGAAGTTGAATTACAGCGGATCCCGACCGACAAGGGTGACTCTTTCAAGGCCGCGAGTCGCAAGGAACTCTCTGGACGCCTCTCGCAGGCGCTGGAGGAGTTGACGCCTGAACATCGCGCAGTGATACTTTTACGCGAAGTGGAAGGGCTCTCCTACGACGAGATCAGCGAAGTGCTGCAATGCCCGCGCGGCACGGTCATGAGCCGCCTGCATTACGCTCGTAATCGAATGCGCGGGCTGCTGAAGGATCTTGGCCAGGACGAGGGCGGATGATGGCGGAAACCAATCACCTGAGCCTTATGCTCGGCCCGTTCGAAGACCGGGAACTCGAGCCGCACGAATACCAGGAAGTGGCATTCCACCTTGCCCGCTGCGAAGAATGCACGGCGGAGTTGGCGGACTACGCCCAACTTGGCCGCGAGCTGCGGAGCCTCGACCCGGAACTGCCGCTCGATGGCTTCAAGGAAGCCGTGATACGGCGCATCGAGAACTTGCCGGTGCCGTTCACGGTCCGTTTGCGCAGAATGTTCGGCGGCGTCGGAGAATTGTTCCCATCCAACCTCGGCATCGCGGTCGCCTCCGCGGTCGCCGCGGCGGTCACGGTAGTCCTTGTGACCCCATACGCGCAGACCGTGATGACGCATTCAGGTGCGCCGCGCGAGATCGCCAGGGTCGAACGTGAGCTGGTGAGCGCTCCGGTAGCCACCACCCAAACTGCTCGCAACGAGCTTGCCCGCGACGTGGCCCAGGCAGAGGAAGAACCGCAGGCAGTTATCTCCAAGCTCGAATCTGATATTCCTTCGGTCGCGGTTTGGAACGAACCGCGCATGGACACGACCGTAATCTGGCTGCCGGATCAGCAGTAGGAATCGCAATGCTTCGACCGGGAAAATTCGCGCTGCTCCTGGCGGTACTGTGTGTGCTTGCCGTTCCGCGATTCGCGCAGGCCCAGCAACCCCGACCCCAAATCGTTATTGTGCAGGTCGATTCGGTCCTCGCCGCCGACACCAACGAAGGCATTGACCCGCAGCTCGGTCCCATGGGTCCGCGGCTGCACAAAATGTTCAAGTACACGACCTATCAACTGGTCAGCGAGCAGAACGGACGCACCGAGATGGGCAAGATGATCGAATTCACGATGCCCGGGGGTCGCATCCTGCACATCCAGCCCCATTCCGTCGACGGCAACATGATCGCCATGGAGGTGCTGCTCTTCCAGGGTGAGAAGCCGATGCTCACCACCGACCTCAAGCTGCCCGACAAGGGCAACCTGATCGTCGGCGGACCGCACTATGAGCAGGGCGAGCTGATCATCACGATCGGCGCCAACATGGCGTCGGACGAGGCCTCGCAGGGCGCGGCCACTTCGGCCGCACAGAAGTAACTTCCGGAATTTCGCGAATCAGCGCGGCGGCATCCGCAGCGCGCCATCGAGCCTGATCGTCTCGCCGTTTAACATCGCGTTCTCCACGATGTGCCGGGCCAACGCCGCATATTCGCGCGGCTGTCCCAGGCGCTGCGGGAACGGAATCTGCGCGGCGAGCGCTTTGCGTGCAGGATCGGGCAACCCCGCCAGCATCGGAGTCTCGAAGGTGCCCGGGGCTATAGTGCATACGCGGATCCCCACCGACGACAGGTCACGCGCGATGGGCAGCGTCATTCCTACAACCCCGCCCTTGGAAGCAGAATAAGCGGCCTGACCTATCTGCCCGTCGAAGGCAGCCACGGAAGCGGTGTTTATGATGACTCCGCGCTCACCATCGGCGTTGGGCTGATTTTTCGCCATCTGAGCGGCCGCGAGCCGAATCACATTGAAGGTACCGCTGAGGTTGACCTCGATGACCTTCTTGAAGAGGTCGAGCGAGTGCGGGCCTTCCTTGGTGATGGTGCGCATGGCGCGGCCGATTCCGGCGCAGTTGACCGCGATATGCACGGTGCCGAATTTTGCGACGGTCTTCGCGATCACGCTTGCGACTTCCTTGTCCGAGACTACATCGGCAGCGACAAAGATACCGTCGAGCGAGTCCGCGACTTTCTGGCCCGGCGACGAGCCGAGGTCGAGGATTGCGATTTTCGCGCCTCCTGAAGCGAGCTCGCGGGCAGTCGCTTCGCCAAGTCCGGATCCACCGCCGGTAACCAGGGCCACCGTGTCTTTGAGATTCATCTAACGCCTCACGAAGTTTCGCAGTCCGATGGGAACGTATGTCTGACCCGCGCTGGATGCAAGGCGGGCATCGGGATCGCGGGAGACGGATCAGACGGGGACAATGACTGTTTCGGTGAGCAGGCGGCGCGCCGCCTCAATGCTTTCGGAGGTGCCGCTCAAGCCGACGATGTCGCCTTCCTGCAGAACCTCGCCGCCGTTGGCCACGAGCACTTCGTGATTGCGTGAAATCGCGATCGCCGCGGCTCCGGTCAGCGCGCGGAGATCGATCGAAGCAAGGGTGCGACCGATAGCGGCCGCGCCCGCCTGCAGGCGGATCGGTGTGATCATTCCGAATCCCGGGATCTCCTCGGCACTATGCGCGAGCGCACGAGCGCGCGTGAGAGATACCGCAAGGATATCTTTCAGCACGTGCATCTGGCCGTGCATTTTTCGCGCGCTGGTTATCAGCACACCCGCCATCAGAGTCCCCATCACCAGGGCAAACCCGATTCCCTCGATCGGCTCGAGGAAGGGCTGCACCAGGGCCAGCAGCGGAACCACGCATACCAGCAATAGCGTCGCTCTCAGCACCGCGACCAGGGCCTGCGCGGGCCCCGTCAAAGCTCCCGTGTCATGATCGCGGCTGTGCTCCTCGGTCAATGCGGCGAGCACCAGCTTGGTCGCAATCCTGGTCGCACCGAAATACATCGCGGCGGCGAAGGGCGTACACAGCAGGGCCGCGGCGACATCGACCAGGATCTCGGTCTCAAAGAAATCGAGGTGGAAGCGTTCGATCACCAGTTGCGTGACACCGAAGAAGTCCACGTCGTTGAAGATCATGATGATCGCGACGGCGACGGTGCCGCCGGCCATCATCAGCAACGGCTGAACGACATCGCGAAACGGCACCGTACCTCGCCGGATTCGCTCCATCACGGAATCGTACATGCCCTGCATGGTCCCGACGCCGGCCGGCTGATGGCTGGCGATCCATTGCGCAAGAGGAATCGAAACCCGAATCATGAACGGAGTGGTGAAGGTGGTGATCGCGGAAACAGCCACGGCCAAGGTGTATACGAAATCGCGGGTCGCGTGAGTCGAGACGCCCAGGCCCGCGATGATGAAAGAGAACTCGCCGATCTGGGTCAGGCTCATGCCGGCCTGCACGGAGGTGCGCACACCGACGCCCGATAACAGTGAAGCGATCGTAACGCCAAAGAACTTTCCGACAATAACCGCCAACACCAGCAACGCGAGAGCGACCCAATGTTCGGCAATCAGGGTCGGGTTGATCATCATTCCGACCGACACGAAAAACACCGCCCCAAAAATATCGCGGACCGGCTCCACCAGGTGCTCGATGCTCCTGGACTCGCCCGACTCCGCGACCAGCGAGCCCGCCAGGAAGGCGCCGAGCGCGACCGAATAGCCGGCGTGCTCAGCCAGGATCGAAAGGCCGAAACAAATTCCGATGGCGGCAATCAGCGTCGTCTCCGGCCTCTGCAAGCGAACCACGATGCGTACCAGGCGCGGAACGATCAGCAAGCCCCCGCCCACCAGCGCGGCCAGGAACAAGGCCAGCTTGCCCACCGTCAGCAGCATCATATGTGCGCTGAGTCCGGCTCCGGAAGCCAATGCGGTAAGAACCGCCAAAAGCATAACCGCGGTCAGGTCCTCTGCCAGCAGGACTCCAAAGACCAGGTCGCTGACGTGCTGGCTGATGTTTCCCTGCTCGCCGTAGGCCTTGGCGACGATCGTAGTGCTCGAAATAGAGAGCGCAACGCCGACAAAGATGTTCTCGAGATGTGTCCATCCCAGGGCGTTTCCCACCATGTAGCCGAGCCAGATCATCAGGCCGACCTGGAGGGCGGTGACGAAGCCTGCCGTCGGGCCCAGGCGAATCAGCTTTCGGATGCTGAATTCGAGACCGAGCGCGAACATTAACAAGATGACGCCGAGCTCGGAGAGAATATGGATTCGCTCGCCGCTGGCCAGAAGCGGAAACGGAACATGGGGACCGACCAGGATGCCGGCAATCAGGTAGCCGACCACTACCGGCTGCTTGATCGCCTGGAACACGACCGTGGTGACCGCCGCCACGCACAGGATCATCCCCAGATCTTCCAGCAGGTTTTGAGATACGAGTTGGATCGGCATTCGAGATCCGCAAAATCATACGCGGATTGCGGATGGGGATACAGCGCCGCCGAGCCACCGCCCCATCGCGCCGGCCAGGTTCAGACCGACGGGAGTGTAGTTAAGCGTTGCCGACGCGAGGCATGACCTTGGTCCAGAACAGTTCGATGGTTTTCATCAGGCGGTCATGCGGCATTAGGCCGTTGTACATCCACGCGAAGATCCACCGTACCGGCAATCGCTTCATGAACGATTCGACCTGCCGAGAGACCGTATCGACCGTGCCTACGAACGCCAGCCCGTCCTTCCAAAGATCAGCGACTTCTTTGGTCTCGGGATCTTCCATCCCGGCCGAGAATCCGAACGGTTCGAACCATTCGTGCCCGCAGAAATACCCACTCTCATGCCAAATCGCGCGCGCCTCTTCGTCGGTATCCGCGATTATCACGTCGCGCAGGACACCCATGCCTTCGCCGATCGGATTCCCGGACACATCCGAGTAGATCTTGCAGAGCTGTGCCTCATACTTCGGATGAAGCGGGGGAAGGATCGCGGTCACGCCCTCCTTGGCGCACCATCGGATGCTCCGTTCCGAAGATGCAAACGGCTGGAAAAGCGGAGGATGCGGCTTCTGCACCGGCTTGGGCACAACTGCGACCGAGCGTACGACTCCGTTTTCCACTCCCCCGCCCCACTTCTGCGTCGCATCGAGCGTCCACGGCGTATCGCCGGCCGGGATACGCCAGTACTTGCCATTGTAAGTCAGAAAATCGTCGGTCCAGGCTTTCCGGATGATCTGAAAGCATTCCTCGAAGGCCGCCCGGTTCGCGGCATCGATTTCGTCGTGCTGATGAGGCAGTGCGCCATGGATGCCGTGGGTCTGCTGGGCCATGATGTCGACCCATCGGCGCTGATAGCCGCGCGCGAAACCGGCGTTGGCGCGCCCACCCGACATGTGATCGAGCATCGCGATGTCTTCGGCGACACGAATCGGATTCTGCGACGGTAACACGATTCCAAGCTGTCCAACGCGCAGCCGCTTGGTCTGCATCGCGATGTAGAGATCGAGCAGCACAGGGTTGTTGGAAAGCTCGAAGCCTTCGACGTGAAAGTGATGCTCGGTGAAGCTGATCGAGTCGTAGCCAAGGTCATCGGCGAGGCGGGCCTGCGCGGAAAGCTCCCGCAGCATCTGGTCGTACAGGCCCCCGTTGAGCCCCACCTTCCCCTTTTCGATCTGGGTCTTGTCGCCTACGCCCGGCAAATAGAAGAGCGAAACTTTCATGCTCACCTCGAAACTCGTGCGCCAGCCGCGCCTCCGGGCGAATGTAGAACCATCGTCGCGGTTACGGCAAGCTCAGCGCGCCGCGCGGGGCTCGCGGCGATCGGGCGGCACCAGCAGCAGGAGCAGGATGATAGCCAACATCGTGCCGACGTACAGAACATCAAAGACCCACGGAGGCCAGGAATAGAAAATGAGCCGATGGGTCCAGTACGCAAGGAAGTCCCCTCGATAACGTGAGCCGCCGGCACAGATTCGCAGAGCGTTCTCGATCACCGTCAGCGGGCACATGATCCTGGCGAGCATCTCCACGAACACCAGCGCCATCGCGGCAAGATGCAGTATGCGAAAGCGAAGATTGCGGACCCATCGGAATCCGAATGCCGCGCCCAGCGGAATCGCAACCAGGCCGAACACCACGAAGGCGACGTACGCCGCATGAAAGAGCACCACCGCATCGGCCAGTAGTCGCCAAATCGCCACCCGCGATCATCGCTCCTGGTCGAGGCTCGAACACAAGCTCGTCTTTGCAGGCGGAAACTGACCGGAGTTATACTTCCCGGTCGTTTCTGAGTGCAGCACCGCGACCCGAGGAGAATGCCGATGCGTCTCAAAGACAAGGTAGCGCTCATCACCGGCGCCGGCTCCGGAATCGGTGAGGCAACCGCGAAAACTTTCGCGCGCGAAGGCGCCCGCGTGGTCATCGCCGACCTCAACGACGACGGCGGCCGACGCGTGGCCAACGACATTCGCAAGGCTGGGGGCAACGCGGAGTTTCATCATGCCGACGTCGGTGCGCGCGACGACATCGAAAAGATGATCAAGTTTGCCGTCGATCATTTCGGACAGCTCGATATCCTGCATAACAACGCGATCTTCACCACCGTCGGGCGCGTCGGCGAACTCACTCTCGATGGCTGGCAGAAGACGATGGATGTTGGCCTGACTGCGTACTGGTACGCGACCAAGTGCGCCATCGACGTGATGCTGCCGCGCAGGCGCGGCGCGATCGTCAACACAGCGTCGGTGTCAGGCCTGGCGGGCGACTACACGCTGGGGGCATACAACGCGGTCAAGCACGGCGTGGTGGGCCTCACCAAGTCCACCGCGATCGAATATGCGCGCAAGGGGATTCGCTGCAACGCGGTATGCCCGGGACCGATCGGCACTCCCCCGCTGCTGCGGCTGGAGGATTCGCGTCCCGATGTGGTCGCGCGAATCCGCGAGGCAATCCCGATGGGCCGGCTGGGAGAGCCGCAAGAAATCGCCAACGTGGTGTTGTTCCTGGCTTCGGACGAGGCCTCGTTCGTGACGGGATCGTTCTATGTAGCCGACGGTGGACTGTGGGCGCATTCGGGAATGCCGAGTCTGTCCGGCCAGGGACCGGAATGGTAAATCGCTATCGATAGGGAGAAAGAGTCATGTCACAGCAACAGCTTCAGTCATTGGTCCAGATGTTAAAGGCGCAGCCTCTCAACCCCGACCAGACCGTCGAGCAGACGCGCGCGGGCTTCGAGGCGATGGCCGCGATGTTTCCGGTGGAGCCCGATGTGAAATGCGAGCCGGTCAGCGCCGGCGGCGTGAAGTCTGAGTGGGTCACCGCACCGGGCGCGGATCCGGGCCGCGCGATCCTCTACCTCCACGGCGGCGGATATGTGATCGGATCGATCAACACTCATCGATCACTGGCAGGCAGGCTATCGCGCGCAGCCAAGGCACGCGTGCTGGTGGTTGACTATCGCCTCGCACCCGAGCATCCGCATCCGGCCGCGGTCGACGATGCCGTCGCGGCGTACCGCTGGATGCTCGCGCAGGGGCTCAAGCCCAATCGCATCGCAGTGTCGGGCGACTCGGCAGGTGGCGGACTTACTATCGCGACGCTGGTGGCGATTCGCGATGCGAAGCTGCCGGTGCCCGCCGCTGGAGCGCCGATTTCTCCCTGGGTGGACATGGAAGGTATTGGAGATTCGATGACCTCGAAGGCCGCGGCCGACCCGATCGTGCAGAAGGCCGGGCTGCTCGGCATGGCCAAGGCTTACCTGGGCGGCAAGGACCCACGCACTCCCCTTGCGGCTCCTCTGTATGCCGACCTGTCGGGCCTGCCTCCTCTCTTGATCCAGGTTGGCACGGCGGAGACTCTGCTCGATGACGCGTCGCGACTCGCTGAACGCGCGAGGAAGGCGGGCGTGAAGGTTACCTACGAGCCCTGGGAGAACATGATCCACGTGTGGCATCTGTTCGCCCCGATGCTCGATGAGGGCAAGCAGGCGATCGAGCGAATCGGCGAGTTCGTTCGCCAGAACGCGGCCTGAGCGCGTGACGGCCGCCGGAGACCGCGTCAGCGCGCTGGATTGGAAGCAGATCGAACGCGATCTGGATGAGCGAGGATATGCGCTGTCCGAACGTGTGCTGACCTCCGGCGAATGCGCGAGCCTCGTCGCGCTCTACGACAATCGTGAACGCTTTCGGAACCGGGTCGACATGGCCCGGTTCCATTATGGCGAAGGCGAATACAAGTACTTCGCCTATCCGCTGCCCGCGATCGTCGGCGAAATGCGCCACGCGCTGTATCACGGCCTGGCGCCGATCGCGAATCGATGGGCCAAGGCGTTGCGCGAGCGCACCGAGTATCCACGATCGCTCGCCGAGTACGTGAAGACCTGCCATCGCGCGGGACAAACCAGGCCGACTCCCCTGCTGCTGCGCTACCAGACCGGCGGCTACAACTGCTTGCACCAGGATTTGTATGGAGAGTTGGCCTTCCCTCTTCAGTTCACCTGCCTCCTGAGCCGTCGTGGCAAAGATTACGAAGGCGGAGAGTCGCTACTGATCGAGCAACGACCGCGCGCGCAATCGCGCGGAGAGGCGATTACGATAGAGCAGGGCTGCGCGCTGATTTTCCCGAATCGTTATCGCCCGATGGCGGGTTCGCGCGGGCACTACCGAGTCGCGGTCCGGCATGGTGTGAGTACCGTGAAGAGCGGAACGCGCTACGCGCTCGGGATCATCTTCCACGACGCGAAGTAGATCGAATGGCACAGGCTGGGAGCGGGTGCGATCAAGGGTTCTGGAAAGCACAGACTAAGGTCCGTGCTCACCAGAGCACGGTGTCCAAAGTGAGCGCAGACTTCAGTCTGCGCTTTATAAAATCCCGCTGAGCGCGGGCATCAGCCCGCCCGTTCAATCATTGATGCGGTTGATGCCGTCGAGCGCGGCGTTTTTATAGCATTCGGCCAAGGTCGGGTAGTTGAACACCGTATCGATGAAGTAATCGATCTTGCCCTTGAGCGAGAGTACGGCTTGCCCGATGTGCACCAGCTCCACGGCAGCGTCGCCGAGGATGTGGACGCCCAACAGTTCGTGGGTCTCGCGATGAAAAACCAGCTTCAGCATTCCGATCTGGTCGCCGATGATCTTGCCGCGCGCGACTTCCTTGTATTGTGCCTTGCCGATCTCGTAGGGAATGCCTTTCTCGGTGAGCTGCTCCTCGGTCTGACCGACGAATGAGATCTCGGGGATTGTATAAATCCCGTAGGGGAAAAGCTCCGGCGCGTACGTCGCAGGCACACCGAATGCGTGGCAGGTGGCGATGCGCCCCTGCTCCTTCGAAGTCGATGCCAGGCTCGGGAAGCCGACCACGTCGCCGGCCGCGTAAATATGATCGACCTCGGTTTGGTAGAAGGGCCTGGTTTTGATACGTCCGCGCGAATCGGCGCTAAGCCCCGCGCCGGCCAGGTTCAGGCGTGCCGTCGCACCGTTGCGGCCGGTACTGGTGAGGACCTTGTCGGTGACGAGTTGCTTGCCGCTGGCCAGGCAGGTGCGTACGCGCTTGATGCCGTTCTCTTCAAATGGCTCGACGGAGGAGACTTCCTCGCCCAGCCGCAAGACCATCCGCCGCTCCCGCATGTGGTAGGCAAGCGTCTCGATGATTTCCGCATCGACGAAGTCGAGCAGCCGCGGGCGCATGTCGACCAGCGTGACGCGGACGCCGAGCGCTGCGAACATGCTGGCGTACTCGCATCCGATCACACCGGCGCCGATTACGGCCAACGTCCTTGGCAATTCGTCGAGATCCAGTATGTCGTCGCTGCAGAAGACATCCTTGCCGTCGATCGGCATCCGCGAATCGCGAATCGACTCCGTTCCCACTGCCAGCACGATTTTGTCGGAGGTAATTGTTCTCTGCGCACCGTTGCCATCAGCTTGCAGGCAGAGAGTATGCGGATCGACGAACGATGCGGAGCCGGTGGCGACTTCGATTCGGTTGCGCACCAGCTGATCGCGCATCACGTCGATCTCCGTGCGCACCACCGGCTCGACATGCTGGAGCAGATCCTTGAACGTGATCTGCTCCTTTACCCGGTAGGATTCACCGTAGATCCCATGTTCGCGGTAGCCCGAGAGGTAAAGGATCGCCTCGCGGATTGTCTTGCTGGGAATCGTTCCGAGGTTGACGCAAACACCTCCGACGATCGGCTTGCGTTCGATCGCGACCACTCGCTTGCGCAGCTTGGCGCCCTGGATTGCGGCGTGGTGGCCCGCGGGGCCGGTCCCGATTACAGCGAGATCGTAGTCGTATTGCGCCATTTTGCTGGTTCTGATTCCCGCGCCCCGCCAAGAGGCTAGCGGGGTCAAGTCTAGCGATCAATTGTTGCTATAGCGTGAATGCGCCCGATAAAGCCGTTCGCACCGTGGATGGCTCCGGCTCGTCACAACCTGGGCTCTTCCTCGACCAGCAGCGTCACGACGTTCGAGAAGTCGAGAAACTTGAGCTCGTCAGGGTGAATCACGCTCATGTATGACGGATCGCTTATCGCTTTGTGCAAATCGTCGATACTGTCGAACCACAATTCCGCGATTCCATCGTACGCGGGCTCTCCGCCCGGACCTGGGACCAGCTGAGCCTTCGTCGGATGACATTGCACATACTTGCGAACGTAGCGCGCGAATCCCTGCTTCATCACCAACGGCGCGTGAACGTT
>DATJWT010000315.1:0-2251 GCA_035500975.1 Binataceae bacterium (SeqCode)
TGCAACTGAACGAGGTCTGCAAACTGGTACGGGACCTCGGTCTCGCCGAGGTGCTTGTGATCGCCTTTACCCGCTTCGTTGTCGAAGCGAAGCACGCAGCGGCCGTTTGCCACGTACGCCATTCGGTACTTGAACGCGTGAGCAGACTGCGAAAGCGGCTTGGATAGTTTCCAGACCACGATCTCAACGAGGGCTCGCCGCGAAAGCACGAAGCGCTCGCGTATCAGCAGCTCGGCCCTCATGTTGCTTACATTAGCAACAATTAAAGGTGTTGTCTATGAAAGCAACGGCCTAGGCAGCGAGATTCTCGCAGTGGTTGCAGTCGGCAGCTCAAGCCTGTTGGAAGCTGGCGTTTTCCGGTGCAAGGCGGTGCAACCTGTTCCACAGCTGATCCGGGATAAGAACCGGCACCAGCCGAGTCGGGGTGAGCTCGAGGGTTGCGCTCATGTTCATCGGCGACAGCCGACCCTACCGTAAGCGTCCGGTCTTCATCGCATAACTCTTAAGTGAGTCCTCGCCGATCATGCGATCCCCGCAGACACCTCACCGACTTTACCTGCGTGTTGCATGCCGATGGATATGCCGGCTTCGATCGACTCTTTGAGAACGGTCGTATCCGGGAAGCGGCCTGTTGGGCGCACGTGAGACGCAAGTTTTTCGACATCTACGAAGCAAGCGATTCCCCGATCGCTAAGCAAGCCCTCGATCGGATCGCCGCGTTTTACGCGATCGAAAGCGACATCCGCGGCAAGCCTCCCGATGAACGCTGCGCTGTGCGCCAGGCCCGAGCAGGCCCTTTGATCGCGAACCTCTATGCCTGGCTGATCGCCACCGTGCGCAAGCTCTCGAAGAAGTCCGAGCTGGCGGGCGCTATCCGCTACGCGCTCTCGCGCTGGGAGGCACTCTGCCGCTACCGCGACGACGGTCGCGCGGAACTCGACAACAACGCGGCCGAGCGGGCGCTGCGCGCTATCGCCCTGGGCCGCAAGAACCATCCCTTCGCCGGTGCCGACACCGGCGGCGAGCGCGCCGCCGGCATCTACTCTCTCATCGGCACCGCCAAACTCTGCGGCCTCGACCCAGAAGCCAACCTGCGATGCGTCCTCGAGTGCATTGCGGACCATCCGATCAACCGCGTCGACGACCTCCTGCCCTGGAATCTTGCACCGCAACTTCAGTCCCCACGCCTCGCTGCCTGATCGCAGCAGTACAATTCCGGACGCGTTAAATGTTGCGAGGATTCCGATGACAACTGCATGGTCACTGGGAAAGGTGTTTAGTTTTGAAGGGCAGCGCGTCGCTTACGATGTGCTTGGAGAGGGCCCTCCAGTCGTATTGGTGCACGGCACCCCATTTTCGTCCTATGTCTGGCGAAGTATCGCTCGTGAGCTCGCTCGCGAGCATCAGGTCTTCCTTTTCGATCTCTTAGGCTACGGTCAGTCGGAGATGCGCGATGGCCAAGACGTTTCCCTGGGTGTCCAGAACCGCCTCCTATCCGCCCTGTTCAACCACTGGCATCTCGAACGTCCGAACGTGCTTTGTCACGATTTTGGTGCCGCGACGGCGCTGCGTGCTCATCTTCTTGACGGCTGCGACTACGCCAAAATGCTGATGTTCGACGCGGTGGCGATCCGACCTTGGGGCTCGCCTTTCGTGCAGCACGTTCATCAGCACGAGGCGGCTTTCGCGGGCGTTCCCGAGTACCTCCAGCGGGCGATATTGACCGCCTATATCCGCGGTGCGATCACGCGCTCGATGAGCGATGGGGAGCTTGAACCCTACCTCGCCCCGTGGCTGGGCCCAATCGGACAGCGCGCCTTCTATCGCCAGATTGCGCAGATGGATGTGAAATTCACTGATGAGGTCCAGAACCGATACCGTGACATTCGCTGCCCTGTCATGTTGCTGTGGGGCACCAAGGACGAGTGGATTCCGGTCGCGCGTGGCCGAGAACTTGCCGCGATGATTGGCACTCGTCTCATTGAGATTCCTGAATCAGGACATCTCATGCAGGAAGACGCTCCGGAAGCAATCGTCGCCGCCGCCTTACGCTTCTTCGAGTAACGTCAAACGTCTGATCACATCGGGCCCGTCAATACGGCGATAACCGGACGCTTACACCCTACCCTGACGGTCGCGATGAACATTCTCACGCAGTGCGATCGCGTCGTCGCGCAAGCCGCGCCCGAATCCGAAGGTGGTGGCCTACGTGCGGGACTTCTCCCGTTTCGACGTGCGGGTGCTGAATCCG
>DATJWT010000316.1:0-3273 GCA_035500975.1 Binataceae bacterium (SeqCode)
GTCCAGGTCGGTCGCGGCACCCATGGGCCTGCCGCCGGTGAAGCCCGTGATTAGTTCCGCAACTCGCGCCAGAGCGGTCAGTTGTCCCGCGCGATCGATTCCGCGCGCGAACCGGTAGCTGGCTTCGCTATGAAGTTGCAGGCGGCGCGAGGTGCGAGCGATCGTCGAAGGTTCGAAGTAGGCACTTTCGAGCAAGATCGTTTCGGTGGAATCGCTCACTTCGGAATTGAGGCCGCCCATGACACCCGCGATCGCAAGCGGCTTGGCAGGGTCGGCAATCATCAGGTCATCCGGCTGCAGCTCGCGCCTGGTATTGTCGAGCGTGGTGAATTCGCGATCCTGCCCCGCGCGCCGGACGATGATCTTCCCATCCGCGATTCGCGACAAATCGAAGGCGTGCAGCGGCTGGCCGGTTTCGAGCATCACGTAGTTAGTCGCATCGACGACGTTGTTGAGCCCGCGCATCCCGCAGAGTTCGAGCCGACGTCGAAGCCGCACGGGTGACGGCCCGATCTTCACCCTGGTCATCGCGAGAGCCGCGTAACGCGGGCACAGATCAGGTGCAACAATTTCGACGGAAAAATGCGCGGCGTCACGTGACGAACTCTTCGGCATCCGCGCCTTCGGCACGTTCAGCTTCAGGCCGTAGATCGCCGCGACCTCGCGAGCGAGACCGATAATCGAGAGACAGTCGCCGCGATTCGGAGTGATTTCCACGTCCAGCACGGCATCCTCGAGAAGCAGAAAGTCTGCCAGATCGGATCCGATCGGGGCGTCGGCCGGCAGCTCGAGAATTCCACCATGGTCGGCGGAAAGTTTGAGCTCGCGCTCGGAGCAAAGCATCCCTTCCGAGCGAACTCCGCGGATCGTCGCCGCCTCAAGAGGCGGCAAATCTTCGAGTCGCGGAACGCCGTCGCCAGGTTGTCCCTTGTCGACGCCTGCCAGGCGCGCGCCAACCATCGCAAGCGCCGCGACCATCCCGGACTTCACGTTGGGAGCGCCGCACACCACGCTGAAGCGCCCTTGTGGGCCCGCATCGACCTGGCACAGGCTCAGGCGATCGGCATTCGGATGCTTTCCCGCCTCGAGTACTTTCGCGATCACGACGCCGCGAAACGCGGGCTCGATCTTCTCGATATTCTCCACGACCAATCCGGCCGCACTGAGGCGATCGGCAATCTCCGACGCAGGAGCATCGATGTTGACGAACTTGCGAAGCCAACTCAGCGGCAGTTTCATCGCACGCTCCCGGTGACGGAAGGAAATTGGGCGAGGAAACGGAGGTCGTTCTCGAAGAACAGGCGCAGGTCATCGATCCCGAGTTTCATGAGCGCCGTGCGTTCCACTCCCATGCCGAAGGCGAAGCCCTGGTACTCGTTCGGATCGAGCTTCACCGCACGCAGCACATTGGGATGGATCATTCCGCAGCCCAGCACTTCCGTCCATCCGCTGTACTTGCAAACCGGGCATCCCGCGCCCGAACAGAGCAGGCAGTAGATATCGAGCTCGGCGCTCGGCTCCGTGAACGGGAAGAAGCTTCCGCGAAAACGCACGCGGGTTTCACCAAAGAACCCTTTCGCAAATTCGGTCAGGACACCCTTGAGATGGCTCATCGTGATGCGCCCGCGGCGATCGATCATGAAGCCTTCAATCTGGTTGAAGGCCGGAGATGCGCGCACGCTGAGATCGTCGCGGCGATAGCAACCTCCCGGGCATACCACCGCCAGGGGAGGCCGCCGCCGTTCGAGCACCCTGATCTGCCCGTTGGAAGTATGCGTGCGCAGCAGCATCCCGCCGGGAAGAAAGAACGTATCCTGCATGTCGCGCGCCGGATGGTCCGGCGGAAAGTTCAAGGCCGCGAAATTGTGAAAGTCGTCCTCGACGTCCTGGGTGTACTCAACCTCGAATCCCATCTCGCACAGGATGTCGAGCATCTCTTCCATGACTTGCGTGACCGGATGAATCCGCCCGCGCGCGACCTTCATGCCCGGCAGCGTTACGTCCAGCTTCGCCGACGCCAGGGAATTCTCCAGCTCGCGCTGACGGATGCGCGCTTGCAGCTCGTCGATTCGGGCTTCGAGCTCGCGCTTGATTTCGTTGACCAGCTTGCCGATCAAGGGACGCTCGGCCTGCGGCACGTCGCGCAGCCCGCGCATGATCTCAGTCAGCTCGCCCGAGCGCCCAAGCACGCGAACGCGGACGGCTTCGATCGCATCCGCGCCGGCATCATCGGCCAGCTCGGCCAGCGATCGCGTGCGAATCTGCTCCAGTTGCTCCTTCATCGCTCCAATCCTTCATTTCCCTTTTAGATCGCCCGTCCCGGAAAACAAAAAACCATGTGGTGAACCCACATGGTTTTTGGTGCGTGCCCTCCGAACGGCGCGGCTTAGGCTGCTTCTAGGCCGAGCGCGTTCTTGGCGGCGCGCACCAGCTCGGTAAACAATCCGTCGCGGTCCTTCGCAAGCGCGGCGAGCTGCTTGCGATCGACCACTACGCCCGCCTTCTTCAGGCCATCCATGAGCTTGCTGTAGGAAATGCCGTGTTCGCGCGCGAGCGCGTTGATGCGCTGAACCCAGAGCGAGCGGAACACGCGCTTCTTCTGCTTGCGATCGCGATAGGCGTAGGTCAGGCCTTTCTCGAAAGTGTTGCGGGCCTGCCGATAAAGCTTGCGCCCCCCGACGAATCCGGAGGCGAGTTTTAGCTGGCGCTTATGGCGACGGCGGGTCTTGGGACCGCCTTTTGCGCGGGGCATCTGAAATAGGTCCTTCCCTTGGGATTGATTGTGAGCGCTCTACGCGTAAGGCATCAGCGCCTTTACCACTTCGCCCTCGGTCTTCTTGAGAACTCCGGGCATCCGCAACCGCCGCTTGCGGCCGCGATTCTTGGCCCAGGCGTGATGGCGTGAATAGCCCTTCTTGTATTTCACCTTGCCGCCCTTGGTGACCTTGAAACGCTTGGCGGCGGCGCGGTTGGTTTTGATCTTAGGCATCGCTCACTGTTCTCGCTTCCGAATTCCTAGCGCGGCGTCAGCAGAACCGACATGTTCCGCCCTTCCATCCGCGTTCCTCCGTCGGGCTGCGCGACATCCTGCACTTCCTGGAGGATCTTGTCGATAAGACTGCGTCCCAACTCAGGATGCGTTATCTCGCGGCCGCGAAACGAAACCGAGAGCTTAACACGCTGGCCTTCCTCAACAAAGCGCCTGATATGCTTAACTTTGAAGTCCACGTCGTGCACGGCAGTCCGCGCACCCATCTTCACTTCCTTGATGAC
>DATJWT010000317.1:0-3259 GCA_035500975.1 Binataceae bacterium (SeqCode)
TCGCTGACTCGCGATCGATCCGGCCGCCATCGCTCGATCCGAATTTCCTCAATCGTAGCCATCGACTTGTCGGTCATGGATGCACGAACGCGATCACGTAGCGCGCGCCGCGTTTCCCGATGCACTTGAAGCGCGATGGCCCCGAAAGGGCATAGCGCAGGCAGTCGCCCCTCTGAACCTGGAACGCACTCCCTTCTACTTCGATTTCGACCGCCCCCTCGAGCATCCAGAGATGATGCTCCAGGCCCGGAACCGGAGACGCGTCGTATGCGACCGACGCACCCGCCGGCATCGTGACCTCGACCATCTCGCCCCGGAGCTGCGGATGAGGCGGCGACACGATGCGCCGAACGTAGCCGCTGCCCGGGTCCTTCCACGTGACCTGTTCCCTCGCTGGAACGAAGGAGGGTGGGCCGCCTTCGGCATCCGCCATCAGCCGCGACAGCGTCCATCCATACTGCGCGCACAGCGTCCCGAGCGTCGCAGCCGTAGGACTCAACTCGCCGCGCTCCAGCCGCGAAAGTGTGGGGCGGCTGATTCCGGTCCGCTCAGCCAACGTATCCAGCGACCATCCACGCTCAGCGCGCAACGCCGCCAACCGCTTCGCGATCCTGATATCAATCGGGTTGAGGTCAGAGGTGCCGGACGCTGTCTCTCCACTCTGAGAGAATCTCTCCATCTGGAGAGATTCGTCCATGTCCCCGCCCCTGAGTCAAGCTCCTCCTGAAGCCCTCTCCCACCATGGGAGAGGACGCCGCGCATCTTTTGCGCGGAAGGAGAGGGACCTTATTCAGCGCGAGCATCGCTCGCGTGACTAGGGAATTCCCTTTCGTCACCTCAGCCTGGGGCGACTGTAGAATCTTTCAATGCCTGCAGCAGAGAGCTGCCCGACGATCTCGATTCACCCGGTTGGTGAGGACGATCACCATCCCATTTTTGACACTACGGCGTTGGATATGGCGCCGGCGGCGTGGGCAGGGGACAGTAGGGTGCAGACGATGCCGTACTGGTCGGCGTTGGGGTAGCTGCCCCAGGACAATCCTGGGCGCTCGGAGAAGGCACGCTGAAGTTGACCAGTTCCCGCGAGCAGAATGATGGGCTCCTCGCGAAGTCGAAAAGATCATCCAGAGTATATGCAGCCGCATCGCGTGCCGTCAGACTGCGCCCCTTCAGAAAGCGTTTTTCTATGAACGCCAGCATCGACGTGTGATCCGCGACGCCGTGCGAGATATATCCATGCTTTGCGAAGGGTGAGATGACGGTGAACGGCACGCGCAAACCGTACTGGTCAAATCCCGCGCGAGATTGTCCGGGTTGGGCATATTCCCACAATAACTCTGCTGACTGCAGGCTGCCGTCGTAGGGACTCGTGCTGCTCCCTTTGCCGTTCTGAATGGCCGTGCAATAAATTCCTCCATTCTGGTCGTTGCACTGGCCCGGACAAATCGCATCAGGCGGAGTTGCAGGCGGCGGCACAACGTGATCATACGATCCGCCGTTTTCGTCATAGGTCAGAAAAATTACGCTGTCCTTCCAGTACGGACCGGCCATCACCGCCTTGATCACCCTGGAGACCTGGTATTCGCCATCGCGCACGTCTTCTGGCGGATGCTCATCTTCCCCGAGCTCGATGAATGAAACCTGGGGCAGCGCCTGTTTTTCACATTGGCCACTCGCGATCGCAATGAAGCTGCAATCACCCTGGAAGATCTCGCCGAAGCTGCCCGGCTGGCTGCACCCGGGCCCCGGCGGACATCGAAACTCGTTCACGTACTCGTCGTTGGGATTGTCGTGGTATTCGGACCAGGTGATTCCGGCCTCGTCAAGCAGATCGAAAATCGTCCCGGTCAAAGGCTGATACACTACCGGCCCACAAATATCTATTTCTGGGTCTGTGACTACGTGGCCGAATGACGTCGCCGCCATTGAGTACATCCGGTTTGGCATCGTCGGCCCTACCACCGAAGAGAAGTAGCGATCGTCGACCGCGAAGTTCTGCGCGAGCGCGTAGTAGAAAGGTAGCTCCTGCTGAGTGTAGTAGCCAAGCGCATCGAGCGCGCTTGGCGGGTTGTACGGATACGTCTGGGTCGACACCGTTGCGAACCCGTCCATCGTGCCGGTCAAAGAAGCGTTGGGATTGTATAGGTTGACCTGCATGTGCTCCGGCGTCCAGTCGTGAACCAGGTCGGTCTGATCGCAAAGAACCGTCTGATGATGCACCGGGACGAATAGCGCCGCCGGCGTACTCGTTGGGCTGGCTGACGGATGGGGCAATCCCGTCGGACAAGCCGTTGGCGTCGCCTCGCTCGTCGCTGGTGCCGGTGTGTACGACAGCAGCGGATTTCCGTTGCTGCAAGCGAGTTCACCCCCACTCACCGCACCACACGTGAGGCCGTCGACGCATCGATGATCGTCGGCAGCGCACGGTCCACCGTCCTCCGCAGGGGCATGATAAGGACCCTTGCCAGTGGATGTCGCGGGCCACATGCGCGGCGCGTACGGGAGCGCGCCGAAATATTTGTCGAAAGATTCGTTTTCCTGCATCAGCACGATGACGTGCTTGACGCGATTGATATCGCATCCCGGCCCCGTGCACACCGCCGGTTGTGCGCAGGAAGCACTTGGCGACGACGTGCTGCTGCCGCCACAGCCCGCGATCAGAAGCGCAATCGCCGCGACCAGCGAACCGCGCAAGAATCCACCCGAACCAGCGAATTTGGCTGCAGTCCAAATCATCCCATTCTTGGTCTTGGCCTCTTATCCTGTACTATTACCCTTCTGTTAGACGTACATCGGTAATAATATGTCTAGCACAGCGAATGCACGTATTGTCACGTAATTACGGCCAAGCAGCGTGACGTTGCTATGCCGTAAACTCTCGCACCGAAAGGGCGAGGACGCCGGGCATTCTGGTGCGCGGAAGTTGTGGGTCCTTGTTCAGCGCGAGCAACGCTCACGCGACTCAGGAATTCTGCTCTGCTCTCTATCGATGCCCTAGAAATCCTTCAATGCTCGAATCGTCCGCCGCACCGCGCTATTCCGATCCTCATTCACCGGATTGGTAAAGACGATCGCCGTCCCAATTCCCGGCGCCACCAGTTCCTTCAGCTTCTCCCGAACCCGCGCTTCCGATCCCACCAGCAGCGTCGAATCGATCATCGCGTCGCTGACCGCCTTCATCGCCGCGTCGGCATCGCGCCCGGCCGCGCGGATTCCCGCGATCTCGCTCTCAAAACCTGCGCGCGCGATCATGTTGCCG
>DATJWT010000318.1:0-8991 GCA_035500975.1 Binataceae bacterium (SeqCode)
TGCGCCGCTATCTCGTGCTCGGTGAGCTCGCGCTCGATGGGCGTATCAAGGGAATCAAGGGCGCGCTGCCTTCCGCTATCCTCGCGCGTTCGCAGAAATTCGACGGCATCATTCTTCCCGCCGAAAATGCGCCCGAAGCTGCGGTCGTCGGCGGTGACATAGAAGTCTTTGGCGTTGAAAATCTCCGCGACGTGCTCGAGTTTCTCGAAGGTCAGCGCCCGCTGGACTCTATCAGCGCAGATGTGTCCTCGATGTTCCAGAATGCGGGGCGTTACGACGTCGACTTCAGCGATGTGAAAGGGCAGGAGCAGGCGAAGCGCTCTCTCGAGGTGGCGGCAGCCGGTGGCCACAACGTGCTGATGATCGGTCCGCCCGGTTCGGGCAAGACGATGCTCGCGAAGCGTCTGCCCACAATCCTGCCGGCGATGACCTTCGAAGAGGCGATCGAGACGACCAAGGTGCACAGTGTGATGGGCCTGCTCGATGGCCGCGCGCTGATCGCGACGCGTCCGTTCAGATCCCCCCATCACACCATTTCGGACGCGGGCCTGATTGGAGGCGGCACGATCCCGCGGCCGGGCGAAGTCAGCCTGGCGCATCATGGCGTCCTCTTCCTCGATGAGCTGCCCGAATTCCGCAAGAACGTGCTCGAAGTTCTGCGCCAGCCGCTGGAGGACTCGAAGATCACGATCTCACGCGTGGCAGGATCGCTCACGTTTCCGGCAAGCCTGATGCTGGTGGCCGCGATGAACCCCTGTCCCTGCGGCTTCTACACCGACCCGCAGCACGAATGCACTTGCACGCAGCTTGCGATTCAGCGCTATCGATCGCGCATCTCCGGTCCGCTGCTGGATCGAATCGACATTCACATAGAAGTGCCGGCAGTGAAGTACCGCGAGCTGACCGATCGCAGCGCCGGTGAAGCATCGGAAGCGATTCGCGCCCGCGTCAATGCCGCGCGCACGGCTCAACTGGCACGCTTCCAGGGATTATCGATCTTTTGCAACGCGCAGATGGGGGCGCGCGAACTGAAGCAGTACTGCGAGGTCGAACCCTCCGGGGAGAAGCTGCTTGAGGTGGCGATTAATCGCCTGGGCCTGTCGGCCCGCGCCTACACTCGAATCCTCAAGGTCGCGCGCACGATCGCGGATCTCGACTCCAGCGAATCGATTGAGGCTCCGCACGTCAGCGAGGCGATTCAGTATCGCTCCCTGGATCGCGCGAACATCTAGCTAAAGATTTTCTTGCTCTGAAAGGAGAAATTAACAATGGTTCGCTCACCCACAGTTTTGATCGTTCTCACCGCGATGGTTCTGCCCCTGGCCTTCTTGTCGAGCTCCTGCGGCTCTCCCAGCTCCGCCTCTGCCGCAACGACCTTTTCGCAGTCCAGCATCAAGGGCAGCTATGCCATGTCGTTCGCGGTCGCGGTCGGCGGCAGCGCCGCGATCGACTACACGGGAGGTACCGGGGTCATTGTCTCCGATGGCAAGGGCAACCTGAGCGGCACCGAAAGCTACAGCGATACCAACGGAACGGTGTGCACCGATCTCACCCTCAGCGGGACTTACACCGTAAACCCCAACGGCACCGGCCTCGCCAACATCACCTATAGTTCCAGTTCTTCGGGTCCCGATTGCTCGGGCTCCTTCGCCCAAACCCTGTCGATCGCCAATGGCGGCGCGCTGGTCAAAACCACCAACATCGCAACCAACGTAGCGCAGCTGTCGGGTGACTGGACGAGGCAATAACTGCGCCGACCTCACTTAAGTTCGGCGATCAGCTTCTTCGCATCTTCAAGATCAGGGCTGGAACGCCCTTCCTTGAACCAGCCGTAGACGGCCGCGAGCATCTTGCGTGCTTGCGCGGTCTTGCCCTGACGTTGCCACAGGCGGGCAAGTTCCATCGACGCGCGCAATTCGAGTGACCTGGCGGCCTGGCTGCGCGCTGTTTCTAGAGACTTCCGGAACCATTTTTCCGCCGTCGCTTGCGCGCTGAGATTCGGATTCTCCCCGCCGGCCTTGAGCCGCAACAAGCCCATCAGATGGTAGTAGTGTGCGAGCGTTCCGGTGAGCCCGCTCGCGATCGAGTCATCTATCTGTTCCTGTACAAAGCGGATCGCGTCCCCCACCGGCAAGAATCCCGCGTTCGCTTCGACCACCTGCAGCCAGGTTTTGCCGAGAATATGAAGTGGAGGCGACATATCGGCGGACAGGATGTCCAATTCCACTATCGCCGCGCGCATGATGGTGCATCCTGCGCGTACGTCTTCCAGGCCGGCCACCGCTGAACCCCGAAGGAATTCGC
Source organism: Binataceae bacterium (SeqCode) (assembly GCA_035500975.1). Lineage (GTDB taxonomy): Bacteria > Desulfobacterota > Binatia > Binatales > Binataceae > JAFAHS01. Next base: position 2,305 of record DATJWT010000318.1, read on the forward strand.
CCAGTGCGCGCCAGTAAGGAAAATCCTTGTCAGCGGTAAAGGCGATCAGCTTGTTCGCGTAATTTCGTACTTCGTTCCATTCGCGGCAATGCCAGAACAAGGTCGCAGCCACTGCCGTCGACGTTGAGATCGCGGGTGCGTGAGAGATTCGTTCAGCGTACTCGATTGCCTGCAACGCGCGCTTCTTCGCCTCATCCGGGTAGCCCAGATGCCACAGGGACGCCACGCCTTCGGTATTTCCCTGGACCTTGGTGTCGAACGACGCCGGTTGGTATTCGGGATCGTAAGTCTCGATGGTCCGGTCGGCGTGCGAGAGCGCTTCCGTGAACCTGCCTTGAAGGTTGGCGGCATAGCCCAATGCCCAGTGACAGAGCGATTGATATTGAGCGAGGTCAGTGCCACCGGCGCGATCGTGGAGCGATTCCAGTTGCCGCAATCCGGTCTCGACGAGGGTCTGCGCGGCGCGTGCTTCCCTCGGCGCTGAGTAGAGTTTGAACAGTCCCTGCAGCACGATTTGTTGAGGAGACCACTGGCCGCGCGCCAGCTCGGCAATTCTCCGGGCGGCGGCCTCGATCCTGGAACTCGGCATCCGCAGCGTTCCCAGCGCGGCCATGCGTTTAGTCTCCAAATCGACTTCCTTCCGCAGTCGATCTTCGTCGTTCGGTAGCCTGTCGCAGAGCTTCAGCGCGGTTTCGATACGCTCGAGCGCCTCGCGGTTTGCTCCGCGGTCGAGTGCGCTGTCGGACCCGATCGCCAGGTGCGTGACTGCGCTGCGATAGTCGCCGCCTCGCTCGAAATGCATCGCGAGTTCGGCGGCAATCTCCGGTGCACGCGCGCCGTAGGCTGTTTCCAGCCTTTTCGCTATGCGCAGATGGGTCCGCGCGCGTATTCCCGCACCCATCATCGCGTACAGGACTTCCTGGTACAGCGAATGGCGGAACCCGTAGGCCGCGGCCACCGTTCCATCGGGCCATTGCATCACTCCGGTCGGATGCAGAAAGTGCACGTCCCGCGTGAGACGTTCGAATTCCTCCTCGACCTGGTCCTGGTTCTCGGCGGCAGGTTCAAGCGCCGCCGCCAACGACGCGGATGAAAATTCCGCGTTGACCATCGCCGCAACACTGGCAGCCTGCAGGAGCTTGCGGTCCGGTTCGGGCAGTTGCTCGATCTGATGCTCGATCAGGTCGTGAATATTGTCGGGCACGCCCAGGCGTCGAAGATCGATGGCCGCGCCTGGGGCACCGCGCATCGTCTCGAGCTGATCCGCAATCGCGGCCATGAACAATGCGTTGCCGGCCGTCCGTGCGTGCATCTCGCGCGCGAGCCTCTCGACCCTGATCGCATCGCGGCGTCGCATGTACTCGGCGATTTCGATCTCGGTAAGTCCCTTCAGGCGCAGGACCCGGCACTGCCGATGCACCCGCAGCTCGCGCACGATCTCCTTCACTCGTGGGGGATCGGCGCGCGGCCCGTTGCTGCGATAGGTGCAGATCATCATCAGGCGCGCGGCGCTCCGATGCTTCGCGAGGTACGCGATGAGATCGAGCGTGGACCGATCCGCGCCGTGCAAGTCTTCGCAGACAAGGATGAGAGGAACACTTTCCGCGATCGCTTCAAGCGCCGCAGCGATCTCTCCCATCATGCGCGCAGGCCTTGCTTCTGATTTGGCCCGTTTCAACCCAGCCGTCTCGCGGAGCTGGGGCACCAGGACAGACCACGCCGGGGCCCGCCGAAGCAAAACCTCTGACGCTTCTTTTCCGCACGACCCACGACAGAGACTGCTCAGCGCGTCGATGATCGGAAGAAACGCCTCCCCGTCTCCGAGTAGTTCAGCGCATTGACCCCGGCCAATCGCCGCCGGGGCGGCAGACTGGACGGTGCCAAGAAAATGATCGACCAGGGTGGTCTTGCCGATGCCTGGTTCCCCCGTCACGAAGAGAACTTCCCGGGCACCATCAAGCGCCCGGGTCCAGGCATCATGTAGAACTGCCTTTTCCTCCTCGCGGCCGACGAAGATCGATTGCGGCGATCGCTGCGGCTCTGGAACCTCATCGTCGGTAGTTGCCACAGGAGCAATGAACCGGTAGCCGCGCCGATGCACGGTCTCTACGAACCGGGGCCGTTGGGGTTTGTCGTCCAGGGCGTGGCGCAACTCGTTCATACAGGTCGACAAACTGGAATCGGTAACCTTGATACCTGGCCACACGGCAGCCAGCAGATCTTCCTTGCTTACCAGCCGCCCGGCGTTGTCAAGGAGATGGCGTAGCAGCTCAAAAGTCTTGGGGCGCAGTGGACGCAGTTGCATGCCATCCGAAAGCCGCCACGACTCCGGGTCCAGCCGAAAAGATGAAAATCCATAGACCTTGGACATCGTCCTAAAGAGCCATCAAATTAGACAAATTAGGCCCCATTAAGCGACCACAAAATTTGACAAAACTTTGAGCGTTTGGTTGAGGCTTATCTCCGCGCGACGTGGCTAAATTGACAGCCGTCCAATCGCATCAAGAACGGGGCTGCCCATGAGTACCAAAACTGGTTCCAAGCTGATTGCCGTAGGGACTCTCGCCCTCCTCGTCGCGGTGATTTTCGTTCTGGCGGCGATTGGTGCCACCGGAGACACCATTGCAGATCGGGTCCTCGGCCAACCGGATTTCATTCACGGCGCGATCAACGGTGGCGGCCCCGTTGGATTGAATTTCCCGCAGGGCGTTGTGGTTGACTCCGGTGGACACGTCTACGTCGCCGACGGGAACAACAGTCGCATCCTCGGATGGGCCAGCATCGACGCGCTCAGCAACGGCGCGCCCGCCACCCTGGTGATCGGCCAGCCCGATTTTCTTTCGGGAAAAGGTAACCAGGGATTCGCCACACCCACTGCCACTACGCTGTATGGTCCGCAGGCTGTCGCAGTGGATAGCTCCGGAAATCTGTACGTCGCTGATTCGTACAACAATCGCGTCCTGAAATACGCTCAGCCGTTCGCAGGATGCGGGAGTAGTTGTGCGGGGGAGGCTGCAAGCCAGGTCTTCGGCCAAGGGGGCAGCTTCAGCAGCGGAAGCTGTAATCTTGGGTCTTCGTCAGAGCCCGATGCCACCACTCTGTGTCAACCGGATGGCATCGCTGTCGACAGTTCGGGTGACGTGTATATCGCCGACTATCAGAACAATCGAGTTCTGGAATACAACGCCACTTCCGCATCCAACCCGTCGGCGAATCTCGTGTTTGGCCAAGGCGGAAGCTTCACAACCAGAATAACCAACAATGGAGGAATCAGCGCGGACAGCCTTTTCACGCCCGCAAATGTGGCGCTCGACAGCGCGGGCAATCTGTACATCGCCGATCTGGGGAACAGCAGGGTGCTCGAGTACAACACCCCTCTGGAAGGCCCCAACACGACCGCCAATCTGGTCTTCGGTCAATCCGACTTCCAGAGCTCAAACACTGGCTCAACTGACGCTTCTTCTCTGTATTCCCCGTTCGGGGTGGCGATCGATTCGCAAGGAAATGTTTACGTCGGCGATACTACCGACAACCGGATGGTCGAGTACGACGATCCGCTGGCGGCGTGCGCGGGAGTGTTCCCGTGCGTGGCCGGAGCTGCCAATCGAGTGTATGGCCAACCCGATTTCACCCAGTTAACTCCAAACAACGGCGGAGTCAGCGCGCAAAGCCTCCATTTCCCCCAGGGCGTCGCGGTTAGCGGCAGTTCGGTACTGGTCGCGGACACCTTCAACAGTCGCGTGCTGATGTTCAATGCACCCCTGACCGACAACGCCGCCAGCATCGTCCTCGGTCAGACCGACTTCGATCGCAACGGGCAAAACAATCCCGATGGGACCGTGGTCAATGGGCCATTCGCGGTGACGGTCGACGCCTCGGGCCACGTTTATCTCGCAGACACCGGCAACAACCGCGTGCTCGGATGGAACAGCGTGACAGCGCGGAATATCGGGGCGGCGGCGAGCCTCGTTATCGGACAACCGGACTTTCGCTCGACGCAGTCGAATCAAGGATTATCGGCACCCACCGCGCGCACGTTGAACAGTCCGGCGGGTGTCGCGGCGGATTCCAACGGCAACCTCTACGTCTCTGACGAGTCTAACAATCGTGTTCTCGAGTACAACGCACCCTTCGCAGCCTGCGGGAACTCCTTTCCGTGCGTGGGCGGATCGGCGAACGTCGTATTCGGCCAAAGCGACTTTACCGGAAGCAGTTGCAATCAGAATGCTGCCAGTCCCAGTGCGGTCACCCTATGCAATCCCGGAGGGCTGGCGGTGGATTTGCCCGGCAACCTTTACGTCGCCGATGAGGGCAACAACCGAGTGCTGGAGTACAACACTCCTCTGGCCAACGCCGCATCCCCCAACGTGAAGGCCAACATGGTCTTCGGGCAAGACGGCGACTTCACGACCCGCACCGGGAACAAGAGTGGGAGAAGTGCCGATAGTCTTGCCCTCCCAACCCACCTCGCGGTGGACGCGGCTGGAGACCTGTACGTCACGGACGTTGCGAACAACCGGGTGCTCGAGTATGCCACTCCCCTCGCAACGGGGAACACCACGGCCGCAGCAGTTTTCGGACAACATGGTAGCTTCGTGACCGAACTTTTTTGCACTGCGAGCGTCGATGCGACCTTGCTCTGCGATCCTGCCGGCGTCGCCGTTGACTCCACGGGAAGCGTTTACATCGCCGATCAGGGGAACAATCGCATCCTGGAGTACAACGAGCCATCCAGCGGACCACTCAATACCACTGCCAACCGCGTGTTCGGGCAGAACGGAAGCTTTACCGACAACACTTGCAACGACGGGACGGCATCCGGCGACCTCAACGGACTCGGGCCTGACAGTTTGTGTGTGCCGTTCGCGGTCGCGGTGGACAGCGGCCATAATCTCTACGTTACCGACTTCGCAAACAATCGCCTGCTGACATTCGACCAACCCGTCCCCACACGCACGCCAACTCCGACTCCGACGGGTAAGCCAACCAAGACCCCGAAGCCAACCAGAACGAGGACGCCGACTCCTACCAAGACGCCCAAGCCGACTCGCACCAGAACACCGACGCCGACCAAGACGCCCAAGCCGACCAAAACGCCGACTCCTACGAAGACGAGAACGGCCACAGCGACCAAAACGCCGAAGCCCAAGCCAACTCCGAAGAAGTAGGTGTCATTTCAGATTCTCCCAAGCGCGAACAGGTCCCTGCGCCGTCCCAAGCGGAGCATTTCCATGCGGAGCCGAGAGATCTCAGCCGATGATTCGTCTGTAGCTTCCGAGCTACATCGGTAAATCGTCGCCGGTCGGCGTGCCATCTGACGGAGGCTGAGAAAAACCCGGTCGTGCAATTGGCATCGGTGGCATCGGGCGCGCCGGAAAGAATCCGCGCGGAGGTCCGAATGGAGGTGAACCGAAAGCAGGACGCTGCTGCCCGGCGAGCTTAAGTCCAGAGCCGAGTCGCGTGCGCACGGGCGTGCCGCGAAAGCATGCGATGGTGTACGGATACTCGCGTGTCAGCACATAGTGATAGATACTCTGCCGCTTGCCGTTCCATTCCACCTCGCTAGTGCGGCCGTGGCACTCATCGAGATCGGCATCGGTCAGTTCGCGCCCTTGCGCATCGTAGATGCTGTAAATGCCGAATCCGTCGAGTGCGTAGCCAACCAGCTTTTCCTTTCCGGTTTGCTCAGGCAGGCACGGGCTCGGCCCATGATAGTGATACTGGCCTTCCTGCTGCGGATGACCATTGCAGAGGTCCTGCACCTCGTGTGCGACGGCATCGCGACCGCCCGCATCGAGACCGTTGTAAATAGCGACGCCGTTGAGCGCGACTCCGATCATGCCCATTGGCACGCATGATGGCGCGGCGGCGAGTTCCGGATTCATCGGCAGCGTGAGCGCGATGTTCTGCTGCTCGATGGTGTTCGGGTTGCGATCGATTTGGAACGCGGCATCGCTGAAGGCAACCGGGAAAGTCCCCGTCGGAGTATTCACCGGCAGTCCATTGCCTCGAATGATGCGCGAGACCAGGCGCTCGTCGCCTGCACTGGTGATCTCGAACTGCGCCTCGGGCCACATGATGCGTCCCTGCACCGAGATCTTCTCGGTGAGATCCCAGGTGTCGCCATGAATCCACGGCCCCGCGTGTTGCGCACCGCCGCCGCGGAGGTTGGGGTTGCATACCATCACATAGCTCCGCTGCGGCGTCGTACTTATCTTGCCGTCGCCCAGCGGCAGCGCGTGAACATTCAGCACGTCGATTCGTTCATCGCCCATCTGAGCATACGAGGCGACCGAAACCAGGAGCAGAGCGGAAAGAAGGAGCAGGAGGAGTTTCATAATCTGCAAGACGGACCTGGGTTCGCGGTTATTGCGGGCAGTCAATGGGGAGGATTTGTAAATGCGCGCTTGTCTGTGAACCATGGACAATAGACCTGCTCAAGCACCTGATTTTGCTTGATTTTCCTGACCGCGCAGGGCGTATTGCATTACATCCGTCATCGGCGTAGCTGATTTTCCAGATAAGCAGTGGTAATGGGCAAGCTTGCAAGGGCATCGCGCCCTTCAAGGGGAGGTCCACCATGAGCAGCATGGCAAAGATGGCCGTTTTCGCCGTGTTAGGTTCCGCGATCCTGATTGGTGCCCTGATGATCGCAAGCCACCTGAACACGCTGGCCGGCTAAGCCCC
>DATJWT010000319.1:0-4523 GCA_035500975.1 Binataceae bacterium (SeqCode)
CTCGAGACGATTCTCCATGAGATTGATTCGATCGAGCATCCGATGGCGCTGCATTTCGGTGCTGACGATCAGCTCGTTTCCCCGGCTGCGCGCATCGCCATCAAGCAGGCGCTCGCGGTCAACGATGCCTCGGAAGTGTATGTCTACCCCGGCGCGGGCCATTCCTTCACCGATCGTTCGAAGTCCTCCTTCAGCCGTCCCGCTGCGTCGCTCGCGCATTCGCGTACGATCGGATTCCTGCGCCGCGCGGTCGGCCCGAAATACGATCTCGAAGCACTCTGGGAGAAACACCTGGAAGGTGAATTCATTACCAGCGATGCGGAGGCGACGATCGCTACGATGGTCGCGCGGCCATACGTCAATCACGTTCCAACCATGATCGGCGGATACGGTCGAGAGGAACTACATCGCTACTACAAGCATCACTTCATCCCGCAGGCGAAAGGCTCGCAGATGATGCCGGTGTCGCGCACGGTGGGCAGCGATCGCCTGGTCGATGAATTCGTGGCGTCGTTCGTTCACGACACGCCCAACGACACCCTGCTTCCAGGAGTGCCTCCGACCGGAAAGCACATCGAGATTCCGATGGTGGCAATCGTGCATTTCCGCGGCGACAAGCTCTGTAAGGAGCATCTCTATTGGGACCAGGCCTCCGTGCTGGCACAGGTCGGCTTACTCGATGGCTCGAAGCTGCCGGTCACGGGAGCCGAAGCAGCAGCTCGGGTGCTCGATGAGAATCTCCCGCTGAACACCCTGCGCGCGGATCAATGGTGGAAGAAGTCCGAACCCCGCGGTTAGCGCGGCGTGTTTGCCTTCAAGAACTCACGCACCTTCTTGACCGTCTGGGGTACCACATCCGGCGTCTTCCACTCTCGAATCAACGTTGCATTCGGCGCCAGCGATGCGATCTCTTCGGACGTTGGAGTCGGGTGATAGTCGTCCGCGCCCATCAGCACCAGCATCGGCGTTTTCACCGTCTTTACGAAATCGCGTGAGACATTGAAGACAAAGTCGGTTCCATACATTCGGTTGCGGAACTCGCGCAGACCCGCCGCATCGATCTCGGGATGCTTCGGTGCCAGCGCTTCGGCCCATCCGTCGAACATCGCGTAAAACATCTCACGATTCTTTGGCGACAAACCGATTGGCTGTTGCAGTACTGCGGCGGTGATTCGACCCGGCGCAGCCTGGATTGCGCCCAGGCAGTACGACCCGCCGATACATCCGCCCATCACGTGGCACTTGTCGATCTTGAGGTGATCCAGGAGGGTGATGTGGTCGGCCGAGTAGGTATGCCATCCATCCGATGCTGACAGCGGCGCACGCGACTTGCCGGCGTTGCGCTGGTCCATCGCGATCACGCGGAAATCCTCCGCAAATTCCTTGGTGGGATCGAACGGGCTCTTGGCCCAGAACTCGATGCTCGATCGCATCCCACCGGGCGCGAACAGCAGGATGGGAAAACCCGAGCCGGATTCCTCGTAATAGAGCGAGACTCCATTGCGTTCAAACGTCGGCATGATTGCACCTCGCTTTCGCCACAATGCGGCGAAGGAGGGCAATGTTCAAGTCCGAGGGTTGCAGGCCGCGGAGGCTGCAAGCCTGTGCCGCTTCAAAACGACTAGGATGCGAGCTGGCGGTGCTCGGGTTCGGTTTCGGTGCCGTTTGTCGTGATGACCGCCGGACGCGGTACGTAGCGTTCGCCTGCGCGCCACGCGTGGTAACGGTCGAGGAACGCCTCCATGTACGTGTAGAAGACCGGCGTGATGTACAGGGTCAGGAACTGCGAGAAGAACAGTCCGCCCACCACTGCCACGCCCAGCGGGCGGCGCGACTCTGCGCCCGCGCCCATTCCAAGTGCGATTGGCAGCGTGCCCATCAGCGCCGCTGCCGTTGTCATCATGATGGGACGGAAGCGGATGATCGCGCCTTCGAAGATTGCTTCGGCCGGGCTCTTGCCCTCGGTGCGCTGCGCGTCGAGCGCGAAGTCGATCATCATGATCGCGTTCTTCTTCACCAACCCGACCAACATGATCACGCCGACGAACGCGAACAGGTCCAGCTCCATCCCGAACGCCCACAGCGTCAGCAGCGCGCCGAAGCCCGCGGAGGGCAGGCCAGACAGGATCGTCACCGGATGGATAAAGCTCTCGTACAGGATGCCCAGCACCAGGTAGATGACCAGGATCGTCATCGCGAGCAGCATGCCGAGGTTGCCCATCGAGTTCTCGAATGCCTGCGCTGTGCCTTCGAAGCTCGAGGTCACCGTATCGGGCATCGTCTCTGCCGTCAGACGTTTGACTTCCTTGAGCGCCTTGCCCAGCGATGCGCCCGGCGCGAGATCGAACGAAATCGTCGCTGACGGCAATTGTCCCGAATGGTTGATCTGCAGTGGCCCCAGCGATGGCGTGAACTTGACCACCGTGTCGAGCGGCACCAGGTCGCCGGTCTTCGATCGCACGTAGAGCAATGACAGGGTGGAAGGGTCCATCTGGTACTGCGGCTCGACCTCCATGATCACCCAGTACTCGTTGTTGGGCGCATAGATGGTCGAAACCTGGCGCGCGCCGTAGGCGGTGTAGAGGGCATCCTCGATCGCGCCGGCGCTCAGCCCCAGCACGTGCGCCTTGTCGCGATCGATATCGACCGTGACCTGCGGATTTTCAACCTGCAGGTCGCTGTTGACGCCGCGCAGGTCCTTGAGCTGGCGCATCTTTGCTTCCAGGATCGGCGCGTACTTGTAGAGAGTCGCGGTGTCGGGACACTGCAGCGTCATCTGGTACATCGAACGCGTGAAATGCGCCGTAAGCTGGATCGGAGGCGGGTTCTGCAGGAACGCGCGGAGGCCCGGCACCGAGTTCACAATCGGCCGCCATTTCGCGATCAGTTGATCTGCTGAGAGCTTCCGCTCCGATCGCGGCGCGAGATGGATAAACAGGATGCCCGAGTTGGTCGATCCACCAGGGCCGCTCACGCCAACTCCCGCGAAGAACCGTCGGATATTGGGGTCCTTCTTCAGCAACGCAACTTCGGCGAGCTGATGCTGCACCATCGCATCGAACGAAATGCCCTGCGCCGCCTGGGTGAAGATGATCAGTTCGTCGTTGTCTTCGCTCGGCAGGAAGCCTTTGGGGATTGCGTAGAAAAGAAAAATTGTCGCGACCAGGATAACGCCCGAGAAAATCATCGTCGCGCGCCGATGCCGCATGACCCACGCGAGGCTGCGCTGGTACAAGTCGAGCATCGCATCGAAGTAGCGTTCGGTCACGGCGTACAAATGCCCGTGATGCTCGCTCTTCGGCGGCTTCAGGAACCGCGAGCACAGCATCGGGGTGAGCGTCAGCGAGACGAAACCCGAAACCAGGATTGCCGCGCCGATCGTCACGGCGAATTCGTGCAGCAGTCTCCCGAGGATGCCGCCCATGAACAGGACCGGGATAAAGACCGCGGCCAGCGACAGCGTCATCGAAAGAATCGTGAAGCCGATTTCGCTCGCGCCATCGAGCGCTGCCGTCAAGGCATCCTTGCCCATCTCCATGTGCCGCACGACGTTCTCGAGCATCACGATCGCGTCGTCGACCACGAACCCGACCGCCAGCGTGATCGCCATCAGCGACAGGTTGTCGAGCGAGTAGTTCAGCGCCCACATCACGGCGAACGTGCCCAGAATCGACATCGGTAAGGCGAGGCTCGGAATCACTGTCGCTGACAGGTTGCGCAGGAACAGGAAGATGACCATTACGACCAGCGCGACGGTCAGCAGCAGGGTGAACTGCACGTCGTTGACGGAATCCTTGATGGTCTGGGAGCGGTCGCCGAGGATGTCGATGTGCATCGCGGCCGGGACCTGCGCATTGAACATCGGCAGCAGCTTCTTGACGTTGTCGACCACCTCGACGGTGTTGGTTCCGGGCTGGCGCTGCACCGCGAGCACCACGGCGGGTTCGCCATTCGACCAGTTGGCGATCTTGTCGTTCTGCACGCTATCCAGCACTCGACCGAGTTCTTCCAGCCGGACCGGGGCGCCCTCTCGGTATGCGACCACGAGCGGGCGATAGGCCGCGGCGCTGGTCAGCTGCCCCTTGGTCTGGACCGTGAACGCTTTCTGCTTGCCGTAGAGGGTGCCGGTAGGGATGTTGACGTTCGCGTTGCGGACCGCGTCGGCGACTTCATCGATGCCGATGCCGCGCGATGCCAGCTTCTTCGGGTCGAGTTGAACACGCACCGCGTACTTCTGCGATCCATAGACCTCGACCTGCGCCACGCCGCTGACCATCGAGATGCGCTCGCCCAGGTAGGTCTCGGCGTATTCATCGACTTGCGAAATCGGCATCGTCGTCGAGCTGAGCGACAGGTAAAGGATCGGCTCGTCGGCCGGATTCACCTTGCGAAATGTGGGCGGACTCGGCATGCCGGGCGGCAATTGCGAGAGCGTCGCGGTTATGGATGACTGCACGTCTTGCGCGGCCGCATCGATGTTGCGTGAGAGGCTGAATTGCAGCGTGATTGACGTCGTGCCCTGG
>DATJWT010000320.1:0-9827 GCA_035500975.1 Binataceae bacterium (SeqCode)
TTCCCGGGCAGGGATCGGAATCTTCCATCGGCTTCGACGTGCTGATTTACGATGGCGCCACTGTGACGCCGGAGCAGATCGGGACCTTGCCTACCACGGTCAATTTTCTATCGACCGGCAAGATCCTCATCGTGCTGGCCCCCACGCAGGAGGATCGGGAGGCGCTCGAGGGGGTTACCGGAGTGACTGCGCTGGTGGACGCCCCTGCCCTTACCCTGTTCGATTCATTTACGAACGGACTCTTGCAGGCCGTCAGCATGGTGGAATTCCCCACTACAGTCAGCGAAGACAGCATACAGACCATCCCACCAGGATCCGCCTCGGCCGAAGAATTTCGGTCCAACTCCGGGCCGCCGGACGATGCGACCGTGCGATCGCAAGCCGCCGAGTGGATAAAGTCGTACGAGCAGAAGTGGAGCGACTCCCGGCAAGCGTTCAGAGCGGTTGCCGGGGTTTCGCAAGCCCGGCTCGCCGCAGCCGCGGTGGACACCGACGGCAACGCGACCTCGCCAGCTGCGGCAGGGTCGGATGGGATGGATCTATCGAGCTGGCTCGAGCCCGCGCAGGAGATACCACCCGCACCCGGCTCGCAATTCCTGACTGCCCAACCTTTCTTTGACTACCAAACCAAGACGCTGAACCTGCAGAGCATCTACTACCAGCCGCGGTTCAAGGCCTTTTACCCATTGGCAGTTCAGTCCAACAAGCCGGGCGTTGGCGACGTGCGAGGAGCTTGCATTTTTGCTCCGTACAACGCCGCCTTCAACCTGCCGCCCGCGCCCAACAATCCGGCGGTTTCCAACGTCGAGGTCGCCACCTATCGCATCCTGCAGCAAGTCAACGGCGTCTACAGCCACGAAGTTATCGCGCGGCAGTTCGTCAGCTCGGTTCCCAACGTTGTGCTGTCCGACCAGCCAGTCGGCACCGAAGCGGTTAGCTATTGCCTTGGTGGAATCGTTCCGGTGGAACCGCTTCGCAACTATTTCGCTTGCCTCCCGGACAGGCTCGGCTGCAACGCTTTCACAGAAACCACGCCGTTGACGTCGCTCCGCGGTTTCAATGAGCAGGTCATCAGCAATTTCAGCTGGGATGCGGACACAGCCCCGCGCGTTACGCTCGACAGTTGGTTGCCCAAGGCCGCCAACAACGTGACGACGGTCACCAGCTCGCAAACCTACGAGAAAATCGTTCAATGGACGATCCAGGGCGCGCTCAGCGGACAATGGAGTGAAAAGCCGAATGTCGGGGTGAGCCTCGGTGGAAACTACGGCCAGCAGGAGAAATGGGCGTGGACCCAGGGGACCAACATGAGTGTTCCGGACTGGGAGATGCGATCTCCGGGGCCATCGCTGCCAGGCAGTACGTACGATTTCAGCGCGCTTAACAGTCCAAACAACCTTGCCAATATCGTGGCGTCGGCAAGTGCGCCGGCGAGCCCAGGCCGGCCGATCACCTTCGTGGGCCCGCCGAGCGGACTCAACGCTCTGCAGGCGCAAGGGCTGGTTTTACGCAACGAGAACGACTGGAGCACCAAGTTCGTCGGTGGTCTGCTGCCGGGAAAAGCGACCCTGAATGCCGACGTGACACTTAACTACGGCGAGGTGTTTAGCCTCTACACGTTGACGACGGATGTGGCAGGGTTCTATCCGTACTCGGCGCTGCACTCCTTCACGATGAAGGTGCCGATTGAGTTCGATTTCTCGAAAGCCATCATGCAGCCGCCGCTCCCCGCGACGTGGACAATCACTGCCGACCTCGGCTCGAACGCGGTCAACGGCTTCTTCCCGATCAAGGGAACGGTCACGCTCAACGAACAGGCCGATATCGACACGACACTCTATCTCGGTGCGCAGCTGGAACCGTCCGGCAGCAGCTTCACTCCCAAACCCAGCGTTATCAAGAATCTGCCGATCAGCATGGTGATTCCGGCGGGACAAACGAGTACGAGTTTCAACGCATACGCCCAGCGGGTTGGGTCGCCTTACAACGTGCAGTGGTACGCGTTCCAGTCCCAGGGTCAGCAAGCGACTTATGGCATGACGATCCCCGCACACTAGGTGGGAAACAACGACCCAGAGCTGCGCCGACGACGGTAGCCAGGGACACTCTTCCGCGCATCGGAATCCGCGGCGACGTACTCGTTCAGTCCGCGGGAGCTTTGAACTTGCTCTCGCGAATCGGGGTGCAGATCTGCACCTGGTACTCCGAGTAGTAGGTGGAGCGGCCGAGATCCTGCGCGATGAGATGCTCGGGATGCTCACGCCATTGCTTGAGCGATTGCTCGTTCTCGAACTCCACGAGAATCAATTCCTCGCCGTCTTCGGCGCGGTAGCCCTTGATTGATTTGAAGCCGGGGATTTTCTGCGCGTGGGTGAGCAGGTTGGCGACCCGAGCGCCATATTCCCCGCTATCAACGCCCGGGTTCATGCGAACTTTGAAGATGGTGATAACCATGGTCGCCTCCGCTGAGAGCCACCCTACATCAGTAGCGTTTGACGATTAACCGTCGGCTTCGTTATCGGCGTATAGTCGCGGCAAAAGCAAGATTCCCGGGAAGCGAGCACGCATCGATACCGGGCGGGAGCATCAGGAATGCGCAGACTTGAAAATAAAGTAGCAGTTATCACCGGAGCAGCGAGCGGAATGGGCCGGGCGACGGCGATTCGCTTCTCGCAAGAAGGAGCATCGGTGGTCGTCGCGGATCTCAACGCCGAGGGCGGAGAGTCCGTCGTCCGCCAGTGCAAAGAAAACGGCGGCAACGCGGTCTTCCAGAAAGCCGATGTCAGCTCCGAAGAGCAGGTCAAGGCGATGATCGAGCGCGCGGTGAAAGAATTCGGCCGCCTCGACGTCACCTACAACAATGCCGGCCTCGGCGGCGCGGTCGGGGCGATCGAGAACATCTCGGTGGAAGACTGGGACAAGACCTTCGCGGTGCTGGTGCGCGGCGTCTTCCTGGGTATCAAGCATTCGATTCCCATCATGCGCAAACAGGGCGGCGGTTCGATCATCTCGACCGCATCGCTGGCGGGCCTCCAGGGCTACGACGGAATCCATGCGTACTCGGGCGCGAAGGCCGCGGTAGTCAACATCACGCGATCGGCCGCGATCCAGCTCGGGCCGGACAAGATTCGCGTGAACTGCATATGCCCGGGCGGGATCAACACGCCGATTCTTTACGGCACGACGCCGGGCGGCGAGAAGATGATGGAGCAGGTGCTGGCGCAGCTGCAGCCGATCAAGCGGGCCGGCAGCCCGCTCGACATCGCGAACATGGCGCTGTTTCTGGCGTCGGATGAGTCGGAGTGGATCACGGGCACGGCGATGGTGGTTGACGGCGGAGCGATCGCGGGCGAGTCGATTCGGCTGGCACAGCAGTCGGGAACCAACGCGCTGCCGCCGAGCGGCTTCGCGGGCCCGTCGTTTCAGAGGTAGCAGACTGCGACCGCAACGGTGGAGCAGATCTACAGGAGATGAGCCATGAGTGACGGCAACAAGGAATCGGCCCAGGCGATAGGTTTCGATCCCGAGGCGCTCCGCGCGCGATACCGCGAAGAGCGCGACAAGCGGATGCGGCCCGACGGCAACGAGCAGTACATCGAGACCAGGGGCGACTTCAGCCGCTACGTGGACGATCCTTATGTCGACCCCGGCTTCAAGCGCGCTCCGATAAACGACTCGGTCGACGTCATAGTAGTGGGAGGCGGCTTTGGCGGCCTGCTCGCAGCGGCGCGGCTGCGCGAAGCGGGCGTAGAGAGAATCCGCATCATCGAGAAGGGCGGAGACTTCGGCGGCACCTGGTACTGGAATCGCTATCCCGGCGCGCAGTGCGACGTGGAGTCGTACATTTACCTGCCGCTGCTCGAAGAGACCGGCTACATGCCGAAGGAGCGCTACTCGTACGCGCCGGAGATCCTCGAGCATTCGCGCCGCATCGGCGAGAAATTCGACCTGTATCGCGACGCCTGCTTTCAAACCCAGATCAAGGCGATCACGTGGAGCGAGGAAGAGAGCCGATGGATCGTCACTACTAATCGCGATGACACGATGCGGTCGCGCTACGTCATCATGTCGAGCGGTCCGCTCAACCGGCCAAAGCTGCCGGGCATCCCCGGAATCGAAAGCTACAAAGGCCACACCTTCCACACGAGCCGATGGGACTACGGCTATACGGGAGGCGACACGACCGGGAATTTGCACAAGCTGTCGGACAAGCGCGTAGCAGTGATCGGGACCGGCGCGACCGCGGTGCAGTGCGTGCCGTATGTCGCGCGGTACGCGAAGCATCTATGTGTCTTTCAGCGCACGCCATCGTCGGTTGATGAGCGCGCGAACCAGCCGACCGATCCTGAATGGGTCAAAACGCTCACGCCTGGATGGCAGAAGCGGCGCATGGATTTCTTCAACGCCGCGGTCAATTTCACCGATCTCTCACACGGCGGCAAGATCGAACCGGACCAGGTCGGCGACGGATGGACCGACATCAATCGCTTCAAGGGCGAGCTGGCCGGCCTGGTCGATCCGAGCGCATCTCCCGAAGAGCGCGAACGCCTGATGATCGAACTGGCGGATTTTCGCAAGATGAACCAGATTCGCGCGCGCGTCGACAAGATCGTCAAGGACAAGAAGACGGCCGAGGCGCTGAAGCCGTGGTATCGACTGTTCTGCAAGCGCCCGACCTTCAACGACGAGTACCTGCCGACCTTCAATCGGCCCAACGTCACGCTGGTCGACACGCGGGGGCGGGGAGTCGATCGCATCACGGAGAAGGGACTGATGTTCGACGGCGTCGAATACGAAGTCGATTGCATCATCTTCGCGACCGGCTTCGAGGTTGGGACGGCATACACGCGGCGCGCGGGTTTTGAAGTATATGGCCGCGGCGGCAAGCCGCTTACGGAACACTGGCAAGGTGGTCCGAGAACGCTGCACGGCTTCTACAGCTCGGGATTTCCCAACCTCTTCCACATGGGCATTACGCAAAACACGGTGACCGCGAACTTTCCGCATATGCTCCAGGACCAGGCGCGTCACATCACCGAGGTGATTCAACACGCGAAGCGATCGGAGTCGCGCGTCGTCGAACCGAGCGTCGAGGCCGAAGCCAGATGGTGCGAAACGATCGAGCGGACGGAATCGAAGAGCCGCGATTTTCAGCTCGAGTGCACGCCCGGTTACTACAACAACGAAGGTCAACTCGATAGGGGTCCCGGATTCGTGGGGGGACTGTACGGCGGCGGACCGATCGAGTTCCAGAAGATCGTCGATGAGTGGCTCGCGAACGGCGAGATGAAGGGGCTCAGGTTCAGCTGACGCGGACAGCGCGAGTCCTCCAGTCCAGATCGATCAAAGCGCCGCCAGCGCTTCCAGGTTCGCGTGGTTCGTGAAGCCGTGCATCACGTGTCGACCGCGGGGCACTGTCCGTCGACCTTCTTTTCTTCCTTGCCTTCTTGCAGGGGAGAGTGCACTTGGGAGCTTTTTCCTTGCCCCTGCACACGCCACCCGATGTGAAACAACTCGACCCTGTTTGAAGGTAGGTGCGCGACTCGCGCCGCAGCTACTTGCCGGTTCCCCGTAGTCTTATTCTCACCGGTCCGCCGGTCGAGTTGTCGGAGAGACTCAGGAAGCTTTGCGTCGTTCCTTTTTCGGCAGGTGCAAAGGTCACCATCACCGAGCATTTCCTCATAGGCAGCAGCATGGCGCCACAGTTATTGGTCTGCGAGAAGGCGCTCGGTCCTGCGACCGCGATACCGCCGAAAGTAATGCTACTCCCGCCTTTCTTCGCAGAGTTCGTCAGCTCGATCTTCTTATGATCGCTTTTGCCGACGTGTACCTTGCCGAAATCGAGCGGAGCCGGCGCCGCGTTCAGCACCGCCGGCACCCGGGGAGCCGGGGTCGCGGTGGCAGTCGGAGTCGGGGTGATTGTCCTGGTGGCAGTTGGGGTAGGCGTTCCATGCGTAGTCGCCGTGGGGCTCGGGGTCGGCGCGATTGTGGCAGTTGCGGTCGCGGTTCGAGTGCCAGTGGCGGTGTGCGTTGGAGTTGCACTAGCTGTCGCGGTAGCCGTGCGCGTCGAGCTTGCAGTGGCAGTCGCCGTCGCAGTGAGGGTCGAAGTCGCACTGGCGGTCGCAGTCGCCGTGCGCGTCGTGGTCGCGGTCACGGTGGCCGTCGAAGTTGGTGTCGCGGTTGCAGTGGCAGTCGAAGTAGCGGTCGCGGTGGAGGTGGACGTCGCCGTTGCGGTGCTGGTGCGCGTGGCGGTCGAAGTCGGAGTTGCGGTTGAAGTTCGCGTCGCGGTCGCGGTGCTGGTCGGCGTTGCAGTGATGGTGGCGGTCGCGGTCGGCGTCGGCGTGGCCGTCGCGGTGGCGGTCGGCGTCGGCGTAGCCGTCGCGGTGGCGTTGTTGGTGAGGGGAAACTGCACGCTGGTGCCGCTGACAGTTGCGGTCACGTCGTAGCTCCCCGCGATTCCATTAGCGGTAGCGGTTATGGACGCGTCACCGCTGGAGTTGGTGGTCACAGCGGACGACGACAGCAAGGCGGTGGCTCCGCTGGACGGGGCGCTGAAATTCACCGTCTCGCCTTGCAGCGTGGTGCCGGACACCAACTCCTTCAGGTTCACCACCAGTGGCAACGCAAAGGCGGTGTTGGGGTTAGTGGACTGCGATCCGCCGCTGACCGCACTAAGTCCTACGCCCTGGAATTCCACCGCGCCGATGTCCACGTTGTTGTTGAGCGTGCGGGCGAAATCGCGCTGATCCTCGGTGCCGGCAGCAGAGGCGAAAATCCCGGCGCCGATTGCGGGACTCTCCGGCTTGGGCAGGAGGGTTTGGGTTTGGCCGCCATAGTTTCCCAGCGACATCAGCAAGGGATCGATCGGGAAAAGATCAGTGCCGACTTGAGTACGGTTGACCCCGTTCGTGAATCCGGCGCCGCCCGTGCCGGTGCCAATCAAGTTGCCGCCCGCGTCGGTGAAAACTCCAGCAGTATCGGCAAAGCTCGTGGCTGTGTTTTGGGCGACGATCGTATTCACCAGCGAACTGGCAGGGAGGGAACCACTCGCGGGAGTGGGGAGGACGTTGATGTTCAGCAGGATGAGGCCCAACGTGCAATCCGAGGGGGTCGTTGGGGGAACGCAGCTTTGGTTCGAAACATCGATCAGCAGAACCGTTATTCGGTTGACGTTGGTCCCGAAAATGTTCGCATCGGGAACGTATTTGAAGTAGTACCCTTTGCCGGAGACCAGAACGTTAGAGGAGAGGCTGAAAAGGGGGCCTTGACTCCAATCGTTGCAAGTGACCGGCGCTGACGCGAATTCTTGCTCAAAACCCACCAGATTGCCGATGGTCCCAACCGGAGCGTCGCTTGCGCAGTTGCCGCCGGTAGCGTTGGGGCAAAGGGTAAAGGATTGCGCGGTGCCCCTGGGAGGGAACAACTTTCCGCTTCCAGTCGCGTCGTTGCAGTCCATGATGAACGGATCCACCTGGTCCACACCGAACGAAGAGATAGACGACGGATTGAAGTAGATCCACGCGGTCTGGTTCTCAGACACATTCGCCTGGAGAACCTGGTACTGGTAGGGGGTCGTTGAGTCCAACGTGAGGCCAGAGAGAAATGTGCACTGATTTGGTGAGGTCGCGCAATCCGGCAACTGATCGGGAATCACCGGGGTCCAGATAGCCGCGCCCAGCGGGCAACTTGTGGCGGACGACAACTGCGCCACGATATTGGTGTTGGTAGATAGATACGTCGGCGCCAGGCAGGCATCCGCGAAAACCGTTCCGGTTGAACCCGTTGAGCTGACGACCGGACTTGGCGCGGCGCTCAGAACGCCGGTGGCGCCCTTGGCCGGGCTGCTGCTGTTGGAGACCGATTGGACCAGTCCGCCTCCACCACCCGCCGTTCCATCGACCGTGTTATTGAAAATTGTGCAGTTCTGGAGGGTGGTCGTGCCGTCGCTGTAGAGCGCGCCGGAACCGCCTCCCACGCCTTGCGAGTCGGTAGACTGATTGCCGGTGATAGTCGAATTGCTGAGCGTCGCGGTGCCGAGGTTGTAGATCGCCGCGCCCTGTCCGCCGCCCGCGGCGGTGTTATCGCTGAAGGTGCTGCTGGTGATGGTGACAGTTCCGGCGTTGAGCAGACCGCCACCATAGCCGCGGGTTCCAGTGTCCTGTCCGGCACTGTTGTTCGCTACCGTGCTGTGATCGATCGTCAAGATTCCGGTGAGACTGTTATAGATGCCGCCACCCGCACCCGCGTTGGCGGAATTTCCGGAGAGTGTTGACTGCTGAAGAATCAGGGTGCCGTCATTCCAGATGCCGCCGCCGCTCGGCCCGTTCGCATGCAGGCGATCGATCACGGTCGCCGCGCCGGAAACCGCTCCGTTCACGATGGTATCGTTCGAAAGCGTAAGCGTAACGCCCGAGGCTACATCGATAACTTCGCTGTTGCCGCCAGCGCTGATCGTACCACCCTGAATTGTCCAGCTCGTGCCGGCAGCGGTATTGAAGACCAGCGGGCCGCTGGTCAGCACGATCGGCCCGGTGACGGTATTTGCAAACGTGATCGTTTCGGACGAGTCGGAAGGACACGCGCTGATCGCCGCGCGCAAAGAGCCCGCGCCTGAATCGTTGGTATTCTGAACCGCGAGACTGCAAGCCAACGCCACCGACGGCGCCTCCAGCGTTGCGAGCATCGCGGCAAGGCTGATCGCAATCAGCCAGCAACGCGCGGCAATGCCTCGAACCTTGGGCCCCATTCGAAGTGGTCCGTGGGCTACTGCAGTATCGTTAGTGTGGTGGCGCATCTCCCCATTCCGGCGCTGGTGCGTGTATTTTGACGGCAGTTTGTCTCTTTAGATTCAAAGAAGCTACAGAGACGTGAAAACTCGCTACACAACGTCAAGTGACACAGCATTTCGAACCTAGGCGTGTCTCGCGGGCCAAGGCAATCTACGATTTCCGTAGCTATTTCAAGGGAAGTTCAACTGCGCCAAATGCATCTGTCACCAGCGGACGAGTTCCATTCTCGGAACCAGTGCAGGCCTAGCGTTCCAGATCGTGGCATGAGGTAAAGAAGGGCTACCGACGCGCGGGAGCGTCAGCTTTGCCAAGGCGAGGTGATCGAAAGGTTCTGCGGACAGAATGACAAAGGGGTGGTATTGCGCCAGTTACAGCGCTGTAGCGGACGGTTTGTAAGCGATGGTAGTGGATGATGGTAAGCGGATGCGGCTGCGCGATGTCGAAGACGTGCTCGCGATTCTCAGCGGCTATGGGCAGAAGGAACAGGGCGGCACGACCACCACGTTCGATCGCTACTCCGTGTACAGCGCTGAATGGCAGGACATGACGGCGCGAACCCGTTTCCTCGATGCGGAGGGATTTGACAGCCAGATAATCTATTCAACCCCGGGAATTATCCGGGCGGGCGAGCTTTCCGATCCGGAACTGGCCGCCGCACTGTGTCGGGCCTACAACCGCTGGGCCTTCGACCTGGTCGAGGGACATCGGGCAACGGTTCTCCGCGCACATTTCGATTCGGGAACCTGCGCTCGCTGTAGAGGAACTTCAGCACGTCGCCAAACGCGGATGCCGCATCGCATTTGTTGCCGCGATGCCGATCGCGTGGAAGAAGCGATCGGATTCACGAATTATCGAACCCAGCGCCGAGGCGGAAGCGGAATGGTGCGAAACGATCGCGCGGACGGAATCGAAGAGCCGGGATTTTCAGTTCGAGTGCACGCCCGGTTACTACAACAAAGAAGGTCAACTCGACAGGGGTCCCGGATTCGTGGGAGGACTGTACGGCGGCGGACCGATCGAGTTCCAGAAGATCGTCGA
>DATJWT010000321.1:0-3102 GCA_035500975.1 Binataceae bacterium (SeqCode)
CCGATTCCAAGGCCGGTCAGTCCGAGCGGGTTGCCCAGCGCGGTCTGCAACTGGCCGAAGTTCAATTGCCCGATTCCCAGCGTGCTGCCGCTGATCGCCGTCGACGCCTGGAAGTTCACCCCGATGTCGCGGGTGCGCTCCGCCGACACCTCGACGATCACTGCCTGCACGAAGATCTGCGTGCGCGGCACGTCCAGCTCGTCGATTATCTGTTTCAGCGTCTGCCAATCCTGCGGCGCGGCACTGACGACCAGTGCGTTCGTCGCCGGGTCTGCGGTGACGCTGACCGGGCTGATGAAGTCCGGGCTCTTTCCGTTCGGCCCGTTACCTCCCCCGCCCGATACGCTCGTGCTGGCGCCGGACATCGATCCCGCGCCGCGCATCATTCCCATCCCGCCGCCCATGCCGCCCATGCCACCCATTCCGCCCATCCCGCCCATACTTCCCATCCCGCCCATGCCACCCATGCCGCCGCCGAATCCGCCGCCCCCGAACGACGAGCCCATCGCGCCGCCGCCCATGCCCCCGTAGCCGCCACCGTAGCCTCCTCCGCCGCCCAACCCGCCGCCGCCATTGAACATTCCAAGCGCACTGCCGCGCCCCAGCGAACCCTTGCCAGTAGTCGGAGAGAGCGTGGTGGGTGCGCCGCCTCCGCCAAGCAGGTTGCTAAGCACCTGCAGAATCTCGAGAGCTTGCGCGTTCTTCAGCCGGTAGACGTGGATGCGCGAGGTCGCGTTGGGCGGCTGGATATCCAGTTTCGACACGATCTCCTGGATCTCGTTCATCTGCAGCGGTCCCGCCAGCACGATAAGCGAGTTGGTGCGCTCGTCCGGAATTACCTTGAATCCCGTGCCCGAGCTCGATGCGGTCGCGGCGATTACGCCGACGCCTCCGGGCCGGTTCGCCTGCGCGCCTTCCCGCGCGCCCATTATCTGCTCGATTTCGGGCGCCAGTTCTCCCGCAAAGGCCAGCTTCAGCGGGATGACCGCGACGTTCTTCTGCTGCCCTTGCACGTCGAGGCTGCCGATAATCTTCAGCAGGCGTTCGACGTTGTATGCATCGTCGGTGATGATCAGCGTGTTGTCTTCGGGATAGGCCGCTACCAGCCCGTCGTGCGAAACCATCGGCTGCACGACCTGCACCAGCGACGCGGCATCGACGTTCTTCAGCTTGATCATCCGCGTGACGTACTCGTCGCCGCGTGTCTCGGCCGGCTGCTGCGATTCCGTCAGCGGCGCATCCGAGCGCACGTTGCGCGCCGGGATGATCTTGATCGTCTTGCCGGTCTGAACCGTGGTGAAGCCCTTGATTTGCAGCGCCGACTGGAACGCCTGGTAGGCCTCTTCGGGAGTCACCTTGGTCGGCGAAATGATCGTGACCTTGCCGCGCACGCTCTCGTCGATGATGAAGTTTTTGCCGGTGATCTCACTGATGAACTTCGCCAGAACGGGGATGTCCACGTTCTGGAAGTTCATCGTGATTTGATCCTGGGGAACGGGAGGGTCGCCCGCCGCGACTGCCCGTCCGGCGGTACAAACCAGCAGCGCTGCGGCAAACATCAGTACTGCCGCGCGATAGCGGTCCATCCGGTACACCTCCGAGATTAATCCCCTCGGCCCGGAAGCATAGGGCACCGTACTCTTGAAGTGCAACCTGTGACTTCCCCCAACCCCGTCATCTGTATAAGACGCTGCGCAAATTGAATCATTGCAAATCCCCATCCGCTCGGAGACGATTGATCGCGGCCGCGCTCGCATGTCCTCGCAACCCCGCCGATGCATCGTGCTAACATGACTCCCTGAACTCCCCCGGATGCGATTCGAATACCTGATAGGAATCCGCTACTTGCGCGCGCGCCGGCGCGAACGCTTCGTCTCGATGATCGCGTTTATTTCGCTGACGGGCGTGATGCTCGGGACTTTCGCGCTGACCGTCGCGCTTTCGGTCATGAGCGGATTCCAGGAAGACCTGCGCAATCGCCTGCTCGCCTTCACCCCGGAAGTCACCATCGAACGCACCGACGGCGGCGTATGGGACCCGGCGCAACTCCAGCAAAAGCTCGCCTCCGTCCCCGGCATCGTCGCATCTTCCCCCTATGTCTCATCGCAGGTGATGGTGGTGGCGAGCACTCCCGCCGGTACGCCCGGCTACGTCGAGGGCGGCATCGTGCGCGGCGTCGTAGCGCAGCACAATCCCGTGCTGACCGAGCTGCAGAACTCGCTTGAGCGGGGCGACCTCGCCTCGCTCGACACCGATCATCCCACCCAGGTCGTCGATCGCGGCCAGCGCCGCGAGGTCGATTTACCCGGCGCGATCGTGGGCAAATCGCTCGCCGCGGAACTCGGCCTCCAAATCGGCGATCCGATCATCGTGATCTCGCCGGCCAGCCTCGCCGGTGGAATGGGCGCGCCGCGCCTGCGCCGTTTCGTCGTGACCGGCTATTTTCATTCCGGATGGTACGAGTTCGATGCCGCCCTGGTATTCGTCTCGTTGAAAGCCGGCCGCTCGCTGCTCGCCGATGATCCCCAGCTTCAGACCGGACTGGAATTTCGCCTGACCAATATGTTCGATGCGCCCGCGACCGCCGCACGCATCCAGGCCATCGCGGGACCCGACTTCAAGGTCTCCGACTGGACGCACACCAATGCGCCCCTCTTCTCCGCTCTGCAGCTCGAGAAGTTCGTCTATTTTCTCGTCCTGCTGCTCATCGTGCTGGTGGCCGCGTTCAATATCATCGCGACGCTGGTGATGGTGGTGATGGAACGGCGCAAGGAGATCGCTATCCTGCGCGCGATGGGCGCGCGGGCCGGCTCGATCGCCGCGATCTTTCTATGCGAAGGCGCCGCCCTCGGCGTTATCGGCACCGTGCTCGGGGTCGGCGCGGGCTTCGCGACCTCCTGGGCGATCGGCGCGTATCATCTGATTCACCTGCCTGCCGACTTGTTCATGGTCAGCACCGTGCCGGTGCGGCTCTACCCGCTCAATTTCGTCGCGGTCGCCGTCGCCGCCGTCGCCCTCTGCGTGGTCGCTGCTCTTTATCCCGCGATGCACGCGCGTTCGCTGTCGCCGGTCGAGGTCATCCGCTATGAGTGATGCGGCCGC
>DATJWT010000322.1:0-3573 GCA_035500975.1 Binataceae bacterium (SeqCode)
ATCGAGGCGCAGGCCGCGGTCCCACAGGAACTCGGGTTCATCGAGGCGCCTGGCGATCCATCGCGATTGCACGAACAGATGATCGCTGAGCCGGTTGACGTAGATGATGAGCTGATCGTTGACAGGCTCCTGGCGCTTGAGCCGCCAAAGCTGGCGCTCCGCGCGGCGGCATACCGTGCGCGACAAATGCAGGAATGCGTTCAGTTCACCGCCTCCGGGCAGGGTGAAGGACTTGAGCGGCTCCAGCTCCTCCTCCATCTTGTCCATCTCTTCTTCGAGCTTGGCGACTTCCGCCTCGCTCATCTTGTGCATGCCTTCGTATTCGCCGTCGGCTGGGGTGGCCAATTCGCTGCCCACGTCGAAGAGCTCGTTCTGGATACGGCGGAGCATCTCGGAATACCAGTCGCCGTCGTTGCCGAGCTTGAGCACGTGGCGCGGCAAGTAAGTCCGCACGATTCCGACGACGGAATTGAGTTCATCGATGGTGCCGTAGCTCTCGAGGCGGCCGCTTTCCTTTGGAACCCTCGCGCCACCGACCAACGCGGTGGTACCCTTGTCGCCGGTGCGGGTGTAGATGCGGGTGAGCCGAATCGCCATCAGATGCCCGCCTTCTTGCGCTGCGACTGGTAAGTGGCGTCGCCGAGATCGTTGGAGACGGGCAATCCGCTATCGCGCCATCCGGACACGACGACCGCGCCGGACTGGTCGCGCTGACCGCCGAATCCGCCGGCGACGTTGGTCAAATCGGAGTAGCCGGCCTCTTCCAGCATTTCGCACGCGCGCATCGAGCGCCCGCCGGCCTGGCATCCGACCACCAGCTTCTTGTTCCTGGGCAGGACCTTTTCGACGACGTCGACGAACTCGGGATTGAGCTGCATCTGGCCGGTCTTGATGAACGCCACCGGGATGTTGATCGCGCCCGCGGCATGGCCCTGCGCGAACTCGCCCTCGGTGCGAACGTCGAGATAAATCGCATCGGGGTTTTGTTTCAATGTCTCGAAGGCTTCGGTCGGGATTTGTTGCTTGATCGGCATCGGGGTTTCCTTCGATTGCAATTTTAGCAGGTAAGCGAGGCCGGCGACTAAGGTTTCGGGTTGCCGTAGCGCTCGTAGTGCACCATTTCTTTTTTCGGCTTGAGCGGGCGCGCCTCGGGAGGCTTCTCCGGGTTGGTGTAGCCAAAGGGCAGAATTGTAAAGACCGCCCAGGGCGCGGGAACCGCGAGCATCTCGCACAGCTTCGCGTTGTCGAAATTGCCGACCCAGCACGTGCCGAGGCCCTGGGCCCATCCGGCGACGGCCATGTTCTGCACCGCCTGCGCGCAATCGACGTCGGCCCATCGCGTGTTCTCGGTGTTCTTGAGAATGACGACCGCCGCGGGCGCATCGGCGACGAAGCGGCCGGTGGTGCAGAGCTCGCCCATCTTCCTGAGCGCGGCGGCGTCGCGGACCACGACAAATTGCCACGGTTGCAGGTTGCGCGCGCTCATCGCGTGCCGGCCGGCATCGACGATGCGTTCGAGCTTGTCGGCTTCGACGGGGCGGGCAGCGAACCCGCGCTGTACGCGGCGGCTGTTGATCGCTTCGATTGCATCCATGGACCGTGCTCCTCTATCTGGCCAGCGATTTGAAGCGGAGGTGGGTGACGGAGGCAATGGCAGCGCAGCACCCTCACCCTGCTCTCTCCCGCAACTGAGCGGGAGAGGCGCTCGTCGCTAGCTGCGTTTATAGACGACGTAGGTTTCGGCGAACTTTGCCACGCGATCCTGCACGGACTCGGTGCGCTGGGTTCCGAGGAAAAACTGGACCAGCTCGGAATGGCCGATCTCACCGCCGGGGCTGAGCAGCTCCACGAGCTCATCGATGAGCGCCGGGAATTTCTCGCTCGGGATGTAGTAGTTGGCCCAGCCGAAATTGCAGTGGCGATGGAGAATCTTGGCGATGGTCTTTTCCAGGATATCGCGCCGCCCGCTACCGTGACCTTGTTCGTCGCTCAAATGGTTGCTCCGTCGGTTGATTGTGCGGGCTAGGCGCCCTTCTTGATCTGCGGCTCGGGCACGTCGTCAGCCCACCGGATTTTCCGGTAATCGAACCGCATGCTCTCGATAATATTAAACTTCACGATCTCGAAGTAAGGAGACAAATCGAAGTCGCGCGGGGTGACCAGGGTGGGTGAGACCAACTGCCAGATACCCAGCGGGCCGGAGGCTCGGCGCGGCCACAGCCTGGGGCGCGAAGTCGGAATCGGGTTGTCGGGCAGTTGCTCGAAGCGCGGGACGATGGGAAATCGCACGCGATTGAAGCAGGATGCGATCAGGCTGGAGCAGATCACGCGCGTCGGCTCGCCGCTGCCGAATTGCAGCGCCTGGCGGCGGAACCTGCGCGGCACCAGGCTCACCGGCAGAAAGTAACGCGCGAGGTCGATAACGTTCTTGATGTCGTAGGTGTCGCCCACGCTGCGCAGGGCTTCGTCCATCACCTCGGCGAGGTCCGGCGCAGAGAGGTTGTAGGGGCGGCAGACGCGGATGTTGAAATCGCGGTACTTGATGAGCGGCGAGAGGATGACGCCGCTTTCCACCAGCGCCTCGACGACCAGGAAATTCGCTTCCTCGCCGAACTGAGCGACCAGCTCATCGCGCTTTTGCGGGTCCTTGCGCAGCGGCTCATCGCCGACGAAGAGCGCGGAATGCGACCAGGAACTCTGGGTGAGGTACTTGATGCATTCGCTGATGCGCTCGTTGCCCTCGACCAGGACCACATCGCCCTTGCGGATGTGGCGCTTGAGGCTGGCCATATCGTTGGGCGAATGGAGCTCATAGCTGGCAAGCGGCTTGGTGAGGACTTTCAGAGCGAGGTCAGAGAGCCGCTCCAGCAACCATGCGAAAGGATTGAGTGTTCGCCGTCGAGCCATCGAGGGCAACCGAACAAGGGTGAGTTCGGGTCCTGGAGAGATAATACGAAGTGACTGGAGAGAGAAACAAGCGAAGGTTTCTGGGCAGGTGATGATGAATACGGGTATGGGCTGAAGTGCCCGCGTTGCACCTCACCCTTGCCCTCTCCCTGGACAAGGAGAGGGCATCGGAATCAGATTTTGAACTGGCCGACTATTGCGTAGAACGGGACGTTGACGTTGTTCTGCTCGGGGTCGTCGGTCTTGATTGCAAGCTGGCCGCGCAACTGCCCGTCGGGGGTGCCGCGCTTGAGCGTCACCGTGATGCGATATTCCTTGCCGGGCTTCACCGGGTCGGCCGATGCGACCACGGAGGGCGTGGAGCTCGCGATATCGAGGACCTTCACATCGCGCTGGCTGGAATTGGTGAGCTTGAGAATCCTGACCACGTCCTGGCCGCGGGGAACGATGCCGAATGAGACCTGCTGGGGGTCGAGCGCCAGGTCGCCGGTGACGGTTCCGAACACATCGACATTGAGCGGCACACGATTGGTGATGACCTTGATGGAATCATCGAACGGCCCGGCGGGCATTGTCGGGAGCAGCTCAACCTTCAGCATCACGCCCGGTTTGCCGTCCTTGCGGGGCTCCTCGGAAACCTTGATGGAGGGGCTGGAGTTGCTGAAC
>DATJWT010000323.1:0-3598 GCA_035500975.1 Binataceae bacterium (SeqCode)
TGAACGCCGCCGTCGTCGTGAATGAGGCTGACGGCGCGAGCGCCGTAGCGGACCTCAACACCTTCGCGGCGCGCGGCTTGATGGAGAGCATCAATAAGTCCGGGGCCTCCGCCCCAAGCTTCCACTGTCAGACCGCCCCAGAACTTGAAGCGGCCATCGACCTTGTAAGCCTGCCGACCGTACATCGGGACCCATCGCACTCCCTTGGTGCGCATCCAGAGCAACGTGGCGCGGCTGCGCCGGACGAGCAGCTCGACCATGTCGGGATTGGTGCGGTACTCGGTGACGCGGCCGACATCTTCGAAATACTGGTCTTCGGTGTAGGTGCCGAAGTCGGTGTTAGCCTTCTCCTCGTCGGAGAGATCGGGCATCAGCTCGAGCAGTTCATCGAGATTGTTATAAGCGACGCGGAAGCCGCCGGCAGTGAAGGCGGTGTTGCCGCCCCGCTCTGTTTCGGGTGCGCGTTCCAGCGCGATAACACGGGCACCCTGCTCTCTCGCCGCCAGCGCGGCGCACAGGGCAGCATTGCCGGCGCCGACAACGAGGACATCGCAATCGGTCGTGGGGGAAGTGCGCGCCATTCGCGCATCCTAGCGTTTTACGCATCGATGCGCAGCGTTCGAGGGGTAGCGAGTGCTTTCGGCAAAGCCCGGAGAGGATTTCCTGACTCGCGCGAGCATTGCTCGCGCTGAATACGGAGCACAGGCTAGTGGCCTGCGCCATCGTCCTTGCCTTTGTCAGGAGAGGGGGGAAGCTTGTCGCCGTCCGATATCAGAGGCGAATCGTTGGAGGTGAGGATCGGCCATTCCGAGTGAGCGTTGCCGAGATGCAGCGCCAGGTTGTGTGCGAATGACGGTGGCACGGGATTCCTCGGCTTCGCTCGGAATGACGTGGGGCGAGTAAGCCGAGAGGCGGTCTTTTCTTCGCAGGGTCTTGGGAGAGATCCTTTCGTCGCACTCGTGACGTCCTGCTAGAAGGGTCGTGAACCGCCGGCCTGGCTGCGATGCATCACGCGGGGATACTTGTGATCCCAGTTCTGACGCCAATGGTTGACGCATCGGTTGTCCCACATGATGACGTCATGGGGAGTCCATTTGTGCGTGTACCAGAGGTGAGCCTGGGTGACGTGCTTCTTGAGCAAGTGCGTGAGCTGCTTGTTCTCTTCGGGATCATCGATTCCGACGAGCCTGACAGTAAAGGTGGAGACCCACAGCGCCTTGCGGCCTGAGACCGGATGCGTCCGCACGACGGGATGAGTTACGTCGGACTCCAGGACTCCCATCCCATGCTTCTTCACGTACTCGACCGCCTGCGGAATGCCGACGCCATAAGCGGTGGCGAGCGTGCTGGCAGGCCGCCATCGCATCCGCTCGACGCGACGCTTCATGGCGTCATCGAGTTCGTCATACGCCTGGAACAAATTGGCAAACAGGGTGCATCCTCCGGCTTCCGGCGGCGGCACTTCCACACCGTGCAGAACGGTGACATCGGGCGGAATCGGATAATCCTGGACGTCGCTGTGCGGGGCAAGTTCTTTTCCCCCTGACACATTTTGCACGCGGGTGCCGTCGACCGTGGGAATGTCGTCGAACTTGCCGGCACCCTCGCGGTTGTAAGGCCGGCCGAACCACTCGGTGATTTCCATCTGGCGCTGGGGGGTAAGGCGGTCCTGGCCGGGAATCACCAACACTCCCGAATGATGGAACAGGGTGAGGATCAGAGAGATGACGTCGGCGGGGAGATCTTCGGCGAGATCGACTCCGCGCAGTATCGTTCCGCAGGGCCCTTCGGTGCGCCGCACCTCGACGCCATCGGGGAGGTGCAGGTTCTCGATGCGCAGACCGCTCATCAGGATCGACGAGTCAGCGATACTGGAAGCGGGCTGGAGTTGGTTGGAAGGCTGCACGCCCATAGAGTTCCCTCCCCGAAAAACGTACCGATCTTCTACGAACGGACTAACGCGTTCTGTGCGTGAGGGCAACCACAGGGGGCCGTCCCGGGAGCGAACCGGGGTAATCGCGGTGTTCGCTCCCGGGAGCAACGGAAATGTCGCTCCGATCGCGACCGTCGGCGGAGACAACAGCGAACTGAACCTGCCGATCGGGATCGCGGTGAAGCCCGCAGCTCCGTAGGACGGTCGAAATACGTTCGCCGATCGTGTAAGGGGAACGGATGCGTAGAGGCCATACCTTACCCGTTCGATTGATCCTTTTGTCCCTGCTGGCTTGCCTGGCGACATCTCCGGCGAGAGCGCAAGCGCCGTCCGGGGTGCCGGTGTTTCAAATCACGCCGGTCCAGAGCACGATCAAATTCGACGTGGAGGCATCGGTCGCGATCGAAGGCACCTTCGATCACTGGGACGCGAGCCTCACCTTCACTTCTCCGGCGGCTGAGAGCGCGGTCTTCGACGTCAAGATTTACGCTGCGAGCGTGGATACCGGCAGCAGCATCAAGAACAACAAGCTCAAAGGCAAAGACTTCTTCGACGTCCAGAACAACCCGCTAATCACGTTCAAATCGACCAAGGTGGTGCAGACGGGGCCCAACACCTTCGAACTGGATGGCAACTTCACGATCCGCGGGGTAACCAAGCCGGAGCACCTGGTACTGAACATCTCCGGCAAAGGGACCGGCCAGGGCACGATCCAGGGGACGATGGCGTTCGACCGGCGCGACTACGGGATGAACAGCAGCATCCCGTTCATCAAGATTGCGCATCGCGTGCAGGTGATGGTCAGCCTGATCGGCAAGCGCATCGCGGGACCGCCGGTCGTATTCAAGCAGTAGGATCGCGGAGAACCGTTTCAAACGACGCGAGGGGTAGTTCCTTGCCAAAACGGCCTCGGAAGCGCCATTCTTCAAGTGCGCAACGCAACGCCCGGTCGAGATCGCGCAAGTCATGCGCGGACGCCGATTGCATGCATTCAGGCTGAGCTCCAGGCGCAGCACCAGGAGAGAATCGAGATGGAAATTGGCGACGTCGTTATTCCCGCAGGCCAGGAAGTTCTCTACAACAACTTCCACTTCGCTCCGGCGGTCAAGGACAAGGATCATCTGTACTGTTCCGGCGTAATTGGAATGGGTCCCGACGGCAAAGCGTCGTCCGATCCCGAAACGCAATTCACCCAAGCGTTCGAGGGAGTGAAGGGAGTGCTCGAGGCGGCGGGACTTTCGTTCGGTGACGTGGTCGATATCACCTCATTCCATGTCGGCCTCCAGGCGAACATGCGCACGTTCATGAAGGTGAAGGATCGCTACGTGAGCAAGCCGTATCCGGCGTGGACTGCGATTGGGATCACCGAGCTTGCGGTGCCGGGCGGCCTCGTGGAGATTAAAGTGATCGCGCGGATGCGCGGCTAAGCCGTAGGGATGGAGAAGAGTCATGAGTGATCACGCAATAAAGACCGAGGAGCAGCTTCGCGCGATCATCGGCAGCCCGCATCCGATGGTCCAGCTCAAGGTGCTCAGCGAGCTGAACGACGTCACGAGCGATTTCATCAGGCGCTCGCCGTTCATCGTGCTGGCCACGGCGGATCGCGAGGGCAACCAGGATGCGTCCCCGAAGGGCGATCATCCCGGGTTCATCGCGATCGAAGAC
>DATJWT010000324.1:0-27408 GCA_035500975.1 Binataceae bacterium (SeqCode)
GATCGCGCCTCCCTGCACCGCGCCCGGGCCGGTGACTACGCCGGCGATCGCCACGTCATCCGGGAATCGCTTCTCGCCCGGGATCAACGTATCGGCGTAAGCTTCGAGCGTCAGCGTCGTCGGGTCGGCATCGCTGTCCGAAGCTGGGATCTGCGTCGTCCCTGCGGGGCCCGTCCCCTGTGCTAACGCGGACGGCACGCCGATCTTCCATGGACTGATCGTCCAGGCCGCCGCGAGCGCCGCGACACTCTTCAGCAACTTCCGGCGGGTGAGGCGCAGCGACTTTTCTGTGGATGGCGGGAGGCGCGAGTCCTCACGCCGGATAATTCGATCAATCTCACTCTTGTTTTTCACGCGCATGCCGGAAGCTCTAAAGAAGGAGGCTGCAATGGGCTGTAGACGGAATCTTTATGCCAAAAATTCGCTTCAGAAGATTCGCATAGGCTCCCAAATGTATGCAAACGCAAGTCAGAGTCTGTTTTTGAGTGCGGAGGCCTGTTGCGCGGACCACTCTTTGACCATTCTGCGCAGTGCTACATCAAAATCTGCAGAGCGATTGACGTTACCGACTGGGCGCCTATTCACAATCAGCTGGCCGTCGGTTCGAATCCAGCAGATGCCTGCAGAGTTCGCTTACCTTCCGCGCCGGCTCCTCTCGTTGATTCGGGTCTCTGTCCCCGCAGACATTTCACGGGCGATAGAAGGGGCGGTCGCCGGCGATGGTTACGCGATGACCGTAGCGGTGCTGTGGATAGTAGTCCCACAGCGCCAGATGCTGGGTGCATCGATTGTCCCAGAAAGCCAGCGTGTTGGGCGTCCATCGGAAACGGCATTGGAAGTCAGGATTCTCAATATGCCGGAAGAGCATCTCGAGAAGCGCGTCGCCTTCGCGCGGTTTGAGCTGCGCGATGCGAGTCGTAAACATGCGGTTGACGAACAGGGCCTTGCGGCCGGTATCGGGATGAGTCCGGACCACCGGATGTTCCGCGAACGGAAACTCTGCCCCGCGAGCGGCGTCGGGCTGGCGGCCGGCGTAGTTGCGTGCGCCGTCGTGAATCGCAGTCAGACCCGCAAGGAAGCGTTGCATCGAGTCCGATAGCGCATCGAATGCCGCATACATGTCGGCAAACAGGGTGTCGCCTCCCGCTACCGGAACTTCGGTCATATAGAGCATCGAACCCATCGGAGGCTCCGCATCGCAAGAAACATCTGAGTGCCAGGAATCGCCGGCTATCCGCTTTGAGTCCTTGTCAGACTTGATCAGTACGATTTCGGGATGGCCCTCGAGGGTGCCGAGCGGCGCCGGATGGAGGTGGAGTTTGCCAAAGCTCCGCCCAAGCGCCTTGTGCTGCTCAGGTGTCAATCTCTGGTTGCGAAAGAAGATGACCAGATTGTCGAGCAATGCTTGCCGAATATCTGCGAGTAGCGACTCGCTGATGGCGCTCGACAGATTGACGTCACCGATTTCCGCACCGATCGACGGCGTCAGCTTGCGGATTGTAAGCCGCGTGAAATTCATTCGCTGGATTTTTTCATTAGCACGTCAGACCGCCCAAACTCTCCCGCCTTTCAATTGGACAACGGTAAGATCGCGCGCATTCGCAAATCGGCTCTTATGGAGATAGTCCCCGAGCGCGAGGCAATCTTGAACAAAATTGGCGAAGTCACGTCCAATTTTATGCCTAGTTGGGTCGAGACATCGCTATTGTGCGAACCTTCGACTGTGACTATTCTTGTTTAGCTTTGTAGACCTATCTCTTTGCTTGTCTTCGGACCTGTGCGAGGGAACACCAGATGGCCAAGGCACTTTCAATAAAAATAATTCTAATGCCGGTATTCCTGCTCGTTTTTTTGGCCCCGCTGGTGTTCGGTGCCGGTACACACGTGCCCGGTCCGCGAACCATCACCCAGAATCAGCCCTATTGGAAATGGCAGCCGGCCCCGCCCGATATGCAGCTTCATCTGACGGCGATGCTGAGCCTGCGTAACCAGGGTGAGATGGAAAAGCTGAAAACGCAGCTTCAGCAACCGGGCTCGCCTTCTTATCACAAGTGGCTCAGCAGCACGGAATTCGCGCAGCGATTCGGCCCAACTGCGGCCCAGATGGAAACGGTAACCAAATGGCTGACTCAAAGAGGTTTCAGTATTGAGTCGGCGGACCTGGAACGGCAGCAGGTAAGGTTCAGCGGATCGGTAGCCCGGTTGCACCAGGCGCTCGGTGTCGAGTTCGTGAGCAACGGGTCTTCGTATGCGAACCTGAACAATCCGAGGATTCCGAGGAGTCTTGCGGGATCGGTGGAGGCGTTTTTTGGCCTGGACAATCTGAATTCCCACAGCGCGGCCGTAGTGCAAGGCGACGCGGCGACCCCGCAATTTAAATTCCCGGGCGGCAAGTTGGGTCCTTATTTTTCACCGCAGGATTTCTGGAACTTTTACTTCGAAAGCGATCCCACGGTATCGGGTGCCAATGGGGGGACGACAGCTCCCGACTGTATTGCGCTGTTGGAATATAACCCCCCGCCGGCGGTTACAAACCCACCGGCAGCTGAATTTCCCTCAACCTGTTCTCCCGGGGGGACTTACACTCCCGTGCCGGTTGGTACGAGCACCCCTGCGATCGTCAATGTTTTCACCAATGAATTCTGCCTTCCGGCCGCGCAGATGCAATTCGTTTTTACCGATCCAAACGTGCCGCCCACGTACCAGCCCGTCGACAATGAACCGAACCTGGATGCCGATTGGGCGCATGCGATCGCTCCCAACACACCAATCAAGATGTACATCTCGACCGTCCCGAATTCATCGACGCCGGCGCTCGATACTCTGATCGCCGCGGTGACTGATCCGAACTTTTGCGGCGTGATCAGCTCGAGCATCGACGATCGAGGGGGACAGGTAAACGGCACTAACGCACCGTGCCCGAGCATCCCGCAAATTCAGACCTACGCACAGGTGGAAGCGCAGGCAGTGATGCAGGGGCAGACGCTGTTCCATTCATCCGGGGACTTCGGAGCCAACTACCTCTGCGGACAGCCCGGACCAACACCCGGCGGGGTCGCGACGGGGATGCAGCCCAGCATCGAGGAGAGTTTTGCCAGCTCTGACGTCACGGTCGTCGGCGGCACGCAATTCAACCCGACGTACGATCCGAACAACAACTACGCCGATACATCGCAGTTAGGGCCGGGTGTCGAGGAAGTCTGGCATTTCCCCACCCCGGTGGCGCCGACGCCAGTAGCTACTCCGACAAAAGGAGCAAGCGGCGGAGGAATAAGCCAGGTCTTCGAGGCTCCTTCATGGCAAAGCACGATAACTCCCTACGGCCTGACCTCACCGCTTACGATGCGCGGGGTACCGGATGTTTCGATTGCCGCCAGCGGAACCGCCCCCGGATACTGGATAGCGACTACAGAAGCAATTCTGAAGAATTTCGGTTTTACCTGCGGAGGTCCTTCAACTTGCTCGGTAGGCGTCGGAGGCACCAGCGCCTCGTCGCCAATCTGGGCGGCCATCTCGCGCTTGATTGCGCAGCAGCAGAACAACCGCCTGCTGGGCAACATCAACCCATACCTGTACCAGATCGCCGCCACCCAAAGTTCCACTAATCCCGCGCTGGTTGACGTAACCCTCGGTGGCACCAACTGCACCATAGATCAGACGGGCACATGTCCCAGCCCCACTACTTACCAGGTAGGTACGGGCTACGATTTGGGCACCGGCTGGGGCAGTCCCAACATCACGCAATTGCTCGCCGAATTCAAAACTTTCACGCCGAGTCCGACGGCCGCCCCGACTCCGCGCGCAGTGCTGAACGCACGACCCGCGCCGCTCACTTTTGGCAAGGTACCTGTCGGCGCAAACCGCCAGCGCAACATCCAGCTGACCAACAAGGCCCAGAAGGGAGGGGCCAGCATTTTTATCGGCGGCATTGCAATAGAGGGCACTGGTCCGTTCTCGGAGAGCAACAATTGTCCGGCAGTCCTGTCGCCCAAGCAGGCGTGCAGCGTGACGGTGACTTTCAGTCCGAGCCAGGCGGGACCTGCGAAGACCTTTCTGAATATCTTCGACAACTCTCGTTGGGGAAAGGTCAATATAGGACTGCAGGGAACCGGCAAGTAGTTCTCGGGTATACAGCGTAGGCCGCAAGCCGGTCGGCCGGCGGTGTCCCGCATCATCGGCGACGCGCCCGGCTCAAATCCGACGGGTGGCTCCCGTCGTGTCAGGCACGCTCCTGACCCGACACGCCTCTCACGCAGATCGTTTCTTCCGCGCGAATTCCGCGGAAAGCTCGCCCGCCAGGCGGCCACTTGCCGCCGCGGCATCCGCGAGTAGTGAGTGCGAACCAACCCAATCTCCCGCCAGGTACAGGCCCGAGAAGCCCGGCATTTCGACGCTCGGCCGGCCGGTGACGCCTCCAAATCGGGCCAGCGGCTCCGCGCACATGATCGGCATCTTCCAGAAGAATTGACGGGCGCGAACATGCGAGCGCCATCCGGGTTGGATAAGGTCGGCGAAGCCCTCGAGTTCCGTCAGCAGCGACTCTTTGTCGAGCTGCTGGTTCGGTTCCAGGTATCGCAGGATGTGCACCAGCGCGCCGCCCTCCGGCGCCAGGTGGGCCGCGGAACTGTGAACCGAGAGGTACAGCGGTTCATCGATGCCGAGAGCAAATTGATGCCGCGGTTCGGGCAATCGCGACAGCCCGAGATCCAGGCACGCGGCATACACAGGAATAGATCGATCGGCAGCGACGCGCAGCGCTTCCGCGTGAGGGAGCAGTTCCAGGGCATCTTGCGGCGCAAGCGCAACCACCACGGCGGACGCGGACACTGGGTTCCTGTCGCCGGTTTCGACGCGCCACGTCGGCCCCGGTCTAATCGCCGTCACTCGCCGACCGACGTCGATCCGGCATCCACTCGCGTCAGCGCGCGATGCCAACGCGGCGACCAATTGCTCCCACCCGTCGTCGACATAAACGACATTGCTCGACAACGCGCGATGAAGCTGCGTGAAGAGCGTCGCGCCGTCTGCCGAATCCAGATCGTGAACGTAACTCGTGAGACGCAGCATCGCGGAGATCAACTCCCGGACATGTGGCGACTGCGAGAACTCTTCCACCGCTCTGCGGACGCTCACGCCTCGGCCCACCTCGGGCGCGGATTTGCCGAGCCGCGCAAGCGCGGCGCCGACCTCCGGCTTCACCGGCGCCGGATACAACGTCGTCTGTTCCAATCCGGACGCGCTGAATGGAGCGATATGCAGAGTCCGATCGCGAACGAAATACCCGGCCGCCAGGTTGGGCACCCTGGCCTTGGGAACCACTCCCTGGTCGCGCAGCGCCGTGTCCAGGGTCCCGCCGCGATACAAGGCGTGGGGACCATAGTTGAAATAGTAGCCGTCCTTGACGCGCGTCCTTGCCCGTCCTCCGAGGTCGGGCGATGCCTCGTAGAGCGCGACCCGGGCGCCAGCTTTCGATGCGAACGAGGCGGCACAGAGCCCCGCAAGACCGCCACCGGCCACAACGACATCGAAATCTTCCATGAGATGGCCCTCCATAATTCGGATATTTTGTATCCAAATTAATATGGATGATATCTATCCGCAATGCGAATCGCGGAAGGTGTCGAATGGGCCGTCCATCTATGCGCCGTGCTCGGCGTGGTGCCGGACGGATACAGTCTGCCCGCGAGCCGGCTCGCCGAGTTTCACGATCTGCCGCCCGACTACCTGGCCAAGCACCTGCAGGCGCTGTCACGAGCGGGAATCGTCACCGCCAGCCGCGGCGTGAGCGGCGGATACCGGCTGGCCAAGCCGCCCCGGAGTATCACGCTGCTGGACATTACCATTGCCATCGAAGGGTCGGAGCCGGCATTTCGATGTACGGAAATCCGGCGGCAGGGGCCGTGCGCGGCCGGACCTGCCGCGTGCCGGCAGCTTTGTCCCATCGCGACGGCCTTCCTCGATGCTGAGATGCAATGGCGCATGGCGCTCGCATCGGTCACCGTTGCGGATATGATCAAGACGGCCGCCAGCGAGTCTTTCGACAAGGCGCGCAGGCGTGCGTTCCAGGACTGGCTGAACGACGCGATGAAGTAAGCGGCGGCAATTCAGGCCGCGATGCCGCCGCCGCTCTCGGCTATAGTTCAGCTTCCCGACAGTATCGTTTTGACGAAGGCGGTAACCATGGCGAGCGACATGATCATTTTCGGCGGGAGCGGGAGCCCCAGGCTGACGCGCAAGATCTGTGACTATCTGAAGATGGAGCCGGGCACGGGAGAGGTGCTGCGCTTCTCGGATGGAAACCTGTTTGTCCGGGTCGGGGAGAACGTGCGCGGCCGGCAGGTGTACCTCGTACAATCTACGGTCTTTCCGACCAACGACAACTTCATGGAGCTGCTGTTCTGGATCGATGCGTTCAAGCGTGCGAGCGCGCAATCGGTCACCGTGGTGATGCCGTATTTCAGCTACGCGAAGGGCGACAAAAAGGACGAGCCGCGCGTCTCAATCCGGGCGCGGGTGTGCGCCGACGCGATCGAGGCGGCGGGCGCGGATCGAGTCGTGACGCTGGACCTCCATGCTCCTCAAATCCAGGGATTTTTCCGAATCCCCGTGGATGACCTGTACGCGTTGCCGGTGCTGTGCGAACAGATCATCAAGAAGAACTTGTCGAACTTGATCGTGGTGGCGCCCGACACCGGCTTCGCGAAGCACGCACGCAAGTTCGCCTCGTTCCTCGGCACCTCGATTGCAATCGCGGACAAGCAGCGCAAGGCCCACGACGAGAACGCGGAGATCCTCGAAATCATCGGCGAAGTCCGCGGCAAGACCGCTCTCATCGTCGACGATTTCACCATCTCGACCGGCACGCTGACCGATGCCGCGGCGAAGCTCATCGAGCGTGGTGCGACTGCGGTTTACGCGGCGGTGTCGCATGGCGTTTTCGGGCAAGGCTCGATGGAGCGTCTCGAACGCAGTCCGATCCGTGGCTTGCTCGTAACCGATTCCATCGAGACGCAGCCGGTGAGCCTGTCAGCGAAGGTCGAGATAGTGTCGGTAGCGCCGTTGTTCGGCGAAGCAATTCGGCGCATCCACGAACGTGAAAGTATCAGCGGGCTATTCCCGCAGTAAGAATCGATGGGTCGCCTCGCGCGGGGAGACAAGCGATGAACGATCGGCAGTCACAGGTCGCGCAACGGATGGACGCGCTTCTTGGCGCGGCAGGCCGCGATAACCGCGCGCCGCGTCATCAACTCAGCTTCGCGGGGCACGATCCTGTTTACCCGACCTGCTTTCGCGCCGGCGAAGCTGCCGCCACCGCGCTCGGCGCCGCGGCTTCGGCAGCGGCAGACTTGTGGTGCCTTCGCGGCGGCGTGCCGCAGCAGATCGCGATCGATGTGCGTGCAGCCGCGGCGTCCTTGCTGTCATTCGCCTACCAGCGCGTGGGCGGCGTAGCGTTCGAACGCGGCGCGCTCGCGACGACTGCGCTCTATCGCGGACGTGATGGCGGTTGGATTCATCTGCATGGTGGTTTTCGCTCCCGCGCGGGCACGCTCGCGCTGCTCGGATGCACTGATGATGCGGGCGCGATGGCGCGGACCGTCGCCACCTGGGATGCGCAGGCGCTCGAAGATGCGCTGGCCGAGCGCGGATGCTGCGGTGTGAGGCTCAGGAGCGCCGACGAATGGCGGGAGCATCCGCAGGGAATCGCGCTCGCCAAAGTTCCGCCGATCGAGATTCTCAAAATCGGTGACGCTCCTCCCGAACCACTCCGCGGACCGCGCGCGAGCGAGTCCGACGCGCGGCCGCTTGGCGGCGTGCGCGTGCTGGATTTGACTCGCGTGCTCGCGGGTCCAACCTGCGCGCGCACGATGGCCGAGCATGGCGCCGATGTGCTGCACGTGCGCGGACCGCGCTTGCCGTTCATCGAGCCGTTCGTGATCGATACCAACCCGGGCAAGCGCTCGTGCTATCTCGATTTGGATCGCAATGAAGATGCGGAGAGACTCCGCATGTTGGCCCGCGAAGCAGACGTGTTCTCGCAGGGTTATCGTTCCGGAGCTTTCGCGCGCCGCGGTTTCAGCCCGGAGGCTCTCGCAGAGGTGCGCCCCGGGATCGTGGTCGTGTCGATCAACTGTTACGGCCACCAGGGTCCCTGGGCGGGACGTCCCGGATGGGAGCAGCTCGCGCAGACCACGAGCGGCATGGCGCTCGAGCATTCAGGCTCAGAACATCCTGCCCTGGTTGGCGCGGCGCTGAACGATTATACGACCGGATATCTCGGTGCGGCGGGCGCGATGCTCGCGCTCGCGCGGCGCGCAACCGAGGGCGGAAGCTGGCACGTCCGCGTATCTCTATCGCGCACGGCGATGTGGATCATGTCTCTACCGCGCGTCGCTCCTGACTCTGTTCCGCATCCGGTAGATCCCGCGGAGATAGCGCCCTGGATGATCGAGATGCAAACCGCGTGGGGTCCACTGAGACGACTGGGGCCGATCGCCCGCATGTCAGCGACTCTCCCGCGATGGGATCTGCCGCCGGCCAAACTCGGCAGCCATCCCGCAACGTGGAATTGAGGCGCCCGGATCGGGTCCATTCGGAAACCAATCGATAGGCAATCGCGGTCCGCATCATTTCAGTCCGAACTGCGACAGACCCGGTGACTGCACCGGCGCATAGCCCGTCATCCCGCACTGCGAGTCGTACATATAGTTGAAGGCCGTAAGAGGATTGCGCCCGGTGTTAACACCGATCATGTCGTTCTCGCTCCAATGGATAGCGGTGGGGCCCGGCGGAGCGGTGTTTGGCGGCGTGTAACTAAACGAATAGTTCATGGCCGGCGAGCCCAGGTTGTTGCCGACGGAAATTTCCACCTGGGTGTTTGCCGGGACCGATGGAGGACAGAGGGTCGCGTCGACGGCGGCCGGAGGCCATTGGTCGGATGGCGCTCCCAGGTACATGTCGCCGATTCCCACGTCGAGCAGCACCGTGCCGCAAATCGGCGCCACGCCCGGCAACTGCGGAAAGCTGAAACATCCCGGCGGAGTCAGCCAATCGCCGAATTGGATATTGCTCTGCGCCAGGTTGACGGTAGTGAAATTTCCAATCGCTTCCGAAGAGATTCCCAGATTCGCCCCTGCCGTCTTGGTGCTGGTCAGGATGTAGCCCTCGGCGACGTCGGTGCCGTTGTTGGCGTTGGTCACGTTGAGGAACGCGTTCATCGCTGGCGTGTGGAACAGGTCACCCTGGACGGGATCGTTGCGGTCGAAACCGACGCCCAGGTAGTTAAGCGGACTTTGATTTGGATCCAATACCAAAACTTGGATGGGATTGGTCTGAACCACAACCCCTTGAGCCTGGATGCTGACCGGCGCCAGGTACATGTGACCGGTGAAAGTGTTTTGCCCATTGCTCGTGTAGTGCACCAGGGCCGATGCCCCAGGCCCAATCGCGTTCGGCCCCAGCAGGCTCTTGGGAACTACCGTTCCAAGTGATCCTGTGTCGATAGTGAAGTTCGAAAGCGACGGCGCGCTGCTGTAGCCGACAGCGGCCTTGACAGTCAGTCCACTGGCCGATGGCGAGGTGGTCAAGAGATCGATTGGGTAGGTTACGGTGCTGCTGGCGCAGGGCACCTGGTTGGCGTGCATGATGACCGCGCTGCCCAGCGCATAGCCGCCCGAAACCGAGGGGTCTTTTATGTAAGCTTCGACTTCCAGGTTATTCGGGAAATAATTTCCGTTGTACGAAAGGGTCACCGTCGTATTGGCCGAGGTTATCGGGAAGGAATCCGGCGAGATCACGTTGTTGGGACTGGGGAAATCGCCATAGATGTTGACCGTCATGAAATTGGAGTTGGTCGGGGTGATCTGGTTGCCATTGGAGTCATACGCCGTAAAGGTCAGGGAAAAGGTTTGCGGCGTGGTCGACGAGGCGGCGCTGCTCGGATTGTTCAGGGCGACATTGGGCGAGATGTTGATCGCGCTGGTAGTCGCGGTGGGGGCGGGACTCGGAGTGGGCGTGGCCGTGC
The DNA here is from genome assembly GCA_035500975.1 of Binataceae bacterium (SeqCode). Lineage (GTDB taxonomy): Bacteria > Desulfobacterota > Binatia > Binatales > Binataceae > JAFAHS01. Next base: position 10,022 of record DATJWT010000324.1, read on the forward strand.
AAATCGCCGGTGTTTGACTTCCCGTAGCCGTCGCCGTCGGGGTCGCGGTGCCGCCGGGCGTGCTCGTTACCGTTGGAGTGGGCGTAGGTTTCGGGGCGGAACTGCTCGAACTGCCGCAACCGGCGAGCAGAAAGAGAAGAAACGCAAAGATTCCATAGGCAAAGCGTCGTTGCTCACAAAATGGCGCGTGCTTCTCGGGCCCAACACTTTTCATCGAAAGACTCCTCGGGATCGGGAACTTGATCTGACGGACCTTGGGGTCGCTCATTTTCCTCAACTTCGACTCGGCCCCCTTGGCCGTCTCCCGAAGCGACACCGCCCGGCGGGCGCACCGCGTGGCATATCGCCGCAACTCAGTGCTCCCAGGTGGCGATTTAGCCAAACCGACGGGGGCCTTACTTTGATGGAAAATAATACATGATACGGAGAGTTTATCTATCTCCTATTGGATCGTCTTGGGTTAAATAATGCGGGCTTTATCGAAGACGCGTTCGTCCTCTTTACTTCGGACTGTCACGGCAATCTGACTGGGGTTGAGATGACCAACGTCGAGGGCCTGGTCTGTCAAAACAAGGTGACAGGAACCTACACGCTCTCCTTGGACGGAACCGGGTGCGACAGCATCACGAACGCGCCGACCTCTAACCAGGGAAGCCGTCCGACGGTCGGGTTCACGGAATCGATCGCGTTGGGAGACAACGGAAAATTGTCAGGGCGATCAACACCGGAACCAGTCAAGTCACGACCAACGAGGAGTGGGTCCGCCGGTAGCAAGGCCGTCCCTGAGTCGATGGCATGCCGCGCCGGACGGGGAGCGCGGCGATGCCTTGGTATGTGGATTCGTCCCGAGTAGTTGCTTACCCACCGGTCGAGATCTTTTCCCGGTAAACCAGGATCTCTACGCGGCGGTTGCTGCGACGTCCCGTCGAGGTGCTGTTGTCGGCGACCGGCTTGCTCGCTCCATAGGAGACAACGCGAACCTGGGTCGGGTCGATGCCGTCCTTGCCGACCAGGTATCCCGCGACTCTTTCCGCTCGCTTCTGGCCGAGCTCGTAGTTGTACCCTTCCGCACCGACGCTGTCGGTATGCCCGGCGATCAGGAAGACGCGCCCGGCGGCGGGTGCGGCGTTAGAGGACCCTTGCAGGTCTCCGAGGAATCCATCGATCTCGCGCTTGGCATTCGGACTCAAATCCGCCGAGCCGAAAGTGAAAGTCGGCCCGTTGGTTGAGTCGAGCACCAGCTCTTTCTCCAGATGCAGGTTCTGCAATCCGGCGAGCGCCTGGTCGGCTTTCGCATCGGTAGTGTTGAGCTTGTCCTGCTGCTGCCCGAGCTGCTGCGAGATCGGGTTCAGCTGATCCTGCACCCAACCGCGCGTGGCCAGGCATCCATTGGCGCTGAAAATCAAAGCCACTCCGCCAAGGATCCATGCTGCGACCCACAGCGCATCCCACCATCGCGCCTTCTCTTCGTCCTGCTCCGGAAGAAAACCACGCAGCAGCGCGAGCTGGTCCCTGGTTGCTTCTCCAACGTTGTTACTTGTCTGCATAATTTCCACCTCGATTCGCTTTTCTATTGATGCGAATCGGTCCCGCGACCGTGAGATAGAGCAAGCCGTATGCCGTGAGCCAAAGAGCCGAAAAAATCAGGCAGGTACAGCGCCTCTCGTCTTGAGGGCTGCGCACTTTTACAAAGGAACTGAAAATTTTACAGAAAGCTGCCGATGCTGCCGTATAGCGCGGAACAGTTCCGAAGAATCGCAAGCGACCAATCGTAAAACGCCTGCCCGCGCCCGATTACGCTATCGCGCGAGGCTTTAGCGTCGCTTCGATGCGATTAGCAGGCCGCTCGAGCAGTCCAGCTCGACCGCGACCAGCTCAGGATGGTCGGTCACCTGGCGCCGCAATGTTTCCTGCGGCGTGATGCCCGAGGCGTCTGCATTGCGAGCATCTTTCATGTCGTCGAAAATTATCATCCCGCCCGGGCGCAGCGCGCCGACCATTTCCGCCAGGTGCTGGAACTTGAACGGTGAGGCATCGGCGAAGATCAGATCGAAAGTGCCGAGCGTCTCGATAGCTTCGGCGGCATCGGCGGTGCGTAGATCGACATAAGAGGGCCAACGGCAAGATCGCGCGGCTGTACTCAGTCTCGCATCGTTCTCGATAGACACGACTTCGACATCGCTACGCGCACCCAGGCCCACCGTCATCCACGCGATACCCACGCCCACACCGGTGCCGATTTCCAGGACCCGGGAGCGAGGCGCCAGATGGGCGACCTGCGCCGCCACGAAGCGGCCGACCTCGTCCTCGCACGCCATCGTGAACTTCGCATCGACCGCCCGCCGCTTCGCATCGGCGACCGCGCGCGGGATCCGCATCATCAGCGCATAGAGTGCATCGCTCGATCGCTCGACCATCTCGCGGACAAGCTGATCCTCCTTGCCGGACTCACCTATCCTGAAGCCGTCGATCGTCGCATTGAGCAGGATGTTTGCGATGACGCGCCGCACTTCCGCATAGCCTGCGCCGAGCTTCTCCCCGGAGGCGGCGCCGAGCGTCTGGTCGATCAGATTCAATTCATCGGTGGCGTCGATATCGCGTAGAACTTTTCTCGTGGTGTCCAGGTCTTCCCTGGCCAGCGCGGCCAAATCGTCATCGATCCGCGACTGATCGCGTTCCGCGCGCGCTCGCTGGAGTTGGTTGGCCTCGCGTCGATAGAGATCGAGGCAATGATGCACGTACGCGCCCGGGACCGGCGGCGTGGTGTTGAGCTGATCGAGGATGGCATCCAGCCACTCCGCCAGCGCTCGTCCGGCCGGACCCAGCTTGCCCCAGCATCGCTCCTTCAACTCCTGCGCGAGGTAGTTGGCGCGGGCCAGCGCGCGATGGCTTTCCAGCATCCCGCGAAACGGCCCGTACTCGGATTCCAACTCCGCCGCGCGCTGTTCAGCCACGATGCCCAGCAGCGCCAGGTGCACGTACACGTGGAGCGCGGCGAACACGCGCATTTCGTTCCACAGGTTCGCACCCGCCAGGCGCGACGCATTCCAGGGCGTCTTCACGGGCCGCTCACCGCCGCGCCCGTAGTCGAGCTGCATCAGCAGATGCCCGTGACGAAAATCGTAGAGCTTCTGATGTAGCGATTCGTGCAGCAGATGCTCCGCGATCCACCATGGCGTCCCGAGCGTGCGACTCAGGAAGACCACGCCGCCCAGGTGGAATTGCGAGCTGGAGCCGACTCCCGTGAACGCCCCCGCCGAGGGAACGCAGGCGACCACGCGGGAGTGCGATAGCGCGCTCGGCCCCAGCTCGGGAAGGAGCTCGTTCAGCAAGCGCGCGCCTGCTGCGAGCCTTTCGATGTCGCCGGCGGTGGGCGTGCATGGCACGACCCCGTAGCGATCGCTTATCAGCTCGCGGAAGACCCGCCCGTACGTGTCGTTGGGATGCTCGTCGTTCCAGATCCAGCCCAGGTATGGCTCGGTTCCGAGTGGCACGAGCGTTCCATCCTGCAACGGGGTGTCGGTGCCGCCGTCGTCAATATAGCGAGCGGCCTCGATGAAGATTCGTTCGCAGTCGCGCAGCGAAATCCCATCGCGCGATCCCGAGGCGATCTGCTCGTGCGCGTGAACGATCGCGCATCGCAGCGTGGTGTCCGCGAAGAGCCGGTCCAGGTCGCGATCGGGGCGTTGCCGCGCCGCATCGACCAGCCGGCCCGCGCCAGGGAGATCGGACGCGACCCGGCCCAGGCGTTCGCGCAGGCATCGCTGCATCTGGGTGACGATGTAGGCGTTGTCGCCGAAGGGCTTCTGGCGAGCGGTGGCGCGCTCGATTTGCGCGCACGCGTCACGAGAGAGTGCTGCGGCCATGATTCACCCTTCAACCCCGCCCGCGGCGTTATCCGCCGCTGACCGAGAGTCCGATCCCGAAGGAACCGCCGTGCTTACTTGCCCTGGATATTCGCGGCGATGGCGCGCGCTGCCTCGACCTCGCCGAACAGGTCCTGCACGATCTCGTGATCGTGATGCTGGTTCGTGTCGTGGTCGTGGTACATGTCGCCGGTGGCGGAGTCGTGCAGGCGGGCCCACTGCTCGAGTACCTCGAGCCGCAGCTGCAGGCTGCCGACCTGCGCGTCGGACAGATCGCCTAAAGCTTCCTTCCCGAGCGAGTCGAGGTGGCTCTTCATTTGCTTCTGGAGCTGACTTCTGTCCGCCATGACCGTCCTCCTTCCAGTTGGAGAATTCGTGTGAAGCGTGGGGTACTGTTGAATTTGCGCCGACACTAGCCCGGTGCCAAACCTTAAGTCAAATAACCCTACAAACTGTTGGTGCACGTATTAGCCCAGCGCGGCGCGTCAGAGTGTGAAGATGTTTCACTCTGGGCCACAGAGGAGGACGGTGGAGACGAAATCGTAACAGAGAGACTTCAGCCTAGCGCTGCGAGCGGCGCCAGGTGCCCGGCGCCGTACCGACCGCCTTCTTGAATGCGCGCGAGAATGCCGCCTCGGAATCGTAACCGACCATGTCCGCCACTTCGGCCAGCGACGCGCTGCTGCTGCGCAGCGTTTGTGTCGCAATCTGCATCCGCCAGCTCGTGAGGTACTGCATCGGCGGCGTGCCGAGCAGGCGTGTGAAGCGATCGGCCAGGGCGGAGCGCGACAGACCAACTTCGCGCCCGAGTTCATCCACCGTCCATTGCCTCGTGATATCGCGATGAATCAGGGCGAGCGCGCGTGCGACGTGAGGGTCGCGCAGCCCCGCGAGCCATCCTGTCTGTCCCTCGGGCAGCGTCTCGGCGTAGCGCCGCACCGCCTCGACGAACAGAAGTTCCGACAGCTTGGCGAGTATGGTCTCCGATCCCGGCCTGCCTGCCGCGACTTCTTCGGCAGCGAAGCGAAAGGTCGATTGAATCCAGTCAGCCGCTGCGTCTCCCGCGAGGTCGAGTCTCAGCACCGGCGGCAAGGTCGAGATGACCGGGTTGGTTTCAGCATCGTCGCATCCGAGGAATCCGCAAATCATGCGCGTGTGAGCGCCTTCCCCGCCATGACGGATCGAAAACAGTCCCCCGTCCTGGCGCGGCTGCACCAGGTCGGTGTCGCTCACCGGCGTCAGGGTGAGATCGCTGCCCATCACATGCAGGTCGTTGCGCGGCAGCACGACCACTTCCCCGGCCCGAAGCCGAAGCGGTTCACCGTATTCGCCCGCGACACGAAGCTGCAGGTCGCCCTCGACGATGTAGTGATAGAGGATCAGGTGCGACGCGGGCCCGAGCACGGGTTGGCAATGTTCCGGTCCCATGCGGGCCTCGATGCACCACGGCGCGTAGAAATCGGCGTGGAGAAATACCCCGCCGGTGAGGCGCGTCACTCTCAGCACGTCTGACAGAGCATCCACCATCGGCCTTCGTATCAGGAATCGGCGTCTGAGTCATTTCTTCCGGCGGCACGGTCATAGGCTCGCGTAATGCCCCCCCATACTGATCGTCGCACGAGTTGATGAGTTATCTCGATGTCGTCCGACGACCATCGAGAAAGGAGAAAAAATATGACTGCGACGACGAGCATCAACAACGAAAATCAGTACGCGCGCTGCATCCAGTCCTCGAAACGTATCTGCTGGGACATCGAAGAGGACGTGATTCGCGGGCGCAAGTTTTCCACGGCGGAGAAATTTTTGCCCGATGGGCTTTCGCTGGCGAATGGCTTTGCGACTCTCTCGCGTGAAGAGAAGCGATTCGTGAGCCAGGTCCAGGGCCGCACCTACGCGAACGTCTTTGGGCTGGTGGAACGATTCATCAATGCCAAGGTGCTCGAACTGAGCCGCGATCACGCGCTTGGCAACCAGGTCGCGCTCGAAGCTTTGATCCGGTTCAGCGACGAGGAGCTGAAGCATCAGGCGCTGTTCCGGCGCATCGATGCGATGCTGGCCGACGTCATGCCGCGCGGCTACCGCTTTGATGTCGATCCCGATGAAGTCGCGCGCGTGGTGCTGGGAAAGAGCACCTGGGCGATCCTGGCGCTTACGCTGGATATCGAACTGTTCACCCAGCTTCACTACCGCGAGAGCATCGATCCCGACTCCGATCTGTCCGAGCTGTTCAAGGACGTCTTTCTTCATCACTGGAAGGAAGAAGCGCAACACGCCACTCTCGATGAACTCGAGTTGGTGCGCCATGACGGTACGCTTTCCGTCGGCGATCGCGAGCGTGGCGTCGCTGACTTCATCGAGCTGGTCCGCGCCGTCGACGGCATCCTGCAGGCGCAAGCGACCGTCGACGCGGCGTACTTCGTGGCCAATTGCGGACGCTCGGTCGAGATTGACGAGGCACGGCGCATCGAAGCCGGCTTTCTTGCGGCCTATCGATGGCAATACATCCACTCCGGCGCGCAGCATTCGCGCTTCGTCAAAGTGCTTTCCGGACTGACAACTCCCGACCAGCGCCGGCGCATCGCGGAAGCACTCGCCATCCTGCACTAGCCGCAAAAACGTAGTCAGAAAAAAGGAGAACTCACCATGAACGTTCAAGCAAAGAGGATCGCGCCCAACATCGTAAACGGCATAAATGTCGATGACCTGTTCGCCCTGATCGACACCGTCAAGAGCGATCCCGCCAATGGCAAGACCGCATGGCGCGTCACCACCACGTGGCAGGGGCAAACGCGAAGCCGCACCGAGGTGGCAGGATTTGGAATCGGCGGGCAGCAGGTGCAGCGCCGCTTCGCGATCGACATCGATGAGCCGGTGGAACTCGGCGGCACCAATCGCTTCGCGAATCCGCAGGAGTACCTGATGGCTGCGCTCAATGCATGCATGACGGTGGGCTACGTCGCGCAATGCGCCGTCAGGGGCATCACGCTCGAGAGCCTCGCGATCGAAACCGAAGGCGAGATCGATCTGCGCGGCTTTCTCGGCCTCGACCCTGCCATCCCGAATGGCTACGACCATCTGCGCTACGAGGTGCGGATCAAGGGCAGCGCGACCAAGGAGCAATTCGCGGAGGTTCACGAAGCCGTGATGGCCACCTCGCCCAATTTCTACAATCTCTCGCGCGCGGTGACGCTGAAGCCCACGCTGGTGGTTGAGTAATCAGTTCATTGCGAGCGGCGCGGTTCGCAAGTCAGCGGCCGCGCCGCTTCCTCTTTCGCGCGTCTAACCGCTCGCGGCGCAAACTCGATATGCTGGCCGCCAGAGGCCAGCATCAGATGAGCGCAATATCGTTCGAACTCCCGCCCGACGTACGCGAAGCGTGCGATGGACTGACAGCGTTCGCGCGCGCCGAGGTGATGCCGCGGCACGAGAAACATCGCGCGCTGCTCGAGGATCCGCGCCTGCTCTATCGCGAGGACGGGCGTTTTTCCGACGAAGCAGTCGCGCTAATCCGTGACGTTCGTCGCGCCGCGTCGCGGGCCGGTTTCTACACAATGTGCGTGCCCGAGGCGCTGGGCGGCGGCGGCCTCGGCCCTCTCGCGTACTACGCCGGATGGGAGCATCTGTTCCGCCTGTGCGGGCCGCAAAACTGGCTGATGCTCTACACGATCAGCCACTGGGCGTTCGGCCCGAGCCGTCTGCTCGAACGCGTCACCGAAGAAGCGCGCAAACGCATCCTGGAGCCGATGAATGCGGGCGAAACCTCGATGTGTTTCGGATTGTCCGAGCCGGGCGCGGGCTCCGACGCTGCCGCGCTTGCGACTCGCGCGGTGCCGCATGGCGACGGATGGAAACTCTCGGGGCGGAAAATCTGGACCACCAATGCCCCCGTCGCCGAGTACTGCATCGTGTTCGCGGTGACCAATCCGCAGGCCGCTGCATCACGCAAAGGTGGAATCTCCGCGTTTCTCGTCCCGACCAGCTCGCCCGGCTTCGAAGTGCAAAGAGTGGTCAAGCTCTTCGGCCATATCGGCGGCGATGAAGCCGAGCTGCGCCTCGATGAGGTCTTCGTCGAGCCGTGGCAGGTCGTGGGCGAGCTCGACCGCGGCTTCGAGGCCGCGCTGTATGGCGTCTCGCTGGGGCGCATCTACAATTCCGCGCGCGCGGTCGGTTACGGCCGATGGGCGCTGGAGCGCTCGCTCGAATATGCCAAGGTGCGCGAGGCGTTCGGCCGCCCGATCGCCGATTACCAGGGCGTCACCTTCCCGCTCGCTGAATCAGCCGCCGAACTGCACGCCGCTCACCTGATGGGTCTCAACGCCGCGGCGCTGCTGGACCAGGGGCAGCAGGCGGTCAAGGAGCTCTCGATGACCAAGGCGTACTCGGTGCAGGTGGGATTTCGCGCCGTCGATCGCGCGATCCAGACCCACGGCGCGATCGGTTTTACCAACGAGCTCGGGCTCTATCACGCGTGGCATTCCCTGCGCATCATCAATGTCGCTGACGGCACCAACGAGATCCTCAATCGCACGGTGGTACAGCGCCTGCTGAAGGGCGACATCGATCTGTAGCGGCCCGCGCTAGTCGGTCTCGATCGGAAGCGATTCGTCCCGCGCCCATTCGCTCATCGAGGCGTCGTAAAGACTGAGATTCCGGTACCCGAGCTGATGCAGCACGAAGAGGTCGAGGCTTGCCGCGATTCCGCCGCCGCAGTAACAGATCACGTTTTTGGATTTATCCACGCCGGCGGCATCGAACTTCGAACCCGCCTCGGCCATCGACGTCAGCGCGCGGGTCTGGCGATCGATCAAAGCTCCGTACGGAACGTTGACGCTGCCGGGAATTCTGCCCGGCCGACCGTACGGTCCCGAACCCTTTCCGCTGTGAAGTTCAGCCGGCAGCGCATTGAGAGTGACTGTCTTCGGATCGCCCATCGCCGCGCGCACGCGATCCTTTCCGACGAAGATTCCGGCTGCCGGCTTCGCCGTGAAGACCGCCGGAGCATAGCGGCTCGGCTCCGATGAGACCGGTCGTCCCTCCGCTTTCCACTTTTCCCATCCGCCATCCAGCACCGCAGCGTTGCTGAAGCCGAACTCGCGCAGCATCCACCACACCCGCGTCGCCCACATCATCGCGCCGGAGCAGTACAAAATGACTCGCGAATTGTCGCCCACGCCATGTCGCGACATCGCGGCCGCAAAATCCTCGGCGCGCGGCAACATGAAACGCAGCTTCACGCTGTTGTCGGAAAGCTCGCCCTGGAGATCGAGAAAGCCCGCTCCGGGAATATGCTCCTGGTCGTAATCCTCGCGCCCGCTGACGATTCCGTACGGCGCGTTGGTCCCGGCCTGCGCAGGCCGCAGATGCGTCGTGCAATCGAAGATTCGCAGGTTGGGATCGTTGAGATGCGCCGCCAGCCATTCGGTCGATACCAGCGCATCGGGGTCGTGGAGTGCCAACTGCTGCTCAGCCATCGTAGTTCTCCTGGATCGAGACGCGGATGGCGCGAGTATCACTCGCAGAACCGGTGATTGTCTATTGCGTTCGCGTCGGCTGTTGCGCGCCGGATTTTCCCGCCGGGAGCGGACGATGCTCGGCGCTGACCACGCTCGTGTCGGCGCGCCGCCTGAACCCGGCCAGGATGTCTTTTTCCAGCATTCCGTAGTCGCCGCCGAAATGATGCCCGCCCGGCGTCTTGATTACTTCCACTCCTTGCACGGCCAGGTTCGGGCAGACGGTGTCTTCTTCGTGTTCGCCGTAGAAACACAGGATCAACGATGGCGGAATTTGCGCGGTCGCGGGCAGGACCGGCTGCGCATCGGGACTCGCGGGTAATCCGAGCCATCCACCCACCCTGATCTCGAAATCCGCGGACTTGGCGAAACCAAGCAGCGCAAGCAGCCGGACGTGCGATCGCACGTCGGGCGGCAATCGATCGTAAGCAAACGGCAACACGTCTGCGCCGAACGAATATCCCACCAGCGCCACCTCATCCGCGCGCCATCTGGCCATGTATGTATTCATCACCGCGACGAGATCGTCGGTCGTTTGCTGCGGCGTGCGTTCATTCCAGAAATAACGCAGCGTGTCCCATCCAACGACCGGCACGCCGTCCTGCCGCAGATCTTCGGCGATCGTCTTGTCAAGGTCGCGCCAGCCGCCGTCGCCGGACAGCACCACGGCCATTAGCCTGGAAGGATGATCGACCGGCAATTCGATGAGGGGCAGGGCGGCGATGTCGCCCTCGGTTCGAGCCCTGTCGCGATGCGAGTCCACCATGCTCGCCAACTGCTCGCCCGGCGGCGGAGTAAGACTTACCTCGTGGACCTGGACGGGGGCGCCCGCGCTCTGCATCGCCCGGATGTAATCGCGGGTAGCCGCCGAAGCGCCGGGAGTCAGGTCCACCGTCCAGTAGCCGGGTAGCGATTTGCTCGCTCCATAGCTGAACCCGTTCGCTGTGCGGTGCACCGTGGAGTCGGAGCAGATTGGCGTTTTGCCAGCCACGCTTGGTGAGGGATCTACCGCCGCTGCGCCCGCGATTGTCACCGCCGGCGCCTGCGCCAGCGCCAGTTCGGCAATCGTGCCCCCTTCTCCAATTCCCGCCAGAACGGGAGTCACGTAATTGCGAAACTTGAGCTGGCGTTGGAGTTGACGGCTGAGGCCTTCGACATCGCCGACCAGGTCGTTGCACTTCTCCTTCCCGCCATCCAGCCGCTTCAAATAGGCGGGCGTGTTCACTTCAACGACGAGAGCGCCGCTCCTTGCCAGCGCCTGCGCGGCGGTATCGCTCGCGGCGTCGGCGCCGTTTCGATCACTAAAGAAGATTACCAGGGCGTCGGGATGGGCCGGCTTGATTACCTTGACCTGCCCGTCCCGGCCGCCGTCGATCACGCTGACCGGCAATGGCCTGGTGCATGATGCGAGTACGAGACCGGCGCACACCAGCAGGACCGACTGGCGGATGCGCCCAATCATGCGGCGGAAGATCTCCGCGCACGTCCGCCCGCCAGCACGGCCACATCGGCGAGATTGATGAAGGGACCAATCGCGCCGGAGGCCGCCAGGTAGCGCGGTTCCCACACCGGTCGAAACTTGCCCTTGAAGCTGCGCAAGCCCTGGAAGTTGTAGATGGGCTCGCCGTGCTCCCACAGCATCCCGGCGATTCGATGCCATCGCGATGACAGCGGCGTGCGCACCAGGCCCGCAAGGGGCGCCATACCCAGGCTGAGCGCCTGGAAGTCTCGCGCCCTCAGCTCCATTGCCAGGCGTGTGATCATGAACTCCATGACGTAGGGCGGTGCGGTCGGCCTTTGTCGCATCAGACCAAGCGTCGCCTCGGATTGACAATCGGTCGTCATGCAGGTGACGAAAGCGATCGGCGCGTCGCCTTGCCGGCACAGGCCAACCAACTGTCGCGCGATGAAGCGCGGCTCGAACCCGGCCACCGAGAAGCTCCGTTCGCTGCCGCGCCGGGCGGCAAGCCAGGCTTCGGAGATCCGGTTGAGTAGCTGCAGGTCGCTGGCGGTTCGCTCACCGTCGAGAAGCTCGAAACTGAGCCCATCGCGTTCCGCGCGCTTCAGTCCCTGGCGCAATCCATAGCGATGGGGCCCTTCGAGGCCGAACTGCTCCAGGTGGATGACCGCTTCCTCGCCGATCTTCACCACGCGCAAGCCCGCGTCGAGATAAACCGGCAAGCTGTCCGGCAACACCTGGTACCACGCCGCGCGCCCGCCGTGGCTGTGCGCCAGCTCCACCAGGCGGCGGACCAGCTCGGGCCATTCCGCGCGCGGTCCGACCGGATCCAGCAGCGCGATCCAGCTCCTGCCTCGCTTCGCATACATCAGGAATGATTTGCCCGAGGCCGAGAACAGCAGGCCCTTGTCGCCCATCAGCGCGAGCATCGGGGCCGTCCGCGGCTGCTCCCGGATAATCAGCTCCGCGCGCAGCAGATCCCGCGCCGAAGGAAACTGGATCCGGCCGGGCGCCGCGCGCAGCAGTTGCCACAACGAGAAGCCGAGCGCGAAGATCGATGCGCCCAGGATCGCGCGCAGCGACCGCGACGCCTGCGCATCGAACTCGAACTGCCACCAAATCTCGCGCCGGTAGGGTACATCGCGAAAGGCGAACAGCAACACCCCGGTTGCCGCGGCGATCACCACGGCCACGGCGAAGAACCATCCGATCGTAAACGGCTGGCGAAGGAACGCCGCGGGGCGCGCGAACTGCTGGCGCGTCGCGAGCAGCAGGAACACCAGTAGAAGAACCGCGGCGGTTTCGCCAAACGCCAGGCCCTTGGCGAGTGAAAACGCCACGTTCGCCAACGCGATGATCAGCGCCAGCCACCATGCACCGTCGAGGCGATGGTAGAGGCCGCGCGCGACGAACAGCAGCAGCACTCCCGCCAGGGTCGCGAGCAGATGCGAGGTTTCCACTGCCCACAGGGGCAGGGCGCTTTGCAGCACCGCGAGCCGCCAGTCGACCGCCGGGGTCGCGCCCGACATGATCAGCATCGCGCCGACCGAAAAGGTGATCGCGCTGAGGAAAAGCGGAGCAAGCAATCCCGCGCCCTTCTGGATGCGCCGCAAGGCGATCGAGCCGCGATCCGCTGCCGTGCGCCGCAATTCGAAAACTGCCAGCGACGATGCCGCCAGCAGCAGCGGAAGAACGAAATAGACACCGCGGTACAAAAGTAGCGCTGCGACCACCCGATCCGGGGCGGCATAGTTGCGCAACGCACAGAAGGCGACGATGTCGAACACGCCGAGTCCCGCGGGGACCCGGCTCACCACTGCCACCGCCGTTGCGACCGAGAAGATCGCCGAGAAGGTGAAAAAATCGAGGCGACCGGTGGGCAACAGGATCCATAACGATGCGCCCGCGGCGGCGAGGTCCACGCCGGTCGCGAGGATCTGGGTCATGGCGAGTCTCCGCGTCGGCGCCGAAAAAGATCGCGGACCGATTGGAAGCGTAATGCCGCGCCGGATGGCAATCGAGATTGCGCCAATCACCGCGACCAGGGCCGCAGATCCGGTCAGGTTCGCTGCGAACGGAGAAACCCCAAGCCTCGAAACCGCCGCGCCGTTTGCCAGCATCGCGCTCACACCCAGGAACGCCACCAGCCCGATCCCGAACATCACCTTGATGAACGACATGATGTCCGCGAGTTGTTCGGGACTGACCCCCAGCAAGCCGTAAACGCGGGACCGAACCGCGGTCCCCGTCAACTTGCCGAACCCGACCGCGTTGCCGAGCGCGGAGGCGGAGAACGATGCGATCACTACGACCGGAGTCGGGACGGCTACTCGCGCATAACTGAGCGCGCAAAGGTCGCGCGCAACCAGGGCCAGGTAACTGATCGCCGTCAGCAGTCCGGCCAGCCAGACCAGGGCGGATGGGGTATCGCGCAGATGCTGGACTATCGCGTGATAGTCGAGACCGCGTGACAAGTGAAACAGGACAACCACCAGCACGCACGCAAGCAGCGCGAGCGCCGGCTCACCGATTCTGCGCAAAGCCTTCATTAGTAAGGCGAGTCGTTAGCAGCGAATTGTGATTATTCTAGTCATTTTTTGCCGCCAAGCCCAAATTTCCACGGTGGCGGGCAAAACGACCCTCGCGTTCGCACCAGTGTCTTTCATGCAACAGGACTGCCGATGGGCAAAGAGTTCCTCCTTGTATGGTTATAGATAAAGGGTGCGGGTCTACGACTTGCGGACGATCTATGTTCGGGCGGGGGTTTCGGCTCTATTGTTGTCGGAGTTCACTCTCGGGAGTTAGCAGCTCAAATGAAGAGTCCCATGAAGTTCCGCCGGATCCTGGTACCGACCGACTTTTCCGACAATTCGTTCAAGGCCCTCGACTACGCGATCGACTTCGCTCGAGCCTGGAACGCGGAGCTCCTGCTGATCAATGTGGTCGAACCGATCCGGCATACGCGCATGATTACCGATCTTTCCGAGATCCTGGAGACTCGGCGCGCGGAAGCCAGTGAAGAGCTGGCCAAACTGGAAAAGCAGACCAGGCAACGCTGGCGCAATTGCCGATCGGAAGTTCACTTCGGCGTTCCGTTCGAGGTCATTGCACACGTTGCGGAAACCAGGAAGGCCGACCTGATCATCATCGCGACCCACGGACATACGGGTCTTTCGCACTTGTTCCTGGGTTCGGTCGCAGAGCGGGTCGTGCGCGTTGCGCGATGTCCCGTGCTCACGGTGAAAGTTGCGGAGTCGCGGCGCCCGGCGCGAAAGGCTGCGCGCTCCACGGCGCGGCGCAAGCGTTCGCGATAGTATCCGCCCGCCAGCCGGCTTTCCCGGGGCCGCCGGGCTAGTTCCCTACTGCCCTCAGGTTGTGCTCCGACTCTGCCGCCGCGACCTGCTTCTTCACTCGCAGGAAGCTATCGGGGCTGACCGAGATTGAGTCGATTCCCGCGTGCACCAGGAACCGCGCGAACTCGGGATGGTCGCTGGGTGCCTGTCCGCACAACCCAACCTTGCGGTTGAGCTTGTGCGCGGAGCCGATCACGCCCGTAATCAGCCTGGTAACCGCTTCATCCTGCTCATTGAAAAGTGCGGCGAGTTGCTCGGAGTCGCGGTCCACACCCAGGGTGAGCTGAGTCAGGTCGTTGCTGCCAATCGAAAAACCGTCGAAGCGCTCGGCGAATTTTTCGGCGAGAATCACGTTGGACGGTATTTCGCACATCACGTAGACCTCGAGCCCGTCCCGCCCGCGATGCAGCCCGTTGTCCGCCATCGCCTTGAGGACGCTGTCCGCTTCCTTGAGGGTCCGGCAGAACGGGATCATCACCACCACATTCTTGAGTCCCATATTTTCGCGGACTTTGCGGATCGCCCGGCATTCGAGCGCGAAGCCTGCGCGGTACCCTTCGCTGTAGTACCTGCTCGCCCCGCGCCATCCGAGCATGGGGTTTTCTTCGTGAGGTTCGAACTGTCGCCCGCCGATCAGCGCCGCGTACTCATTGGTCTTGAAGTCGCTCATGCGCACGATGACCGGATTCGGATGGCGCGTCGCCGCGATGCGCGCGATTCCGGAGGCGAGGGTATCAACGAAATAGCTAGTCTGGTCGGGGAATCCGCGCGTCAGGCGCAGGATCTGCCTGCGTGCCGCCGCGTCCTTGAGCTCGTCGAATTTTACCAGCGCCATCGGGTGAACCTTGATGAGGTTGCCGACAATGAATTCCATACGCGCAAGGCCAACCCCGTCCGCCGGCAGCCGCCACCAGCGCATCGCGGTGGCAGGGTTCGCCATGTTCAGCATCACACGCGTCCGGGTAGGCTTGATATTTTCCAGCGCCAGGTCGCGGACTTCGTATTCGCCGATTCCGTCGTACACGTAACCCGTGTCCCCTTCGGCACAGGAGACGGTTACTTCACGGCCGCTTTTCAGGACACTAGTCGCTTTCCCGGTGCCGACAATTGCGGGCAGTCCCAACTCGCGGCTGACGATCGCGGCGTGCGAGGTGCGTCCGCCGTGATCGGTGACGATCGCGGAGGCGCGTTTCATGATCGGCATCCAGTCCGGATCGGTGATCTGCGTCACCAGGATCGAGCCGGTCTCGAACTTGGCCATCTCCGACGGGCTCGACAGCCGGCAAACTTTCCCGGTGGCAATCGCCTCGCCAATCGCCAGGCCTTCGAGGAGGCGTCCGCCCTTGCGCTTGAGCGCGTAGGTCTTGAGTGAACCGGCTTCCCTGCGCGACTGCACGGTCTCGGGACGCGCTTGCACGATAAAGAGTTCGCCGCTGCCGCCGTCTTTCGCCCACTCGATATCCATCGGGCGGCCGTAGTGCGATTCGATCGCCGCCGCCCATCGGGACAGTTTCAGGACTTCCTCGTCGGTTAGAACAAAGCGCTCGCGCTCCTTGTGAGGAGTACTGACGATCCGGGTCGCCTTTTGAGCGCCACCGGCTCCATAGACGATCTTTTTCGCCTTGGTCCCGAGCTTCTTCTCTATGATCGGTGCGGTCTTCGGATCGTTTAGCAGCGGTTTGAAGGTCACGTACTCGTCTGGCTCCACCATTCCCTGCACCACCGCTTCACCCAGTCCCCACGCTGCGGTCACCAGGATAGTTTTGGGAAACCCGGACTCGGTATCGATCGTGAAAATCACCCCGGCTCCGGCGCGGTCTGAATGGACCATCCTTTGAATGCCGACCGAGAGCGCCACCTTCATGTGATCGAAGCGGTGGTTCTCGCGATACACAATCGCCCGATCGGTAAACAGCGACGCCACGCATCTCCGGACCGCATCAAGCAATCGCTTCTCGCCGCGAATATTCAGAAACGTCTCCTGCTGGCCGGCGAAGCTCGCGTCGGGCAGGTCCTCGGCCGTGGCGCTGCTGCGGACCGCGACGTCCAGCCCGTTCTGCCCCGAGCGCTTGCACAAGGTGCGATAGGAGCTGCGGATCGCATCCGCCAGCGGCGCGGGAAAGGTCGCACGATCGATCAGGTTGCGAATTCGCCTGGCTCCGGCCGCGAGCGAAGTTTTTCCGTGCTTGATTTCGGCGAGGGTCGTCGAAATGGGTTCTCGCAGCCGGTTACCGTCGATGAACGTCCAGTACGCATCGGCGGTCACCGCGAATCCGTCGGGAACCGCGATCCCCTCCCGGGACAGGTTCCGGGTCATTTCACCCAGTGACGCGTTCTTACCACCCAGTTGCTTTATCTGCGAAGAACTCGGATCCGAAAACCAGGTGACATATTGATGATTCATCGCCAGTTCCTGTCGTCCCGGATGATGGCGGTCAGCCCGGTTTTGCGCCGCCTCGAACCGTCAGAACCGGGACCGGAGACTCTCGAACCACGCGCTCGGCGACGCTTCCCAGGGCCACCCGGCTGAGTCCCTTGCGCCCATGGGTTGCCATCACGATCAGATCCGGCCTTAGTTCCCGCGCGGCTTCGAGGACGCCGTTAGCGGGATCGCCCCATCGTGTTACCACTCTGCATTCGGCTCTGCGTCCGGTCTCTTCCGCGAGTTCCTGGAGCTTTTCCCGGCGCCGCTCTTCCCACTCCCGCTCGTCCGGCTCGGTCGCTATTTTTAGCGGCTCGATAATCACCGGCACGACGTGGAACAGGGTCATGGTCGCATTGCACTCTTGCGCGAGCAACGCTCCGAATTCCAGCGCTGCCAGCGAGTTGGGATCGAAGTCGACCGGGCAAAGAATCTTCTTCATCTCACCGAGCGAGGAACCCGCGGTGAAGGTCAAAACCGGCCGCTTCGAGGCCCGCACCACGTGTCCCGCGACGCTCCCGAGCAGGAGATTTTCCACTCCGGTCCTGCCGCTGGTGGCCATCGCGATCAGGTCGACATCAAGTTCCTCCGCCGTATCTTCGATTAACTCCGCTGGCCTTCCGGACTTGACCAGCAGTTTGTGGCGCACGTTGGCCAATCGCTGCAGCGCGATGTGCTCGAGCTGTGCCTTCGCGGGCTCCGGCGTGACTGCGACGTAGTGACCAACCCTTGCAGGATTACCGAGTGGCACGAACTGAACGTGCATCACGAACAGCA
>DATJWT010000325.1:0-8171 GCA_035500975.1 Binataceae bacterium (SeqCode)
CGCGGTCATCGCAAACAGGCGCCCAAGGTAGACTCTCCCGACCTGAGTGCGCTAACTAGTGCAAGGCGGCGCCTGGTTCGTGGTTTCGCCGCGATTTTAAGAGTGGCCGACGCGCTGGACCGCACGCACTTTGGTGTGGTCAAAAATATCGAAGTAAGCTACTCGCCGGGGCGATTGATCATCGGGGTCGACTCCAGCAAGGAAAAGGCCGACCTCGAACTGTGGACATGCGAGAGACGGACAGACCTGCTATCACGGCTGCTCGATCGCCAGGTAACGCTGGCGAAATAGACTCGAACCATCACGCGCCGTCGGCCGCATCGAACGGCCACCTTGAGCCCATCGAGTCCGGGACCCAGGCAAAGAGCCTGCTGCTGACACCTCATCCCTACCCCGGCCGGCTGATCGCCGTGGAGGGAATCGACGGTTCGGGCAAGTCCACGCAGTTGATGCTGTTGGAGCGATGGCTGCGCGCGCGCGGGTACCCGGTCATCTTCACCGAGTGGAACTCATCGCGGCTGGTGCGGCGATCGATGAGCCGGGGCAAGAAGAAGAACCTGCTCACGCCGACGACTTTCAGCTTGTTGCACGCGGTCGATTTCGCGGATCGCCTCACTTACCAGATTCTGCCGCCGCTGCAGGCCGGCATGATCGTGCTGGCAGACCGTTACGCGTTCACCGCGTTTGCGCGCGATGTCGCCCGTGGGGTGCATCCGGAGTGGGTGCGCGAGGTTTACAGTTTCTCGCTGCGGCCGGACCTCACGCTTTACTTCCGAGTTCCAATCGAGGTGTCGCTGGAACGCCTGCTGGCCGGACGCGCGAAGCTCAAGTACCACGAAGCCGGCATGGACGTCGGGTTGTCCGCCGATCCCGCCGAGAGCTTCAGGATTTTCCAGAGCCGCGTGCTCGAAATCTATGACGAGTTGACCCACGAGTACGGCCTGCGCACGATCGATGCTACGGGAGAGATTCCGGAGCAGCAGCGGGTATTTCGCGAAATTGTGCAGGATGTCGTCCTGCGCGACTACGATCGGGAACGAGCCAAGGGAAACCATGTCAGAACGCAACCACGGTAAGCGCTGGTACGGACATGGGCTCCCTTACCTGTCCGAGAAGCGCCTGCCCGGCCATCTGATCGCAATCGAGGGAACCGACGGATGCGGTCGTTCCAGCCAGATCGATCTGCTGCGGCCGTGGCTCGAACTCGAAGGCTACGCGGTCAGCAACACCGGATGGACGCGGTCACCCCTGCTTTCCGAAACGATCAACGAGGCCAAGGCCGGTCATCAGCTCACGGTCACAACCTTCAGCCTTCTCTACGCAGCCGACTTTGCCGATCGTCTCGAGCATGAAATCCTGCCGGCGCTGCAGGCAGGCTTCATCGTAATCGCCGATCGCTATATGTACACTGCGTTCGCCCGCAACCAGGTGATGGGCGCCGACCCGCGATGGACCCGCGACGTATTCGGTGTCGCACTACAACCGGACCTCGTGATCTACCTTGATATCGATGTCGAGACGCTGATTCCGCGCGTGGTGCAAGGCAAGGGGATGGACCATTGGGAATCCGGGATGCATCTGTCGCTGGGAACGAACCTGTTCGAGTCGTTCCAGCGTTACCAGGCGCGCCTCATCGAGGAGTATCGGCGGCTCGCATCGGAGTTCGGTTTCACAACCGTCGACGCGCGCCAGCCGATCGATGAAATACAAATGGAACTCCGCTCGCACATCATGAACTACCTGCGCACCGCCGATCCCGCGCGCAACGGCGCCCTTCACAAGGAGAAGCCGACCACTTCCACGGACGAGGAATAGGCAGTGGAAGCCGAGAGAGTGGAAGCCGAGGCGCCGACATCTCCGGTGGCCGCGTCCGAGACGCCCCCTGTAGCGCCTGACCCTCCCGTCCAGGCGCCGCAGCGCGCCCCGGCGTTGCCCGCGAAGCTGAGCCTCACGGCGGACCGGACCGTAACCGACGCGGCCCGCGAAACGATTGCGTTCGGCAGCGCCGCGCTCGAACGGCACCGCGCTGCCGCAGCCGCCGGGGAAAGCGAGCCGATTCATCAGCTTCGCGTCACGGCGCGACGCCTGCGCGCATCGTTGCAGCTTTTTGAGAGCGTTACCCACGCCGCCTATACCCGGATGATCGAGCGCGACCTGGCCTGGATGGCACAGGCAGCGGGCGGGGCGCGCGAACGCGAAATCAACGCTGAGGTCTTTCGGGTCAGGGCGTCGAGATTGGATCCTGCATTCGCCCAATCGATTGCCCTGATGGAATCGGCGCTGACACGCGAACGTTCCGAGAGCCTCAAGGCACTCCGCAAGGTGGTGAAATCCAGACGCTACCGCCGGCTGCTCCAGCGACTGGAGAATCCGCGCCTGCGCAAAGTAGCTGCGGATGAGCCCCTGGGAGTGCGCGCCGCTTCGATGCTGCGGCCGATCGCGCGCGCGGCAGCCAGGGCGGGCGCCGAACTCGACGAACGCTCGACTCCCGCGACAATCCATCGCCTGCGCGTGCGCGTGAAGCGCCTGCGCTACGCGATCGAAATGCTGTCGCCGATGGGCGGCAAGCGATGCCGCAAACTTTTGGCTCGCCTCGAAGGCCTCCAGGAGCTGCTCGGCGATCTCAATGACCTGTCGGTCGCTACTACGTGGCTCATCAGTTTCGCCAAGTCCGACGGAACGCCGGCGGATGCGGTGATGGCGGCGGGCGCGATGGCGCAATCGCTGCGGACCCGATCGTCCAAACTTGCGCGCCGAAGCGCCAAGGCATGGCGCAAGCTCGACAAGGATCACGCGATCGCGGACGCGATCAGCGAGATCAGACGCAACGGCAAGCAGGCACAGCTCAAGCCGGTTCCGACCCCTGAAACAACCACGGTGACTGCGGCATGATTCTGTACATCCTCCGCCATGGAATCGCGGAAGACGCTCCAGCAGAGGGCGACGATGGCGCGCGCAAACTGACGCCGAAGGGACGCGAGAAGATGCGGGATGCGGCCGAGGGCATGCGCAACTTCGGCCTCAAGTTCGATGCGATCCTGACGAGCCCGCTCGCGCGCGCGACCGAGACCGCCGAAATCGTCGCGGCAGCCTACGCGAACACTCCACCGCCGCAGGTTCTGCCTGCGCTGGCTACCGGAGTGCCTCCCGCCGAAGCGGTTGCGGCACTGCGCGCGTTCGCAAAGCTTAAGCACGTGATGATCGTGGGACACGAGCCGCAGCTCAGCGCAGTGGCGGCCATCGTGATGACCGGATCGCCCGAAGGCGCAGTGATGGAACTCAAGAAGGGCGGATGTATCGCGCTGCATGTCCCATCGCGGCCGGACCGCGGCGGATCGGAACTGCTCTGGATGCTGACGCCGCGCCAGTTACGGACGCTGCGGAAGTAACCCTCTACTCCCAGACTTTCGCGATCGGCACGACCTTCGCCCGGACCCTGCGCCGCTCGGTCATCGGATTGCCCATCGTCACGTCGGTTTCCTCGAAAAGCTCCGCGGTCCAAACGTCTCCCGGATGCACCTTCGTCACCAGCGCGTTGGTGGCGGGACCCGGCGGCACTCCCGGCTTGATGCACGACCATTGCGCGGGCTCATCATTGATAGCCGGCCTCGTGCCAGTGAACGGCTCGCAGATGGAGCCATCGTCGAGCTGCAATATCCACGCGGAGGGCCACGCCGCCGGCGGCGCCTTCTCGACGGGAAATGGCTTGGTGAGATTCATAACAAAGCCGCTCTTTCCGAAAGGGTCCGCGCCGCAAACGACTCCGTTCTGAAGCGGAGGCACCTGGAAGCAGGGATCGTGAATTTCGTTACCGACCATGCATCGCCACGCGCCCGCGCGGTCCGCGGCGATCGATCGCGTCCAGCAGTATCCATCGCGTGGTGAGCCGCCGGGAACGGACGGGGTGAACATCGAGACCTCGGTTTGAGTGACGTTCGATTGGGCGGACACTTGAGCGGAGAACAGAATCAGAACTGTCAGTGCGCAGAGGACTGTTTTCATTGTGCGAGCTTAGCTGTCGAATCATCGCAGGGTGAAGAGTGCATAGCTGGTGTGTGCAAACGACGCGGGAGACTTGAGCATGGCACCACTCCCTAACCATCTCCCTGGAAGGGAAAGGGAATTCAGAACAGCGGGAGCCTTATTCCTCCTGTGACCAGGGCGCCCGTTGCTACTCCCATCAGCGCCTCGCCCGCTACCATTCCGGCGGCGAACAATAATTTCGGTCCGCCCTCCTCTTCCTTTCCCAGCCACTCGCCGATCAGCGCACCGGCGAAGATCGTCACGCTCAGGCCGAACGGAAGGTAGAGTCCGATTGCCACCGGCATGATCGGAGTGTCAGTGACTGCAACGACGGCTGCGAGCGCGGCGCCAATCGCGATCATTCCCCACGGCAGTCCTCCGCTGAACACGCCTTGCGTGACCTTCGCCATCAGGAACGCCTGCGGTGCCGCCAGCGCGCCCTCGCGTGCAGTGGCGGTTCCGGCGATTCCGTAACCAGCGATAAGCAGGTTCAAAATCGGCGCCATGACGAACGATGCCGCGAGAGCGCCGACCAGCACGCCAATCTCGAGCGCGCGCGGTGTCGCACCGACGAAATATCCCGTCGCAAGGTCGTGCAGCGAATCTCCCGCCATCGCGGCCGCCGTGCAGACGACGGCGCCGGAGAGTATCGCGAGCCGCGGACCAACCCCGATGCTCGCAACGCCCGCGAACTTCAGGAAAATCGCGATAGCCAGCAGGACGATCACGGTGACACCCGACACGGGATTGTTCGATGCGCCGACGATACCGGTCAGATAGCCGGCGATTGCCGTCGCAAAGAATGCGATCACCGCGAGTACCATCGCGAGCGCGATGCTCAAGGGCACGCTCGCACCCAGGAGAAGGCACAGCGCAAAAACCACCGGGATCGTGAGGCCGACGGCGGTCACGATCGCGCGCGGTGAGAGGTCCTGGTCCTCGCGCGCAATGGTCGGTACGTGAGCGCCGCCGATCACGCGGATGCTGTCCCGTAGCGCTGCAAAAATTCGGGTGCGCAGCCGCCACAGCGTCACGATTCCCCCGGTAAGCATCGCGCCGACGCCCATGTAACGCGCCTGCGTGCTCCACAGCGCCGATGCCATCCCCATCGCGGTCCAGCTGCCGCGTCCATACACGGTCGAAAGGAGCGGGATTACGATTAGCCACGCGAAAGCACCACCCGCAAAAACCAGACCTGCAATCCGAACGCCAATTATGTAGCCGATGCCGACCAGTGCCAGCGAGATGTCGATCGAGCCGCCGATGACCGTCGAACCTATCCACTGCGCGCCCGAAATCATACCGGGAATGACTCCCAGGACGTCCTGCGCCGCTTTCAATGCCGCCGCGCACACGCCACCCCACGCAAGCGGGGCCAACTGGGCATTGCTCTCGCCGGCGCGCAGGACGTGTGCGCACGCCAGGCCTTCAGGAAACGGAAGCTGCTCCTCCACGATGTAAGCGCGGCGCAGGAACACCACCAGCAACGCGCCCATCGTGCCGCCCGCGGCACTGAGCCCGGTGACTTCAAGGTACGGCAGCGGACCGCGATGCCCCAGGATGATGATCGCAGGAAAGGTGAAGATCGCTCCCGCGGCGACGGCTTCGCCCGCCGATGCGATTGTTTGCACGACATTGTTCTCGAGAATCGTGGCGCCGCCGAGAATACGCAGAATCGCCATCGAGATGACGGCTGCCGGGATACTCGCCGATACCGTGAGGCCGGCATAAAGCCCCAGGTAGGCGTTGGCTGCGCCGAGAATCAGCGCCAGCGCGATTCCCAGCACGATCGCGCGTGCGGTGAGTTCGCGCGGAGTCGATGATGCAGTCGTCGGCACCGCGCAACTATACGCGATCGCGAAGAGATGGGCGCGGACTTCTTACAGGCCGCCCACGGCCTCGTACGGCTCAACCGCCTTGCCCGCGTCGCGCCATCCGGCAATGCCGCCGCTCATAACGCTGACGTTGGTGTATCCTGCGGCGACCGC
This sequence comes from Binataceae bacterium (SeqCode), assembly GCA_035500975.1. Taxonomy (GTDB): domain Bacteria; phylum Desulfobacterota; class Binatia; order Binatales; family Binataceae; genus JAFAHS01. Next base: position 6,012 of record DATJWT010000325.1, read on the forward strand.
CCGACGGGCGGCCTCGTGGGACGCCATTCAATGCTGATTGGCGCAGTAGAAAACAATGTCGGCGTTCTTGTTGCTGGGAAGCTCTTCGGCGACGTTGTAGTGATCGTCGGAGGTCAGAGGGCGGGCTCCCGGAATCATGCCCTGACTCTCGCGCGTACTCGGGCCATTGGCGTCATAGATGTGGACATGAGCGCCGGGGTCAGCCATCAGCTTCGACAGATCGTTCACACTGATGGTTTGAAAGCCCTCATCACTCGGGTGGTTGTTGAGGATGGAGCCGATGTCCATCGCAAGGGCCGGCATCGCAAGCATGAGTATCGCGCCGACGAAAGCCCCAAGCCTCGGTAATTTGCGCATTGTGGCTGCCCTTTCCCTGACCTGGAGAGTATCAAACGGCATCTGCGCAGAAAATCATCAAACTTTTTCGAAGACCTTGACCCATCTTTCCAGCGCGGCTTCGTGGCCATAGACCAGCTGCACCGTGAACTGGTCGTAGCCCGCATCGCGCAGCTTGCGGATTCGATCGATGAGCTCCGGCGCCGTCCCGGTCGTGGTCGTGAGGCGCAATACATCCTCGGTCATGAACCGCTCTTCCTCCGGCCGGACCGCGAGCAGATGCAGCTTGTGCATCTGGAGGTACTTCGCATCGGACGGCTGATAGCCCGCGTACTGGCGGCGATATTCTTCCATCAGGGGAGCGATTTGTGGCGGAAGCTGGAGCGCGATGGTGGATTCGACCAGGCCGTGAAAGAAGACCGCGGCCAGCGGGCCGGCCTCAGCACGCGCGCGGGGACTGGCGGCAGATTCGCCTTCATCGAGAACGCATCCGAGCGTGTACACGGTGCGATACAGCGACTTGGGATCGCGGCCGACTTCACGGCAGCTTGCGGCGATCTGCTCTGCTTCGTTGAGCGCGCGTGGCATTGTGGAGAGGAATGTCATCCATCCGTCGGCGATCTCCGCGGTCATCTTGCGCGCCTTCGGCGCGAAGGCGGAGAGGTGGAGCGGAATCTTGTCCTTGATATTGATCAACCCGAGCTCGGGATTGAGAAAGCGGATCTGGTGGCGCGCGCCTTCGCATTCCCAGTCGACGGTCTCGCCGTTGAGCAACGCCTGCACCACCCGCAGATGCTCGCGGAATTCGCTGAGCTTCATCGGACCGAGCCCCATCGTGTTGCGCGCGGTGAATCCCGTACCCGCACCGAAAATAATCCGGCCCGGTGCCAGCTTGTTCAGCGTCGCCAGCCCATTCGCCGTGACCGGTGCAATTCGATTGGTGGGCACGATCACCCCCGTGCCAAGCTTGATTTTCGAAGTATGCTCCGCCGCCAGCGCCATCACGGCGAACACGTCGGGCGAGAGCATCTGGGTGTCGTAGAACCAGGCGTGCGAGAGTCCCAGCTCCTCGGCACGCCTGACGGTCTTCCAGGCGTCCAGGTTCGATGCGAGCGCGATTCCGAAATCCATCGTAGCCTCCGGTTGCAGGGGTGAATCGACCGAGCACTATCACTATTTTCGCGGGCCGGAAATCGGACTAGGTTTGTTCGCACCGAGTCCAACCAGAAAGGAATCTGATCCCATGCTGAAACTCTATGAGCATCCGTTTTCGCCCTACGTCCAGAAGGTCAAGATTTCGTTGTACGAGAAGAACATCCCGTTCGAGGCTGAAATGCCCGATGCGTTCAGCGGAGCGCCGACGAAATATGGCGCCTTCAACCCGCGCCTGGAAGTGCCGGCGCTCGTGGATGACGGATTCGCGATCTTCGATTCGACAATCATCCTTGAATACATCGAGGACAAATGGCCGAAGCCTCCGATGCTGCCCGCGTCGCCGCGCGACCGTGCGCGCGTGCGGATGATCGAGGACGTGTGCGACACCTACTACGAGGCGATCAACTGGGGCCTGATGGAAGTGCGCGCGTGGAAACGCGTGACGGGCGAGAAGGCTGACGCAATCGAGAAGCGCGCACACGAGCAGACAGCGGGAGTATTCGCGTGGCTGGAGCGCGAGCTGGGGAGCAATCAATGGTTCAACGGCGCATCGTTCGGCCACGGCGATCTGAGTGTGTTTCCGTATCTGAATGGATCGGTGGTGTGGGGCGCGGGACCCAAAGCCGGCTCGAAGCTCGCGGGCTGGCTTGAACGGATGAACGCGCGCGA
>DATJWT010000326.1:0-5481 GCA_035500975.1 Binataceae bacterium (SeqCode)
CGGTTCAACTTCGATGCGGCTGTGGCAATGTATCACGATCAGGGCTTGATTCCGTTGAAGACTCTGGAGTTTGATCGCGCGGTGAACGTCACCCTGGGATTGCCCTTCATCCGGACATCGCCCGATCACGGCACCGCGTTCGATATCGCGGGCACCGGCCGCGCCAATCCTTCGAGCATGGTCGCCGCGATCGAGTACGCGTGGCGCGCGGTAGACTCGCGGCGTGGACGGCGGGCAGCATAAAGGATCATGGCCGACAAGATAGTCATCAAGGGAGCGCGCGAGCACAATCTCAAGAACGTCGATCTCGAGATTCCGCGCGATCGCCTGGTCGTGATTACCGGCCTGAGCGGCTCGGGCAAATCCTCGCTCGCATTCGACACGATCTATGCGGAAGGGCAGCGGCGCTACGTTGAGTCGCTGTCCGCGTATGCGCGGCAGTTCCTCGAGCAGATGGAGAAACCGGACGTCGATTCGATCGAGGGGCTGTCTCCGGCTATCTCGATCGAGCAGAAGACCACCTCGCACAACCCGCGATCGACGGTTGGCACGATTACCGAAATCTACGACTACCTGCGCCTGCTGTTTGCGCGGGTAGGACACGCGTTCTGCTACAACTGCGGTCGTGAGATCACGCAGCAGAGCGTGCAACAGATCGGCGACCGCATCATGTCATGGCCTGAGGGCACGCGAATCCACGTGCTCGCGCCCATCGTGCGCGATCGCAAGGGGGAATATCGCAAGGAGCTGGCGGACCTGCGGCGCGCCGGCTTCGTGCGCGCCAGGATCGACGGCAAGCTCTACGAGCTGGGCGAAGAGCCGACGCTCAACAAGAACACGCGCCACACTATCGAGGTGATGGTCGATCGCCTGGCGATTCGCCGCGGTATCGAGAAGCGGCTGAGCGACTCGCTGGAAGTTGCCTTCAAGTACGGGCAGGACCTGCTTAAAATCGAACGCCTGGACGACAAGAAGGGCGGCGAAGAGGCGATCTACTTCAGTCAGCGGTTCGCTTGCGTCGATTGCGGCATTTCGTATCCAGAGATCACGCCGCGAATGTTCTCGTTCAACAGCCCGCACGGCGCGTGCACCGAATGCTCCGGCATCGGGTCGATCATGTATTTCGATCCCGAGCTGGTGGTGCAGGACGAGGATTTGAGCATCAGCGATGGCGCGATCGCGCCGTGGGCGACGATCAACTACATGCAGCCGGTGCTCGATGGCATCGCGGCGCACTACAAGATCAGCCTCGACCAGCCGTGGAAGAGCATCCCGGCCAAGGTCCGCAAGGCGATTCTGTACGGGTCGGGCGAAGAAGAAATCGAGTTCGCCTACCAGCGCGGGCATCATCGCGCCGAGTACGCCAAGGCCTTCGAAGGGGTGCTGCAATGGCTCGATCGCCGCTACAAGGAAACGGAATCCGAGGGCGTGCGGGAATGGCTTGAAGCCTACATGAACATGCGTCCTTGCCCCTCGTGCAAAGGCGCGCGGCTCAAGAAGGAGAGCCTGTTCGTCCGCTTCAACAACAAATCGATCTCCGAAGTCACCGCGATGTCGATCAAGCAGGCGTTGCAGTTTTTCACGGCGCCCAAGCTGTCCGCGCAGGAAGCGGAGATCGGACGGCTCATCCTGAAGGAAATTCGCGAGCGGCTCAATTTCCTGGCCGACGTCGGCCTTGACTACCTGACCCTGGAACGGACTGCCGGCACGCTGTCGGGTGGCGAGGGCCAGCGTATCCGGCTCGCTACGCAGATTGGTTCCAGCCTGGTCGGCGTTCTCTACATCCTCGATGAGCCTTCGATCGGGCTCCATCAGCGTGACAATCAGCGCCTGCTGGCGACGCTGAAGCGGCTCAAGGAGCTCGGCAACACGGTGCTGGTAGTGGAGCACGATCGCGAGACGATGCTCGAAGCCGACCACATCGTGGACATGGGCCCCGGCGCGGGCGCACAGGGCGGTTACCTCGTTGCCCAGGGCACCCCCGCCCAGATCATGAAGAACCCGGCATCGCTCACCGGCAAATACCTGTCGGGCGAGCTGGAAATCGAAACGCCATCGCGCCGTCGCCCGCTGGCAAGTAGATGGCTTACCGTTAAAGGTGCGCGCGAGAACAACCTGCGCGACCTGACCGTGCAGTTTCCGCTCGGGGTGTTCACTTGCATCACGGGAGTTTCCGGTTCGGGCAAGTCCACCCTGATTCTCGATACGCTCTACCGCGCTCTGGCACAGAAGCTGAATCGCTCGCGCGAACACGCGGGGCTACACAAGAGCATCGACGGGGTCGAGCATCTCGACAAGGTGATTCATGTCGATCAGAGCCCGATCGGACGCACGCCGCGCTCGAATCCCGCGACCTACACCGGTCTGTTCACGCATATCCGCGAGCTCTTCGCGCAACTTCCCGATGCGCGCATGCGCGGCTATGGCCCCGGCCGTTTCTCCTTCAACGTCAAGGGTGGGCGCTGCGAGGCGTGCGAGGGCGACGGCATCATCAGGATCGAGATGCATTTTCTGCCCGACGTGTACGTGACCTGCGAGGTCTGCGGCGGGCAGCGCTACAACCGGGATACGCTGGAGATTCAATACAAGGGCAAGAGCATCGCCGAGGTCCTGAACATGACGGTGGCAGAGGCGGTCGAGTTCATGGGCTCGGTGCCGCCGATTCGGCAGAAGCTTGAGACCCTGCGCGATGTGGGTCTCGATTACATCCACCTCGGGCAATCGGCGACGACGCTGTCAGGCGGCGAGGCCCAGCGCATCAAGCTCGCCAAGGAGCTGTCGCGGCGGGCGACCGGCAGGACACTTTACATCCTCGACGAGCCCACGACGGGGCTGCACTTCGATGACATCAAGCGCCTGCTGGAGGTGCTGGGACGGCTGGCCGATTCCGGCAATACGATCATCGTCATCGAGCACAACCTCGACGTCATCAAGACCGCCGACTACGTAATCGACCTGGGCCCCGAGGGTGGAGACCGCGGCGGCACGATCGTGGCCAAGGGCACGCCCGAGGAGCTTGCCGAGGCGGCGGGCTCGCACACCGGGCAATTTCTGCGAGAAGTTCTGCGCCATCAAGCGGCAGCCTGAAGACTGGGAGAAAGAGATTGCGATGAAGAGGGTGGGGGTGGCAGCGCTGTGCGCGCTTCTGATGTCGGCGGCAGGATGCACTCCCGGGGTGCAGCTCCATCAGTCGCCGCTGGACAGTAGCGCAAGGTCGGACAGGATCCAGGACCTCACGATGGCGATCAATCGATCGCCACGCAATCCGAAGTTCTATGTGCAACGCGCACAGGCATTTGAGAACAACGGCGAGTACAAGTCCGCGATTGCTGATCTCAACCAGGCCATGACGCTGCAACCCGACGATGCGAAATATCGTTTTCTGCGCGGAATCGCCTATGCGTACGCGGGAGACGATGAAGCGGCGAAGCAGGACTTCGATCGCGCAGAACAGATGGACCCCGGCTCGGCCGAGAGCTACAACGCGCGCGCCTGGCTATGGGCGACTGCGCCCGATGCGCCCATGCGCGATGGCAAGAAAGCAATCGATGCGGCTACCAAGGCCTGCCAGATGACTAACTGGGAGGAGCCTGACTTCGTCGGGACGCTGGCGGCAGCCTATGCCGAGGCGGGCGATTTCGACCAGGCCATCAAGTGGCAGCAGAAGTCGGTCGACCTTACTCCCAACACGCTGCTCAGCACCTACAACGAGCGGTACGCGCGGCTCGAATTGTACCGAAGCCACAAGCCGTGGCGTCCGACTCCGCCCCTTCATCCGCTGACAACGTCATAGACGATCTGTCCATCGACGACGCGTGCGAACGATGCGAGTTCATGCGGGCGCACCTTGCCGTCCGGCATGATGTGCTCGACGCGCCATCCGCGAATCGCGAGATGGTCGGAGATGATGCGCCGGTGGCATCGCCACCACAGTCCTTCCGAGCACATGTAGGCGGTGCGCGCCGCGCCGCCGATGTCCGCCAACGCGCATAGCCCTTCCGCGAAATCGGGCGTTTCAGTGTAGTCAGCGTAAGAGCGGAATGCCGGATGGGTCCACGCAGTATGCGGCGAATCCTCGCGCTTGGAGTGACGGCGGCCACCGAGCTTCTTCATCCATTGATACTGGACATTCGCGCGTCGCAGCGACTCCGCGAGCTCCGCCTGGTTGAACTGCGGCCATTTTCGTGAAGACGGAAACGACCGGACATCAGCGACCAACGCGATCTCATGCTGCCCGAGCAACTCGAGGAATCGCTCGATGGGATGGGTCGAGTGCCCGATGGTGAAGATGTGCGGCGATGATTCGCTCACATCTCCAGATTATCGCGCCGCCTCTCGAGGTTCGATCTCTTCGATTACTTGCCGCCGCTTGTGCCGGCCGCTGTCTGCGACAGCATCGCGGTGTTGATTGCGGCGACGTGCTGGTCGGCCACTACTACCAGCAAGGCATTGTCCGGGTGCAGGTACTTCTTCGCGACGTCCTGCACATCTTGCTTGGTCACCGATTCGATCAGCTTCGGATAGCGATCCGCATAGTCAAGGCCCAAGCCGTAGAGCTCCAATTCCAGCATGAACGAGGCTTTTTGTCCCTGGCGGTCGATCTTCAGAGGGAAGCTGCCGACCAGGAACTTACGCGCGTTGTCCAGCTCGGCGTCCGACACCGGGCTCTCCTGCATCTGGCGCATCTGCTGAAGCACCATCTTGATGGCGTCGTTCGCGCTCTGGTTCTTGGTTCCGAGCACGACCGCGAAGGGGCCCGGGAATTTGCGCGCATCGAAGACGCTGGAGACGTGGTAGGCGAGACCGGCCTTGCTCCGCACGGTTTTCATGAGCCGCGATGCGAAAACGCCGCCTCCCAAAATATAATTCATTACTTGAATTTTGTAGAAGTCGGGATTCGAGCGCTCGATTCCCACGAATCCCAGCATCACGTTGGCCTGCTGAACGTTGCGGTCGACCAGCTTCACGTCGAGGCCGGCGGGCAGGGTGGGGACCTGCGGCTCCGCCTGCACCGGGACCGTGCCGGTGGGCCCGGGCAGCTCCTTCTCAAGCAACGCTTTAACTTCGTCCGCCTGCACATCGCCGGCCACCGCGATGACCGCGCTGCCGAGCTTGTAGTAGTCGCGATAGAACTTGCGTACGTCGTCTGCGGTCAGCTTGGCTACCGAATCGGACGTGCCTGCCGTGGGATCGCCGTACGGAGTGTTGCCGTAGAGACCCTTCGCGAACGCGACCCCGGCGACGTACCCGGGCTCTTCTTCCTCGGCCTTGATTCCCGCGACCTGTTCGGCGCGCTTGCGCTCGATGTCGGCATCGCGCAGACCGGGATTGGTGAGTATGCCGGCCAGCAGTCCGAGCGTGTCCTTCTCGTACTTCTTTAGCGATGTGAAACCGGCGGTCGCATAGTCGTGGCTTGCGCCGATGGAGAGCGAGCTTCCCATGAAGTCGACCTTCTCGTCGAAAGCCGATGCGCTCAGCTCC
>DATJWT010000327.1:0-5297 GCA_035500975.1 Binataceae bacterium (SeqCode)
GCGACCCATCCGGAGTGATCGCCGGAATAGAGCGGTGCGGGAGTTCCGCAGTAGAAAGCTCGAGTACCGCCTTGCGACACGTCATTCCAGACGTGGACGTGCCCCAGCGCGATATAGTCGTGGCCGGATGCGGCGATCTCCCCGGCGGTGATCGGCGAGGAGCGCTGGATATCGCCGTCTTCCATGAAGAACCCATGTGCGAGTGCGATATTCCATTTGCCGGGCGCGGGAGATGGCATTCCCAACAGCGGGCGATACTCCGGCGAATGCTCCACCAGCGCGCGTCCCCAGAGGCGGGTTGCGAGATGAGGCATATCGATCATCCTGCCCTCCGGCTCCAGGATGAGATGCAGGTTCTCCGGCAATGCTGAAGGCGCCAGCGGTGCATAGATCGACCGCTCATCGTGCGCATCGTGATTGCCGGGGATCATTACCACCGGCATCCGCGCCTTCCCGATCGTTCCCAGTGCGAACGCCAGGCCTTCCTCGGTGACGCGGCTGGAATCGAAGAGGTCTCCCACGATTAGCAGGAGGTCTGCGTCGCGATCATTCGCGAGCTCGATGACATTCGCGAAAGCACTGCGCACGCGCTGGCGCAGCTCGTCGCCCTTGGGGCCCGCACCAAAGGTGTCGGTTTCCAGGTGAACGTCTGAGGTATGAACGAAACGCAGCGGGCGATGAGGCAGATCAGGCACAGTTAACCGTCGATTTCTTGATGTTGGGACGTGCTATACACTCGTAAATACTAAACTTTTGCCGTGCATTCCATCCAAGGGGCATAACCTTTGATAGTCGTACTCAAGCCGCACGTTACCCAGGAGCAAATCGACACCGTCGTGAAGATGGTCGAGGAGCTCGACTACCGCGCGCATATCATCCAGGGTGTCGAGCGCACGGTGGTCGCCTGCGTCGGCGAGGAGCGCGGTGAGCATCAGCTTGGGCACCTGGAGTCGCTCGCATTCGTCGAGCGCGTGATGCCGGTGCTGCGATCGTTCAAGCTCGCGGCGCGCGAGGTGCGGCCCGAAGGATCGCGAATCAACGTCGGCGGTGTCGAGATCGGCGGCAAGCGCCTGACCGTGATGGCGGGGCCGTGCGCCGTCGAGAGCAAGGAGCAGGTCGAGGCTGCCGCCGTGGGAGTGAAGAGGGGCGGGGCCCATCTGCTGCGCGGGGGCGCATTCAAACCTCGCACGTCCCCCTACGCATTCCAGGGCATGGAGGATGAAGGACTGCGGCTGTTGGAGGAGGCCGGCAAGAAGGTTCATCTTCCGGTCGTGACCGAGATCATGGATCCGCACGATATCGATCTGTTCGTCGAACACGCGGACATGCTCCAGGTGGGTGCGCGCAACGCGCAGAATTTTTCGCTGCTGCGCAGGCTCGGCAGAATCAAGAAGCCGGTCCTGCTGAAGCGCGGGATGTCCACCAAGCTCGAAGAGTTCCTGATGGCCGCGGAGTACATCCTGAGCGAGGGCAACCCCAACGTGGTGCTATGCGAGCGCGGAATTCGCACGTTCGAGACCGCGACGCGCAACACGCTGGACCTGAACGCGGTGCCGCTGCTCAAGGAATGGACGCACCTGCCGGTCATCGTCGATCCCAGCCACGGTACCGGCATCTGGTCGCTGGTGACGCCGATGGCGCTGGCATCGATCGCGGCAGGGGCGGACGGACTGCTAATCGAGGTGCATCCGAATCCATCGGAGGCGCGCTCGGATGGCCCGCAGCAGCTCAAGCCGGAACGGTTCGCGGATCTGATGAAAACGCTGGCGCCGGTGGCGGAAGCCTTGGGCAGATCGCTCTAACCTTCCGAAAAAAGACAAAACACACGGGCCGGAAGCCTGTGCCACTTTCGGATCATGGCCAGGAACGCCGGTAGGGTTCGCCAAGCGCCGATGGTGATGCGGCTTGGCCGCCCATGATGGCGAGTACGACCAGCGTCAGCGCATACGGCAGTGCCAGGAAGATCTGGTACGGAATCGATGTGCCGAGCGCCTGCAGGCCGAATTGCAGCGCCATCGCTGCGCCGAACAGGGCTGCGGCGGCTGCGAGTCCCCATGGCTTCCATCGGCCCAGGATGACCACGGCCAGCGCGACGTAGCCGCGACCGGCCGAGATGTTCTCTACAAACGTTCCCGCGTAGGCGAGCGTCAGGTACGCGCCGCCGAGCCCGGTCAGCACTCCGGCGGCGAGCAGCGCCTGCCATCTGAGTCGATAAACATCGAGACCTAGCGAGTCTGCTGCCTCGGGACGTTCGCCCGCGGCGCGCAGGGAGAGGCCATAGCGAGTGCGCCACAGCACGTAACCCGTAACCGGAATCAGGGCGACGGTGAGATAGACCAGGAAATTGTGATGAAACAGCGTTGCGCCGAGTACCGGAATGTCGGTGAGCGCTCCGAAACGCAGCTTCGGAATCAACTTGACGATGAAGGCCTTGCCGGTGACGCCGAAGAATTGCCGATAGAAGACGCCGGTGATCCCTACCGCAAAGATGTCCAGCGCGGTTCCCGCCACAACCTGGTTGACGGCGAGGTTGATCACCAGCAGCGCAAGCAGCGCGTTGATCGCGACGCCGCCGGCGATTCCCGCGCCGATTCCCAGCGCGGTGGAGCCCGAGAAGTAGGCGACGGTCAGCGCGAAAAATGCGCCGGACAGCATCGCGCCCTCGATGCCGATATTGATGATCCCGCTCTCCTCCACCAGCAGCTCGCCGATTGCCGCAAGCAGGATCGGAGTCGCCATGCTGATGGTCGAGTTCAGGAACGCATCAAGCATCGCCGGTCTCCACGGCAATCGGCTTTGCCACCGAATCGCGCTGCAATGCGCTGCGCAGGCGCACGAAGACGGGAGCATCGAAGGCGAGCAGGATCATGATCACGAGGGCCTGGATTACCGACACGAGTTCGGCGGAAACGCCCTGCGCGCGCTGCATCGCCTGCGATCCGTTGTCGAGCGCCCCGAACAGGAGGGCGGCCGCGATGATGCCGATCGGATTGAGGCGCGCGACGAGGGCGACGGCGATTCCTTCGAAGCCCCATCCGGGCGACATCTTCTCGTACAAGCGATGGGTGATCGCCGAGACCTGTACCGCGCCGCCGATTCCTGCGAGCGCGCCTGACAGCGCCAGGATTCCTATCGTCAGTCGCGCGATCGGAATTCCAAAGAAGGTTGCCGAACGCCGATTCAGACCCATCGCGCGCACCTGGAAACCGATCGAGGTCTTGAACAGAAGCAGGTAGCACGCGAACGCGAGCACGACCGCAATCGCGATTCCCCAGTTGAGGCGGGTGGGCGGAAGGAACATGTGCAGGCGCGCGCTTTCGGCGATCGCAGTGCTGGTTGGGTACGCGCCCGACGCTTCCATCAGCGGGCCGTGCACGCCCCAGCTCAGAAGCTGCGCGGCGACGAAGTTCATCATGATGGTGCTGATGACCTCGTTGGTGTCGCGCCGCGCGCGGAGCCATCCGCAGATTCCACCCCAAATCGCGCCGCCGGCCGCGCCCGCGAGCATCATGATGAGAAGCGCGATCAGATGCGGCCACGCCGACAGGCAGGGACCGATTGCGCCCGCGACCATCGCGCCCGCGACCAGTTGCCCGTCGGCGCCGATGTTCCAAAGCGCGCCGGAGAAAGAAACGGAGATCGCAAGTCCGGTGAAGATGAGCGGCGTGGCCCGAACGAGCGTGTCGGTGCAGGCGTACCAGGTGCCGAAAGCGCCTTGCGCCAGCGCGACGAAAACGCCGATCGGCGAGGCGCCAAGGGCCAGCAGGATCGCCGCGATAATCGCGGCGGCAATCGCGATCGCGGCGACTGCGCGAGTGAGCGCGGAGAGAATCACAGCAACCTCGCGCGTGTAAGAGGCCAGCCCTCTACGTCATTCCGGGCGGAGCGAAGAATCTCAGCGACCGGACGTAGAATGAGCGGACGTTTCAGTTTCGAAGCACGCTTTGCGTTGGGATTCTTCGCGGCGCTCAGAATGACGGAAAGGGGAAAGGAAAGAGTGTGAGCGTGCGCGGAACGCAAGGTCGTCATGAGTTCCAGTTTCCCGCCATCAGGAGACCCAGGTTTTCGGGGTTGCGCTCTTGCGCGGTGGTCTCGCGGACGCGGCCGTGGCTGATTACGAACAGACGTTCGCAGACTCCGAGCAGTTCATCGAGATCGCTTGAGATGAGCAGTACCGCGCCGCCTGCGGCGGCAAAATCAGCAAGGGCTTGATGCACCTCGGCGGTTCCAGCGAGATCGAGGCCGCGGCAGATATTGTGCGCAACGATGACCTTGGGGCGCGATGCGATCGCGCGCGCGACCTCGAGTCGCTGGCGATTTCCGCCGGAGAGCGCGATAGCCGGAACCTCGGGTCCGAGCGCGCGAATTCCAAAACGGCCGAGGAGCTCGTCGCACAGGTTGATCGCACCCGTGCGATCGAGCCATCCGCGGCGAGTGTTCTGTTCGCGAATCGGTCGCGAGAGTATCAGGTTCTCCCACAGGCTCATGGACAGAATCAGCCCGACCAGGTCGCGGTTCTCCGGAACGACCGCGAGCGCTTCGCCTGATTGCGCGACCTGGACTTCGCCGGAGTCGGCGCGGCGCGCGCCCGCCAGAATATCGACCAGTTCGGATTGACCGTTTCCGTCCACCCCCGCCAAGCCGGCGATTTCTCCGGCGCGCAGCGCCAGGGAGATGCGGTCCAGAATCCGGTTGCCGTCGATTTGAAGGGTAAGGTCAGCAACCGACAGCGCGACTGCGCTTTCTGAAGGTGCGCGCGCGATGGAAGGCGCCGGTGGAAGGTCGCCGATCATGATGCGCGCGAGCTCCGACGCGGTCGTTTGCGTGGCCAGGGTCCGGGCGACGACTCTGCCCTGCCGAAGCACGGTGACCCGATCCGCTACCGCAAGAGCTTCAGCAAGCTTGTGGGTGATCAGGACGATTATTCTGCCTTCGCCGCGCAGGCGTCGCAGGAGATCGAGAAAACCGGTCAGCTCGGATGGGCCAAGTACTCCCGTCGGTTCATCGAGAATAAGCACGCGCGGCTGGAAGCTCAGCGCGCGCAGCACCTCAAGGCGGACTCGTTCCGCCATCGAGCGTTCCTCGAGCGCGGTCGCTGGAGGAGGCAGTGTGAAGCCGAGGTGTTCGGCGAGTCTTCGGGCCTGTTGGGCGACGGCCGCGAGATCGAATCGATCGGTCTTGAATCCGCCGAACGCGAGATTCTCTTCCCAGGTCATCCTCTCGAAGAGCATCGGGCTCTGGTTAACTGCCGCGATGCCGGCTTTCAGAGCCGCGCGCGCGGAACCTGCGCGCAGTGC
>DATJWT010000328.1:0-5274 GCA_035500975.1 Binataceae bacterium (SeqCode)
ACTCGCCATCCATGGTCGAAACGCGAGCTATAGAAAGGAAAGTAGCCGCCGCCGTGCGCGGCGCAGATCTTGAGCTTCGGCAATCGATCCAGGATGCCCGAGAAGATCAGATGAGCCAGCGCGACCGTGGTTTCCGCGGGATTGCCGATCAGGTTCGAAAAGTAAAAGGGAACCAGCCGCTCGCCGAGCGAGCATCCCATCGGATGAATAAACACCAGCGCGCCCAACTCTTCCGCCTTGGCCCAGAACGGTAGATGGCGCGGGTCGGCCAGTTCCGATCCATTCACCGCGGTCGAGACGATCACGCCCTTCAGCCCCAGGGCCCGCGCCGCGTGATCCAATTGGGCGACTGCCAGGTCGGGATGCTGCAACGCTGCCAGGCCGAGACCGACGAGCCGGTCAGGACGAGCGGCGCAAATATCGGCGATCCCCTGATTGGCGACCGAGACCAGCTTCGCCGCGAGGTCGCGATCTGCCCAGTAGTGATACTGCGTCGGCACGACGCTGACTGCCTGCACGTCGATTCCCATCTTGTCCATCGCGGCGATTCGCGCGTCGACGCGGGTGAGACCCGGCATGTATGCGTTGGCCATGAGTTGACGATTGTGCTGGATCGAAGCTTCGCCGGTCAGCCGCGCGGCCTGTTCCATCTCGCGGCGCCATCCGGGTTGTCCGCGCACCTCCGCTTCGACTTCTTCGATGAACGCGTGGGCATGGAGGTCGATCGCGATTGGCTTCATCGATTTGCCGCACCGATGATCTTTTCGCGCGTGATCGGAAGGTCGCGTATTCGAAAGTCCAGTGCGCGCGCGACCGCATTTGCGATAGCGGCCGCTGCCGGACCATGCGCGGCTTCACCCACGCCCAGCGGCGCAAGATCCGGCTGCTGAATCAGCTCGACCCGAATCTCGGGGACCTCGTCAAATCCCAGGATGGGATAATCCTCCCAGCTGTGCGCCGCGACCCCGTCGCGTGCGAATCCAATCTGCTCGTGCAGGGTCCAGCTCGCCGATTGCACGATTCCCCCTTCGATCTGATTGATCACTCCGTCGGGATTTATCGCCAGGCCCGCGTCAACCGCGCAATCGACTCGCGTTACACGCACCCTGTCCCTGACTTCGACCTGTGCGACTGTCGCGACGTACGCCGCCGTATTCTTGTAGCGGCAAAAAGCGATTCCAGCTCCCTGCCCACTGCCGCGTTCCGGGTTGGGATCCCACTGTGCCATCCCGGCCGCGGTTTCGATCACACGCCGTGCGCGCGCGTCCGAAAGGTTTTGCAGCCTGAATTTCACCGGGTCGATATGCGCCGCATCTGCCAGTTCGTCCGTGAATGACTCGCTGGCAAATACGTTGGCATAGCCGCCGAGCGTACGGAGCGCCGAGGTGCGAAACGGCAGATGCGGCAGGCTGTGCAACACTATCTTGCGATGGAGCAGATCGTAGGAGGGCTCCGAGTTTCGTGCCCCGCCCGCGAAACGATTGAGGTCTTCATGCACGGTCGGAAAAGGGATCGGCGCTTCGATCTCTGTCGCGGCCAGCAGCTCGACGCCGAACAGGTTGGGCCGCCTTCCGTGCGGTCCGCTCCAGATTTCCGTCGACCAATCGAGGATCCTGCCCGCCTCGTTCACAGCTCCCCGGATCTTGATCGCCATCGGCGATCCGAGCGGCGCCCACGCAAACTCGTCATCGCGCATCCACTGCACCCTGACCGGCCGCGGCGCGACTTGCATCGCAAGCAGCGCCGCATCGAGCGCGACATCGTCGGCGCCGTTATGCCCGTAGCATCCCGCGCCCGGCGCGTGGATCACGACCACCTTTTGCGGATCGAGATTCAACGCGCGGGCGAGAGCCGCGCGGAGCGGAAACACGCCCTGCGACTGCGTCCAGACCGTCAGCTCCTCGTCGCCGAAGCGAGCGACCGCACACGAGGGTCCTATCGAGGCGTGCGCGAGAGGCGGCTTTGAATACATCGCGGAACAGCGAACCAGGTCGGAATACCTGCTCGGCGGTTCGCCCATTTCGCTATGAGAATCGATTGCGTCCTGCGCGAGCAGCCAATCCGTCCAGTTCTCGACTGCGGGAAACTCTGCACCTGCCGTCCACCGGGCGTTGGCCCGCAGAACTTCCAGCGCCCTGACCGCCTGATATTCGCGCTCGCAGCAAACGCCGACGAAGTCGCCGCTGCGCCAGATTTTCGCGACGCCGGGAAGCCGCTCGGCCGGCGACGTATCGAGGTCCGCCAGGTGCATATCGAGCGACGACGGTCGGAGCACGCGCGCATGCAGCATCGCGGGCAAATCGAGATCCTGCACGAAGGCGCCGCCCGTGAGTTTTGGCGGCAAATCGAGGCGCGCGATGTCTTTCCCGACATAGCTCGGGTTGTCCGGGGCAGCCACCGCAGTGGTTCCGGCGACGGAAGCGCTCCAGTCCACTTTCCCGGCGAGTTTCCAGTAGTCGAGACCTGACGGTCTTCCATCCGACCAGATCGAACCATCAACGATGCTGAGTCGATGCTCGACGCCGCCTAGCTCGTGCGACGCCTGTAGCAGGATCGCTTCACGAGCTGCGGCGCACGCCAGACGCAGGGCGCTGCCGCCGATTTCGATCGACATGCTGCCCGCGGTGTAGCTCTCGTCGGGTGAATAACGCGTGTCACCCGATATCACCTTGATCTGCGCAATCGGGAGCCGAAGTTCTTCGGCCGCAATCTGCGCGAGCGCCGTCAGGATCCCTTGTCCCAGTTCGACCTTGGCGGTGAATACTCGCGCGATGCCCTGCTCCCCGAAATCGACCCACTGGCCGAGCCGCGGATTCTGGCGCAGGCTCCAGGGAAGTTGGACCGCGCTCACTTGCCCGTACCCGCCATCTTGTTCCATGCGCTTTCGATCGCGTTCAGGATTCGCGTATGCGATCCACATCGGCACAGGTTGCGGTCGAGCGCGGCGATGATCTTCTCACGCGAGGGCTCGCTGTCGCGGTCAATCAGCTCGGCCGCTCGCATGATGATTCCCGAAAGGCAGTAAGCGCACTGTCCCGCCTGGAAGTCGATGAAGGCCTGCTGGAGCGGATGCATGACCTCGGAAGTGCCAAGCCCTTCGATCGTCGTGACGGACTTCCGCTCGATTGACCATACCGGCAGCTCGCACGAGCGCTCCGCGCGCCCGTCGATCAGCACCGTGCATGCCCCGCACTGCCCGGCCCCGCATCCGAAGCGTACGCCCTTGAGCTTCAAGTCATCGCGCAGGACATAGAGCAGCGGCGTCTGGTCGTAGTCGACCGCGACCCGATGCGATTGTCCGTTGACCAGGAGATCGAACGCTTTGCTCATGATGCGATTGTATTCTGCGCTGTACGCGGGCCGCGCCTGAAAGGCAAGCACCGGGCCCGCTGCGCGGTTCGCTCTGCACTAACCAGCCTGTCCGTGCCCTCGCTTTCGGAGTCGCGCCCTGTGCTAGAAAAGAATCTGCGCGGCAGCGGAAGCTATGAAGATCGCAACCTACAACGTGAACGGAATCGGCGCGCGGCTCTCGGCCCTGCTCCGATGGCTCGGAGAATCGAAGCCCGACGTGGTCTGTCTGCAGGAATTGAAGGCGCCGCAGGAGAACTTTCCCGAAAGCGCCGTGCGTGAGGCCGGCTACGGCGTCATCTGGCACGGCCAGAAGAGTTTCAACGGCGTCGCGATTCTCGCGCGCGGTGCCGATCCGATCGAACATCGCCGCGCGTTGCCCGGTGATGACGAAGACACCCACAGCAGGTACATCGAGGGCACCGTCAACGGCGTGCTCGTCGGCTGTCTCTATCTCCCCAACGGCAACCCCGCCCCCGGGCCCAAGTTCGACTACAAGCTCAAATGGATGGAACGTCTGATCGCGCACGCCCAGGAATTGATTTCGGCGCGGACCCCTGTCGTTCTGGCCGGCGACTACAACGTCATTCCGACCGAAATTGATGTGTACAAGCCCGAGCGCTGGGTAAAGGACGCCTTGTTTCGCCCCGAAACCAGGTCGGCATTTGGACGGTTGGTCGCGCTGGGATGGACCGATGCGCTGCGCAAAACGCATCCGGATCAGCACATCTACACGTTCTGGGACTACTTTCGAAACAACTACCAGCGCGACGCCGGCATGCGCATCGACCATCTGCTGCTCAGCCCGTCGATCGCGGATCGCCTCGTGAGTGCGGGCGTCGATCGCGACGTGCGCGGATGGGAGAAAGCCAGCGATCACGCTCCGACCTGGGCCGTGCTTTCGGACGAGTAACACACGGAGACCATCATGGATGCACTGACGCAAATCCTCGGCGGACTCGATGCGATGCGGCCCGGCCTCACGACGCTCTACGAAGACCTGCATCGCCATCCTGAACTCTCGATGCAGGAGACGCTGACCGCATCGAAGGCCGCGGAGCGCCTGCGCAGCGCGGGCTATGCGGTGACCACCGGCATCGGCACGACCGGCGTGGTCGGCATCCTCGAGAACGGCGTCGGTCCCACCGTGATGCTGCGCGCGGACATGGATGCGCTCCCGGTGCGCGAGCAAACGGGACTTGCCTATGCGAGCGCCGCTTCGGGTGTCGATGGCGATGGTGAGCACGTGCCGATCATGCACGCGTGCGGCCACGATATGCACGTTACCTGCCTGTGTGCGGCCGCGGCGCTGCTCGCGCGCAATCGCGATCGATGGGCGGGACGCCTGATGATGATCTTCCAGCCGGCCGAGGAAATCGGTTCCGGCGCGAGGGCGATGATCAACGACGGGCTGTTCGATCGCTTCGGCAAACCCGACGTCGTCCTTGGCCAGCACGTAACTCCCGCGGCGGCAGGATCGATCTCGTGGCGATCGGGCGTTACCATGTCGGCGGCGGACAGCTTCGAAATCAAGCTCTTCGGCCGCGGCGCGCATGGCTCGCGCCCGCAATCGAGCGTCGATCCGGTCGTGATGGCGGCATCGCTGGTGATGCGCCTGCAGACCATCGTCGCGCGCGAAGTTGCGCCGAGCGATCACGTGGTCCTGACGGTCGGCAGCCTGCGCGCCGGCACCAAGGAAAACATCATCCCCGACCAGGCATCGATCAAGCTCAACGTACGGTCCTTCTCACCTCCCGTCCGGCAGCGGGTCCTCGATGCGATCAGGCGCATCGCGGTGGCCGAAGCCGCCGCCTCCGGCGCGCCGCGCGAGCCTGAGTTCCGTCCGCTCAACAACTTCCCGATTCTCGCCAACGATCCCGAGGCGACCGGCCGGACCGTCGGCGCGCTCACGCGGCACTTCGGCGA
>DATJWT010000329.1:0-20064 GCA_035500975.1 Binataceae bacterium (SeqCode)
GCATTCGGATCGGTGCGCACCAGCAAAAAAATCCAGTCCGAGAATTGCGCGTTGGAGGTCCAGACCTTCTGACCATTGACCACGAAGTCATCGCCGTCTTCCACTGCGCGCGTTTGCAGCGATGCGAGGTCGGAGCCTGACCCGGGCTCGGAATAGCCCTGGCACCAGATCTCTTCCGCGGTCAGCACTTTCGGGATGTGCCGCTTCTTCTGCTCCTCAGTCCCCCAGTGCATCAAGGTGGGGCCGATCAAGCTGATGCCCGATCCGATGAAGGGCAGGGGAGCGCGCACCCGCGCCAGTTCCTGGTGATAGACGATGGTGCGCAGGATGCCGAAGCCGCGCCCGCCGTACTCCTTGGGCCAATCGACTCCCGTCCATCCGCCCGACGCGAGCTTCTTGAACCATTTGACGCGCCGGTTCCATGCGCCCTCGTCCTCGGCGAAGAAGTCGAGATCATCTTCTTCGGCTTCCGGCTTGTTCTTCTCCAGCCACGCGCGAAACTCCGCGCGGAACTCTTCGTCTTCGGGCGTGAATTTGAAATCCATCGTCGATTCCCCCGTAGTCAGGCGCGTTCGCGCTCCGCTCCAAGCCTAGAAATTCTCACAGAAGGCATGTCCAGCGCAAAGTCTTACCGATCAACGACGCGGTCATTTGACATGATCCCGGCAATCGCGGAAATTCGAGGCGTCCACCCATGCAGATCAAGATCGAACTTCCCGCCGACGTCTTCGACGCGCAGTTTCCCGAGGCGCAGTTCCGTGATCGGGTGCGCGAACTGGCCATCCTCGAACTTGTGCGCGTCAAGCGTCTGCATGAACACGAAGCGCAGGAGATGCTCGGGGTAACCCGCTGGCAGTTGATAGAAAAAATGAAAGCCGCCGGAATTTCACCGACCGAGGAAGTGTTCGGCAACATCCGCGACGAACTCAACAAGGCTATCGGCTCGAAGCGCGGCCGCGCCGCGAACGGCGGATCGAAGAAGTAGGGCGCATCGCGTCCAGGGAGCAACCACCATGAAGGCCGCGGCTTTCAAGCAGCAAAACCAGATGGCGATCATCGATGTTCCCCAACCTCATGCAGGCCCCGGCGAAGTCGTGCTCAAGGTTCACAATTGCGGAATCTGCGGTTCCGATCTTCATGCCTGCCAGTACGGCCTGGGCCTGCCCCCCAACACCGTGATGGGTCACGAATTCTGCGGCGAGATTCACGAACTCGGCTCGGGCGTCAAGGGCTTCCGCGTCGGCGAGCGAGTCACCGCACTGCCGTTCATTTCATGTGGTGAATGCGAGGCGTGCCGCCGCGATGATGGCATGCATTGCGCGAACACTCGCGGGTTGGGTCTCGGCCAGCTCCCGGGTGCTTACGCTGAATATGTGATGTGCGGCGAGCGCAGCCTGCTCAAGCTCCCCGACAATGTCGATTCACGTGCGGGCGCGCTGGTCGAGCCGCTCTCCGTCGGGCTTCACGGCGTGAATCGCGCGAAGCTCTCACCCGGTGCGGGCGTGGTCGTGATGGGTGCCGGTCCGATCGGTCTTTCGACCCTGGTATGGGCGAAGGCCAAGGGCGCGGCGGCAGTTGTCGTTTCGGAACTTGCTCCCGGACGCACCGAACTCGCGATGAAACTCGGCGCGACCGCGGTCGTGAATCCTTCGAAGGAGAGTCCCGCTGATAAAGTCCGCGAGCTCACGGGACGAATGCCCGAAGTCGTCTTCGAATGCATCGGGGTAAAATCCACCCTCGACTCTGCGATCAACATGGTCGGCCTGCACGGACGCGTCGTCGTGCTGGGGGTGTGCATGGAGGCCGATCAGATTCGGCCGCTCACCTGCATCCTGAAGGAAATCAGTATCGACTTTATCGTCGGCTACACGCGCGCCGAGTTCCAGGAAACGATCGATGCGCTCGCGTCGAGGCGGATCGACCCGCGCCCGATGATCACCGATATCATCAAGGTGGATCAGGTCCCGGAGATGTTCGATGCGCTCAAGAGCCCTGGCTCACGCGCCAAGGTGATGGTCGAATTCCCGCACTAGCGCCTTTTGCGCGCGACCACCCGGCTGAAACTCAGCAGCCGACCCGCATCGGCGAGCACCACCGGAGCATCCGGGCTGGCGATCTGACCGTTTGACCTCCAGATCTCCGCCGCTTCAGGTATTTCCTCCGCGCACATCACCTCGACCGCGCCGGTTTTTTCCCAATGATGCCGCCACCAGGCCGGGCTGTGAAATGAGTGCCACTGCTGATTGAAGTAGGCATCGCGCAGATACTCCGGGACTTCATCGTTGCGCAGGTCGCGTTTGTAAGCCGGGCAAGCGATTGCCAGTTGTCCGCCGGGCTTCAGGAATCGGACGATCTTTTCCAGGTACATGTCGTCGGTGCCGAAGTAGTGGTAGGCGTCGACACTGACGATCGCATCGAAGAATTCGTCGGCGTAGGGCAGCGCGTGCGCTTCCGCATGAATTGGGAAAGCCCTGTCCCCCAACCCCGCCTGTCGAATTCGCTTCCAGTTGTCGCTGGGCGCGATCCAGAGGTCGGTCGCCCAAACTTGCGCATCGAATTCTCTCGCGAGAAAAATCGAGCTGATTGCTTTGCCGCAGCCGAGATCCATGATGCGCATGCCCGGCTGGAACTCGATTCGCGCGCACAATGACTCCAGGAGCCACAGCACGTTGGGCCCCATCAGGTTGCCCGCGAGCAGCTCCTCGTATTTGGCGGACCGCGGAAACAGCGCGCTCATCAGAGCCGCAGAAATGTTTTGAGCGCGGAGAGAGATTCCGGTTCGACCAGCGATGGCGCGTGACCGACCCCCGGAATTTCGGCAACCGTGACGTCGGTATGGGTCGTCCTCATCTGGCGCGCCGTCAGCGGTGCCAGGATGTCGCTCTGCGCTCCGCGAATAACGAGGATCGGGCAACTGATTCGAGCGAATGGCACCCACAGGTCAAGGCGCGCCTGTGCGGCTCCCCCTCGCGGCGGGCGACGAATCGATGGGTCCATCTTCCAGGTAAGGCCACCCTTCTTGCCGGGCTTCACCGACCACCCCGCCCATTCTTGAAGGTCTTTCTCGGCCATGTTTGCCGTCCGCGGGTACGCGCGCCGATAGTAGGCGGCCACCTCGCCGATATCGCGAAATTCGTCCGGCGCTTCGGTTAGTGCGGATGCGACCCGGGAACTCCCCGCCGGGTCAACTTCGGGGCCGACATCGTTGAGCACCAGCCGGGTGATGCGCTCGGGCCATCCCCCCGCGAACATCATTGAGATGATTCCGCCCAGCGATGTGCCGATCAGCGTCGGCTTGGTTATGCCGAGCGCCTCGAGCATCGCGCTCAGATCGTTGGTGTAATGCTGCGGCAGGTAATCCTTGGCAGGGCCCCATGCGCTGTCGCCGCGCCCACGAATATCGATCGATAGCACGTGGTAGCGTGGAGTCAGATAAGGCGCGAGCGCATCGAAGTTGTGCGCGTTTCCCCGCAGGCCGTGAATGCAAACCAGCCACGGGTGCCCTTCGCCACCGTAATCCAGGTAGTGAAGCTTGAGGCCATTTGCGGTGACGAATTTATCTTCCACGATGTCGGAGTCCCGGGATGTGCGACGAGTGTAGGCATAAGCATGCCCTCTCGCCAATGACGCCCTCGCCCCGATGGTGCTATAGAGGATGCGCTCAGGGAGGTGCCCAAGCGTGAGTGATTTCAAAATCGAAGGCGAAGTCGACAAGCGTTTCGAAGGTGTCCGCAAGGCGTTTGCCGAAAATCTGGAAAAGCGCGGCGAGCTCGGCGCATCGGTGTCGATCGTTATCGATGGCAAGCCGGTCGTCGATCTGTGGGGCGGTCATGCCGACAAGGCAAAGACTCGTCCGTGGCAGCGCGACACTCTGGTGAATGTCTATTCGACCACGAAGGGCCTTACCGCGACCTGCGCGCATCGCCTCATCGATCAGGGCAAGCTCGATCCCGATGAAGCCGTATCGCGTTACTGGCCGGAATTTGCACAGGCCGGCAAGAAGGACATGCCGGTGCGCTATCTCCTGAGCCATCGCGCCGGTCTGCCCGCGATCAGAAAGACGCTCTCCGAAGAAGCGTTGTTCGATTGGGACACCATGGCATCTGCCCTCGCCGAGCAGGACCCCTGGTGGCAGCCCGGAACCCGGCACGGTTATCACGCCCTGACGATCGGATGGCTGGTCGGCGAAGTGATCAAGCGCATCACCGGCAAGGGCTTGGGCCGGTACTTCCGCGAAGAGATCGCGGAGCCGCTCGGTCTCGATGCCCACATCGGGCTCGATGCGAAGCACGACGCACGCGTCAGCGATTTACTGCCATCGCCGCCGCCGGCTCCGAACGAGCCCAACCTGTTTGTTGAGGCCATGAAAGAACCGGAAGGCGCTACCGCCAAGGCCTTTCTCAACCCGCCGGTTTTGACGAAGCCAAACCTCGTCAACACTCGCCCATGGCGGGCAGCAGAGCTCGGCGCCGCCAATGGCCACACCACTGGCCGTTCTCTTGCGCGCATGTATGGTGCGCTCGCGCGCGGCGGCGAGGTCGACGGCTATCGCATCGTACGGCCCGAAGCGCTCGAGCGATTCTATGCCGAGCAATCGTTCGGTCCCGACCAGGTGCTGATGCAGATGCCCACGCGGTTCTCGCTGGGCTTCATGCTCTCGCAGCCGGGCGCGATGTTCGGTCCAAATCGCAAGTCGTTCGGTCACCCGGGAGCCGGCGGCTCGCTCGGATTCGCGGACCCCATCGCCAAGGTCGGGTTCGGCTACACGATGAACCAGATGGCGAACGGGCTGCTGATCGATTCTCGCGCGGAGGCCCTCATCAACGCCTTCTACGCTGCGCTGTAGGTGACGCGCCGAGTTTTGTGCGCGAGTTGCCGCAGGCCGATGCTTGCCGTCTTCGAACCGGTATAGAATCTCCGCGGCATGAAGCTGCGGGGAGCGATCTCGGGATTCGGAGAAGTCGCCGCGAAGGCGCATCTCGCGGGATGGCGCACGCGCGAGAACGTAAGTATCGGGGTCATTCACGATCCCGTCTCGGAGCGCCGCCACGAGGCGATTCGGCTCATCAAGAACGTCCGCGTTTACGACGACCTGGAGCTGATGCTCGATGGCGAGGCGCTCGATTTCGTCGATATCGCCAGTCCCCCCGCTCTGCATGCCGAGGCCGCGCGCGCGGCGCTCAATGCTGGCGCGCACGTGCTCGTGGAGAAGCCGCTGTGTCTTTCGCTGGCTGAGTTTGATGAGTTAGCCGCGCTCGCAGCCGCGCATGAAAGGGTCTTGATGTGCGTGCACAACTGGAAGTACGCGCCGTCCTATGCACTTGCTCGTAAGCTCCTTGATGAAGGCCGCATCGGCGACGTACTTTCGGTATCTTTCGAACGTCTGCGCGTAGCTCCCGCTGGTGCCGGAGGCGCCGGTGGAGCGTGGCGCGCATCGAGCGCGTCCGGCGGAGGGATTCTGATCGATCACGGATGGCACGTCTTTTACCTGATGCAGTGGCTGATGGGCGGCGAAGCTGCCTCTCGCATCGCGGCAACCATGACGATCAATCCCGGCGGGGTCGAAGAAGTCGCCGAACTCGACGTGTCTTTCGCCTCCGGTCGCCGCGCAAGCGCGATGCTCTCGTGGCGAGCGAAAGAACGAAGAACCTCTGCCAGGCTGACAGGAACGGCCGGGCGTCTCGAGATTGAAAACGAACGCGTTATCCTGGCAGCGGCAGATGGCGTTCACGAATTGCCGGTCAGTGATATTCCTGATGACTCGTATCATTCAGCATGGTTCTCGGGGATGGCAGCCCTGTTCGAGGCAGCAATGCGTGAGGGGGCAGCGGGGTCGATCGCCAGTTCAAATTCGATCGAAGCCCGCAGTGCTCTTGCCATTATCACTGCCGCTCGCACATCCGCGAAAAACCATGGCGCTCCCACAGATATTGCTTCCTGACCATCGGTCAGGCACCCTGTCTCCACAGCCTCGCTGACCGATCGGACGGGGCCATGTTGACTTTGCCTCAAATGACGCTAAAGTTACGATTGACCGACAGGTTAGCGCCGTTTCGCGCTCAGCGCAGGTTATGAGCACCCCAGAGGCCAGGTCCGTCCCTCCCGACAGTCGCAGCACCCAGGATTCTCGCGATGAGATCCTGAAGGCCGCGATGCGTCTGTTCGCTAGTCGCGGTTTCCACGAAACCTCGATGTCAGAGGTCGCGCGTGAGGCCCACGTCAGCAAGGCGCTTATCTTCTGGCACTTCAAGACCAAGGAAGAGCTGTTTGTCGCAGTGCTGAATCGGCTGCTGGAGCCGTACTTTATTGATTTTGCCGAAGAAGCCGGAGTGCTTGATGAGCGTGCACAAATAAAGAAGTTGGTCGAGTTCTATCTTCTGTTTGTGCGCGACAACGCCAGTTCGGTGCGCTTCTTCCTGGCGCAGATGCTTCACGACCAGCGCTTTTCCGAGGGCCTCAACGAGCAGGTTATGAAGCTGTACTCCGGTTACCGGGGCATGCTGGTCGAGCTTATTGCGCGCGCGCAGCAAAAGGGTTTGTGTGTCGTGAGGTTTACTCCCGAAGCGGCCGCGAGCTTTCTGCTATCCGCGCTGAACGGAATTCTGATCGAGCATCTGTTCGTTGCCAACAACCCTCTCGACCCCGAGGATGCCGTCGCGATGGTGAGCGAGTGGCTGTTTGGGGAGGAGAACCCGTCTGGTGGCGGCAAGGCCGTCGCCTGACATTGCTTAACAACTACCAGACCTGGAGAAATTGATGCGCGTACCGCTCAAGCAAATGATCGACCTCGGCCGCTACATCAGCCGAAAGAAGCGAAATGGGGACAAGTATTTTCCGCTCGTGCTGATGCTCGAGCCGCTCCATGCCTGCAACCTGGCGTGTGTAGGATGCGGCAGGATCGTCGAGTACAAGGACACCATCCGCGACATGATGCCCCTGGACGAAGCGGTTGAATCCGCCAACGAATGCGGAGCGCCGATCGTATCGATCTGCGGCGGCGAGCCGCTGATGTACAAGCACATCGCGCCGTTGACCACCCGCCTCATCGAAGAGCAGAAGCGCCACGTGATGATTTGCACCAACGCGATTTTGCTCGAGCGTTTCGTCAAGCAGGTGCCGCCGAGCCCCTACCTGAGCTTCAACATCCATCTCGACGGGATGAAGGAAACCAACGATCGCGTCGTCGATCGCGACGGGCACTTCGACATCGTCGTTAAGATGATCAAGATGCTCAAGTCGAAGGGCTATCGCGTCCAGACCAACACCACCGTGTTCCGCGAAACCAGCGCCGAAGAACTCGAGGACATGGTCAAGATGCTCGGCGGACTCGGCGTCGACGGTATGTTGCTGTCGCCCGGGTATCATTACCAGGTGTTGTCCAACGACGACCTCTACCTCAAGAAAGAGGAGATGCCCTACAAGTTCTCGCGCGTGCGCAAGCTCAAGGACGACTACAAGATCATGAACACGCCCATTTACCTCGACTACCTCGTCGGCGAGCGCGATCTCGAATGCAGCCCGTGGACGACCGTCACCCGCAATCCGCGCGGATGGAAAGGGCCCTGCTACTTGATCACCAACGGCCACTACAAGACGTTCAAGGAGATGCACGAGGCGACCGACTGGGAATACTACCGGACCAAGCAGGATATCCGCTGTCGCGATTGCAAGCTGCACTCCGGTTTTGAGGGCACGGTCGCGCTCGAGTTCGGAAAGAATCTCAAGGATTCGTGGCGAATGGTTCGCCACTATATGTCCTGAACCGGTCTCGATGGCAGGACGGGCCACGGGCCCTTCCTGCCCTGCTTGCCGGGCATAAAAAGTGTTTCAACTCGATCGCTATCTAAAAGAACGCGCCGCACTGGTGGAGCGAGCCTTGTCGCAAGTGGTGCCCGAGCCTTGCGGGCCCGATGGCCGTTTGCTCGAGGCGATGCGCTACAGCCTGCTCGGGGGCGGCAAGCGCCTGCGTCCCATCCTCGCACTGGCGGCATGCGAAGCAGTCGGTGGAGCCCCGCAGCGCGCAATCGGTTTTGCCTGCGCGGTCGAGATGATTCACAACTATTCGCTTATCCACGACGACTTGCCGTGCATGGATAACGACGATCTCCGCCACGGCCGCCCGACCAATCACAAGGTGTACGGCGACGCGATGGCCACGCTGTCCGGCGATGGTCTTCTGACCGATGCGTTCAAGGTCCTTGCGCGCTCCGCGTCCGACGGCGTTCCGTCCGCGGTAGTGCTCCAGGCCGTGGCTGACCTGGCCGATGCGGCCGGATCGGCGGGCATGGTCGGCGGACAAGTGATCGATCTGCAAAGCGAGGGCAAGTCGCTCTCGCTCGATGAGCTCAAGCATCTGCATGCCAAGAAGACCGGCGCGTTGTTCCTGGCGTCCGTCGTTGGCGGAGCCCGCCTCGGCGGCGGCACCGAACCCCAGCTTGCCCGTCTGAATCAGTATGCGCGCGCTTTGGGATTGTCGTTCCAGGTGGTGGACGACCTTCTCGATGTCGAGGCGACGACCGAGCAGATGGGCAAACGCACCGGCAAGGATCAGGCCGCGGGCAAGGCGACCTTCCCTTCGTTGATGGGAATCGACAAGTCGCGGCAATTTGCGCGCGATCTGGAACGTGAGGCGCACGATGCCCTCGCGGAGTTCGGTCCTCCCGCCGAGCCGCTGCGCGCAATCGCCACGTTTGTTGTGGAGCGAAGACAATGAGCGCCGCCGCGGCATCTTTTCATTCAGCCCGCTTCCGCCGGGCGATGCTGGTCGCTCCCGGTCAACTGGAGATTCGCGACTACATTCCGCCGCGCCCCGGGCCCGGCGAAATTCTTCTGCAAGTGCGATGCGCCCTCAGCTGCGGCACTGACCTCAAGACCTGGCGCCGCGGCCATCCGCTCTGGAAGATGCCGATGCCCATCGGGCACGAATTTTCCGGAGTCGTCGCGGAAGTCGGCGCGGGCGTGGGCGGATTTGCGCCCGGCGACGAGATCATGGCCGCGCCGACTGCCCCCTGCGGCAATTGCTTCTATTGCGATCGCGGACAGGAAAATCTCTGCGCCACCGCGATCGACAAGATGGTGTGGGGCGCGTATGGCGACATGCTCACGCTTCCGGCGCACGTCGTCTCGCGCAACGTGTTCCAGAAGCCCCATGATCTTTCGTTCGAGGAAGCGGCCTTGCTCGAACCGCTCTCCTGCGTGGTCCACGCACAGGCGCTGGCCGCGCCCGAAGCGCGCGAAACCGTGATGATCCTGGGCGCCGGCCCGTTCGGCTTGCTGCACATGATGGTGCTGCGGGCCGCGGGAGTTCGCCAGGTCGTGGTAGCCGGCCGCGGTGAGGAGCGCCTCAAGTGGGCCGCGCAAATGGGCGCCGATCGCGTGATCGATGTCCGCCGCGAAGATGCCGCCAGGGTGGCTTCGCAGCTTAACGGCGGTTACGGCCCCGACATGGTGATCGAATGCACCGGCCAGCTCGATGGATGGAGCGATGCGCTCGCGCGCACCCGTCGGGGCGGCCGCGTAGTCTTCTTCGGCGGATGCCCGCCGGGAACCGCGCTGAGTCTGGATACGCGCCGCATGCACTACGACGGCCTCACCCTCATCGCGCCGTTTCACTATCGCCCGCGCGACGTGTGCCGCAGCTACGAACTGCTGGCGCAGCGCAGGCTCGGTGCGGACCGCTTGATCAACGAGCATCGTAGTCTCAACGACCTCGCCGAAGTGTTCGACCTCATGGACCGGGGCGCGGTTCTCAAATGCGCGGTAATTCCGTAGCGAGTGGATAACAGGACCAGATGAGCCAGGCCTCCGAAGCGATCTCCGGACACCTCAGCACTTCCGCCGGCCCTCACGATGAGGCCGCGGCCAAAGTCGATTACACCATCGAGCGTGCCCAGCGCTCGTTGATCGAAAAACAGCATCCCGAGGGCTATTGGCACGAGGCTCTCGAAGCCAACGCCGAGATGAACGCCGAGTTCATCATCTTCACGCACTTCATGGATGCGGTCGATATCGAGACCGAGGCCAAGCTCAAGAAGCTGCTGCTCGATCAGCAGAACGCCGACGGCAGCTGGAGCTTGTTCGCGGGCGGCGCCGGCCACCTGTCAACATCGATAGAGTCGTACTTCGCGCTCAAGCTTGCGGGCATGCGGGCCGGCGATGAAACCATGATCCACGCCCGCCGCTGGATCATGTCGCAGGGCGGAATCGAGAAGTGCGGCACCCTCGCGCGCTTCTACCTCGCCGCGATGGGCCAGGTGCCCTGGGATGCGACCGCATCGCTGCCCGTCGAGATCGCGCTGCTGCCAAACTGGTTTCCCTTCAACATGTACGAGCTCTCGTCATGGGCCCGCGGCACCACCTTCGCCCTGATGGTCCTGCAAGCCATGAAGCCGGCGGTCAAGGTCAGCCACCAGGATGGAATCCTGGAGCTGTACATCCAGCCCCCGCACTTCACCAGGTTCAAACAACCCAGCGCGAAGAGTGCGTTCTCGTTGCGCAGCGTCTTCAACGTCGTCGACCGGTTCCTCCGGGTCTACGATCATCACTACCTGAAGAGCCTGCGCGCTCGTGCGCTTGGCTACGCGGAAAATTGGCTCGTTGAACATCAGGACGCGAATGGCGCGTGGGGTGGAATCGAGCCGTGCTACCTGCTGAGCGCGATGGCGCTCAAGGCCCTCGGCTATCGCAACGATCATCCGGTTATCAAGAAAGGGCTCGATGCGTCGCGGGAGCTCCTCTGGGATTTCGGCGACTCTACGCTCTGCATGCCGTGCGTCTCGCCCAATTGGGACAGTGCTCTTGCAGCCAAGGCGCTAATCGACTCCGGCCTACCGGGGGATCATCCGGCCCTGCGCAAGGCCGCCCAGTGGTTCATCGACCGTCAAATTTTCAAAAAAGGCGATTGGTCGGTAAAACGGCCCAGCCTCGACCCGGGCGGATGGGCATTCCAGTTCTTCAATGACTGGTACCCCGACGTTGACGATTCCGCCGTCATTCTCATGGTGATGGCGGAGGCGGCCTGCGACGATGCAGCCCGTCGCGAGCGAGCCATCAGCGCGGGCGCGAACTGGGTGATGGGTATGCAATCCAGGGACGGCGGATTCGCCGCCTTCGACGTGGACAACGATTCTCATTGGCTCAACAACTTGCCGCTCGCCGACGTCGAAGCCGTCACCGATCCGTCCTGTGCCGATCTCACCGGCCGCGTGCTCGAGATGATGGCGGCGGTCGGTTACAAGCAGGACCATCCCGTCGCGGCCCGCGCCATCGATTGGCTCAAACGCAACCAGAAGCCCGACGGCTCGTGGTGGGGACGATGGGGCGTCGCGTACATCTACGGCACCTTCTCCGCACTCTCCGGTCTGCGCGCGATCGGCTACGACATGAATCAGCCGTGGATAAAGCGCGCGACGAGCTGGCTCAAGTCGAAGCAAAATGCCGACGGCGGATGGGGCGAGAGCCCGCTCGCGGACAAGGATCCCGCCTGGAGCGGCCGCGGCAACAGCTCCGCATCGCAGACTGCATGGGCAATTATCGGTCTCATCGCCGGCGAGGATGGCGTCAGCGAGCAGCTCGTGCGCGGCGTGCAATGGTTGGTCGAATGCCAGAATGATTCCGGCGCGTGGGATGAAACCGAGTTCACCGGCACCGGCTTCCCCGGCCATTTCTACCTGCGCTACTGGCTCTACGCGCACTACTTCCCCCTCATGGCGCTGGGTCGCTTCCGTCGCCGCCTGAAGGAGAACGGATCGAAGTAGGCGGTCGAGGCGATGAAGACCATTTCCATACTCGGCTCGACCGGTTCCGTAGGCGTGACAACCCTCGATGTCGTGGGCCGATTTCCCGATCGTTTTCGCATCGCTGCGTTGGCGGCCGGGCGCAACCTCGATTTGCTTACCCGGCAAATCGCCAGGTTCAGTCCACAACTGGTTTCAGTCGCCAATGCCGATCTCGCTGCCGAATTGCGCGGTCGCGTCGGCGGCAAGAAGGTCGAAATCGTCCACGGCATGGATGGCGCCTCCGCTGTGGCTACCCATCCCGACGCCCAACTCGTGATGTCTTCGCTGGTCGGCGCGATGGGCCTGCGGCCGACGTTGGCCGCTATTCACGCCGGCAAGGACATCGCGTTCGCCAACAAGGAAGTGCTCGTGATCGCCGGCGAGCTGGTCACGCGCGCCGTGCGCGAGAAAGGCGTTCGCCTGTTGCCGGTCGACAGCGAGCACAATGCCGTCTTCCAGTGCCTCGAAGGCCGTGGGCGCGAAGGACTCAAGCGAATCATTCTCACCGCGTCGGGCGGACCGTTTCGCGAACTGCCCTCCGATCGATTTGAGTCGATCACCGTGGAGCAGGCGCTCAACCATCCCGTCTGGCGGATGGGCAGCAAGATCACCATCGACTCCGCAACCCTGATGAACAAGGGCCTCGAAGTCATCGAGGCGCGCTGGTTGTTCGGCGTCGGCAGTGACCGGATTTCTGTCGTGATTCACCCGCAAAGCGTCATCCACTCGATGGTCGAGATGATTGACGGCTCCGTGATTGCCGAGATGGCCATCCCGGACATGGCTATTCCGGTCGCGTATGCGTTGGCATATCCGGATCGACTCCCGATGCCCCATCTGAAGACGCTCTCGCTGGCCGAGTGCGCCCGCCTTACCTTTGAAGAACCGGATTTCACGAAATTTCGATGTCTCGGACTGGCGTTCGAGGCGCTCAAGGCCGGCGGGACGATGGCTGCCTGTCTCAACGCTGCGAACGAAGAGCTGGTAGCCGGATTCCTGGGCGGACGGGCCCGCTTCGTTGACATTCCGCGCCACCTCGAATCGATCATGCAGCATCATCCCAATCAGCCGGCCCGCTCGCTCGAGGATCTGCTTGAAACCGATTCCTGGGCGCGCGCCGAAGCGCGCCGCCTGATGGGCCTTCATTCTGAAGCCGCCTGAGTTGGGGCACCGGAACGCGCTAGCAATGATGGGGACTGGAGCATCAGCCGCAGGATCTGCTCGCCCGCACCTCGACGGAGATTCTTCGCTCGCGGCGCCGGTGTCCCTGGATGCCGCCTACGAATTCTGCGCCGGCCTGGCAAAATCGCACTATGAAAACTTCACCGTCGCCTCGTGGCTGATGCCACCGGCGATGCGCAAGCACATGTATGCGATCTACGCCTACTCGCGTATCGCCGACGACTTCGCTGACGAAGACCACGATCTCGCCAAGCTCGACGAATGGGAGCACGAACTCGACCTCGCCTACGCGGGCGCGCCGCGCCATCCGGTCTTCGTAGCGCTGGCCGACACGGTCACCCACTTTGATATTCCCCGCCAGCCATTCGCCGACCTGCTGGTCGCGTTCCGCTCGGACGTCGATTTCAAGGGCTTTGAAACGATCGACGATCTGCTCGGCTACTCGCGCTACTCCGCGAATCCGGTCGGGCGATTGGTGCTTTACCTGTTCGGGTACCGCGACGCCGAACGCCAGCGGCTTTCGGATCTGGTATGCAGCGGGCTTCAGCTCGCGAATTTCTGGCAGGACGTTGCGATCGATTTGCGCAAGGGGCGCATCTATCTGCCTCGCCGCGATATGGCGCGGTTCGGCGTGACCGCGGAAGGTTTGCAGCGACGAACTGCCGATGAGAAATTCATCGCGCTGCTCAAGCACGAGGTCGCCGTCGCTCGCGCGATGCTGCTTGAGGGCGGCAAGTTGCACCGTCTGGTCGATCGCCGCCTGAGCCGTGACATCCTGATGTTTGCCGGCGGGGGACTCGCGATTCTGCGCGCGATCGAGGGCGTCGACTTCGACGTCTTCAACCATCGCCCCAGGCTCGGCAAGGCCGACTATCTCAAACTCGGTTGGAATGCGTTTCGTGGAAGACTCTAGCGGCCTGCAAACAGCCGACGCGCTCGGCGCTTCCCTCGAGGGCGACTACCGGCGATGCGGCGACATAACCCGCCAGTCCTCGTCGAATTTCTACTATGCCTTCATGCTGCTTCCCGCCGAACGCCGGCGCTCGCTCTATGCCGTGTATGCCTTCTGCCGCTTTGTTGACGATGTCGCCGACGATGAATCGATCCGGGAGCCCGCCCTTCTGCTCGCGCGCTGGCGCAAGGAGCTCGGTCGCGTCTATGGCGATGGAACGCCCACCCGTGGCATCTCTCGCGCCCTGGCCGATACCGTCCGGCGGTTTGCCGTGCCGCGCGAGTGCTTCGAGGAGCTCATCGCGGGCATGGAGATGGATCTCTCGCGCAAGCGCTATGCGACGTTCGAGGAACTGCGCAGCTACTGCTATCGCGCCGCGTCGGTAGTCGGCCTTATCTGTATCGAAGTCTTCGGCTACACGAATCCCGACGCGAAGATCTACGCCGAGAACCTCGGCATCGCTTGCCAACTCACCAATATCCTTCGCGATGTAAAGGAAGATGCGGCCAAAGGCCGAATCTATCTTCCCCAGGAGGATCTCGCGCGCTTCGGTGTTTCTGAACAGGAAATTCTGGGCGGCGTTTACAGCGATGCGTTCGTGAGGCTCATGGAATTCGAGGCGCGCCGCGCTCGTGAATTCTACGAGCGCGCCCAGAATGCGCTCCCGCCGGAAGACCGCTCTACCTTGCTGACCGCGGAGGCGATGCGCCTGATCTACGGCTCGTTGCTGGATCGTATCGTCAGCTCCAACTACCGCGTGCTCGATCGCCGCTTGAGCCTCTCCGCGCCGCACAAGCTCTACCTGGTCGGTCGCGCGTGGGCGACCTCCCGTCTTGGCGCGCTCCGCGGGTAGGGTTACTACTTGATCGATGATTGATTCGAGAGATGTCGTCGTGGTCGGCGGCGGATTTGCCGGTTTGAGTGCCGGCGTCGCCCTGGCCGAACGCGGCTTTCGCGTGGCTCTGCTGGAGCGCAAGCCCGCGCTGGGCGGACGCGCATATTCCTTCGAGGATTCCGACACCGGCGACTTCGTCGATAACGGACAGCACGTCCTGATGGGCTGTTACACCGAGACGCTCGACTTTCTGCGCAAGATCGGGTCGGGCGACAACCTCGTCTTCCAGGACGATCTCGAGATCGAGATGCTGGCCGGTCCCGGCCGCAGCGCGATGGTTCGTACCGCGCGCCTCCCCGGCCCGCTGCACATGAGCGCCGCCTTGATGCGCTATGGACATCTGACTCTCGGCGAGCGTATCGCCGCCGCTCGCGCGGGCCTGAAGCTCCTGAAAATCCGCAAGCGCGACCCCGGAACCCTGGAGAAGATGACCGTCACGGAGCTGATGAAGCAGCTTGGGCAGAGCGACAATGCGTGCCGCGCCTTCTGGTATCCGATTTCAATCGCGACGCTCAACGATGAGCCGGCGGTTTCGTCCGCCGCGTTGCTTGCGGAAGTCCTCGTGCGCGCGTTTTTCTCACGCCGCGCCGACTCCGCATTCGTGTATTCGCGCGTCGGCTTGAGTGACCTGTACTGTACTGCCGCGCGCAGGATTATCGAGCAGGCCGGCGGCGTGGTCGCTGAACGATCGATCGTCGAGGGCCTCGAAATCGATGGCGAGGGCAGGGTGGAGCGGCTGCGGCTGCGCGATGGCCGCAAGCTCGAGGCGGCGAATTTCATCGTCGCCGTTGCGCCTCACCACCTGGTGCGGATGCTGCCCGAGAACGCGGTCGCCGATCCGTTTTTCCAGAAAATCAACCAGCTCGGCAGCTCACCGATCATCTGCGCGCACGTGTGGCTCGATCGCGAGGTAACCCGCTCGCCATTCGTGGGTTTTATCGACACGACCACCCAATGGATGTTCAACAAGCGCAAGATCTTCGAACGCCACGGCGAGCGCCATCCGGGCTATCTGAGCTTCGTGATCAGCGGCGCACGCCGCCTGGTCGATATGTCGAACGAGCAACTGCTCGATATCGTGCTCAAGGACCTGTACACGATGATGCCCGCTGCACGCTCCGCCAGGGTCACCAAGGCGCTGGTGCTCAAGGAAAAGCAGGCCACGATGGCGCCCGATACCGCTTCCCATCGGCTGCGTCCGGGCGTCGAAACTCCTTTCAAAAACCTGTTCCTCGCCGGCGATTGGATCCAAACCGGATTGCCCGCGACCATCGAGAGCGCGGTCCTGTCGGGACACACGGCCGCTGCAAGGGTCGTCGCGCGCGCGAACGCGCTGGTAGCGGCCTGATCATGGAGCGCCTCGCACTCGTTACGGGCGGGAATGGTTTCGTCGGATGCCACGTTGTGCGCGCTCTCCTCGCCCGCGGCGATCGGGTGCGCGTGCTCGTGCGATCGGGCGCGGATCACGGCGCCCTGGATGGTCTCCAGGTCGAAATGACCATCGGCGATCTGCGCGATCGCGCTTCCGTAGACCGCGCCGTGGCGGGCTGCAACGAGGTCTATCATGTGGCCGCGGACTATCGTCTGTGGGTTCCGGACCCTGCTCCGATGTATGCGGCCAATGTCGACGGCACTCGCAATATTATCGAGGCGTCTTGCAGCGCCGGTGTCGAACGAATCGTCCATACCAGCACCGTCGGCGCGCTTGGAATTCCGCACGGCGGAGTCGGACGCGAAGACACTCCCGTTTCGATCGACGACATGACCGGGCCCTACAAGCGCTCCAAGTTCATGGCCGAAAAGATCGCGCTGGATGCCGCACGCGCCGGTGCTCCCGTCGTTATCGTCAATCCCTCGACGCCGGTCGGCCCACTCGACCTGAAGCCGACGCCCACCGGACGAATCATCGTCGATTTTCTCAACCGCCGGATGCCGGCCTATGTCGATACCGGCCTCAACCTGGTCGATGTTGCCGACGCGGCCCGGGGCCATCTGCTCGCGGCACAGCGGGGCCGAGTCGGCGAGAAATATATCCTGGGCGGCGAGAACCTGACGCTCAAGCAGATGCTCGAGCGGTTGGCGCGCATTTCGAACCTGCCCGCGCCTCGCGTAAGGCTTCCCTACGCGGTCGCGTTCGGGTTTGCCCTGGGGGCAGAGGCGGTATCGCGCGTGCTGACCCATCGCCCGCCTCGCGCGAGCATCACCGAGGTCAAGATGTCGCGCAAGCACATGTTTTTCGATTCATCGAAAGCAAGGGAGCAACTTGGTTATTCTCCGGGGCCGATAGACAATGCTCTCGCCGGAGCGATCGAGTTCTTCCGGCGCACCGGCGCCGCGCGAGCCGCCGCCTGAAATGTATCTGCTGGCATCAACCGTGGCCCTGCGGCCCTACGTATTCATCTTTCTCGCCAGCTTCCTGTTCATTTCGATTATTAATTTTGGCTTGCGCACCACGCTGCTGTTTACCGGGCTTACCTACACGGTTTCGCTCGCCTGCGAGTGGTCATCTGTTCACAACGGATTCCCCTTCGGTCTCTACCACTACATCGAAGCGACCCGGGGCAGGGAACTCTGGGTCTTCGGCGTTCCGTTCATGGACTCGCTCTCGTTCACCTTTCTCGGTTTCGCAAGCTACACCGTCGCCCTGTTAATCAGTTCTCCGTTGTACCGCAGCGGATGGGACTTGCGCGTGCTCGATACCTGGAGGATTCGCCGCGCACCGCGCGTATGGCTGATGGCATCGCTGTTCATGGTGATGATCGACTGGGTCGTCGATCCCTTGAGCGTGCTCGGCGATCGATGGTTCCTTGGCAAGATCTTCTGGTACGACCCGCCGGGCCCGCACTTCGGCGTGCCCATCAACAACTACCTTGGATGGTACTTCGTGGCGGCGGTCACTATCTCGATCTTTGTTGCGCTCGACTCGAGTCTGAACCGGAGTGCGGAAAAGCCATACGGCGCGATGCCTTCGCTTCCTTCGCGAGCGCTGCTCGGTCCCGCCCTCTACTTCGGCATCGTCTGCTTCGGAATCACGATGCTCTTTCGCATCGGTGCAAATGCCATTGCCTGGGCGAGTTTGTTTATTTATCTGCCTTTTCTGACTCTGGCTCTACACATTGTCACACGGCACGAGTCGTGTGGCAGCGAACAGGCGATAGCGGCGCATTTGCGCGATTTTCCGTTCGACGACGAGAAGGTAGCAGCATCGGCAAAGTGCGCCCCTACATTTCATCATATGTCAACGCATTGAATTAAGTGTAGGGTTTTGCGTCGAATGGATAATCAGTCTGGCAGTGCGTCTGATAGGTACTGAAGATAAACGCTCTCAAAAGATGCAGAGGTGATAATGGAAGATACTAAAACCACGATTAGCAGAAGGGGGCTGTTTCGGTTCGGAGCGCTTACTGTTCTGTCTGCGGCTGCCGCACCTCTGATCCACCTGGGTCACGCGGAAGCGCAGTCGAGTACGGTCTGCAATCCGGGGGCGCCTTCTACTCCCGCCGAAGCGCTCGCAGCCCTGATGGCCGGCAACGCGCGATGGTCCACCGGCGACCAGACGCATCCGAATGAAGACAGCGATCGCCGGACGTGCCTGGCCAACAACTCGCAGACGCCGTTCGCTTCGATTCTCTCGTGCTCGGACTCGCGATGTGCTCCCGAACTCGTGTTTGACCAGGGCTTGGGCGACATCTTTGTGGCCCGCGTTGCCGGGAATACCGCCAGCGGAAGACTGATCGACACTCTGCTTTTCGGTACGGCCGGCCTCGGCTCCGTACTCCTGTTCGTGATGGGCCACACGTCCTGCGGAGCAGTGATCAACGCGGTCAAGATCTATCCCAATGCGAGCAACCAGCTGCCGTTCCTCAACCTGATTTTTCCTGCCGTCAAGGCTGCCCGGAAAATCGTGAAGAAGCAGGGCGGCGACCCGAAGGATCCGACCCAGGTGATTCCGGTAGCTACTGAGCAGAACGTCCTCATCACGATGAGTAGGCTTCGGAAGCAGCTCAACCTCGACCCGAGCGCGGTCGCCGGCGGCATTTACGATCTCTCTACCCAGGTGGTCACACAGGTGACGCCGTCCTGACCTGGCCCAGGAAATTCCGTTCCGAACAATCCTGATGGGGCGTGGGTTTGAACCCGCGCCCCATTTTTTCAATAGCCTGCGCTTCCGGCGGTCGACTTTGTCGTGCTCCAGGCTTTCAGCCCATGCTCCTGGTCTCGAGGTGGCGCAGGTTTCAGTCTGCTCTCCTCATCTATAACCCGGATCTTCCCCCCGGGTTCCCGGCCGATTTCTTCGATGGCGCGGATGTGGCGCCCACGTGTCACTTACGCTCGACCTGCGCTATCTTCCGTTAGCGTGGAGGCTCGCCGGGATGGACAAGATGAACCTGCAACTCCTCATCGATCGCGCGGAAATCAGCGATTGCCAACTGCGCTACGCGACCGGCCTCGATATGCGCGATTGGAAATGCTTCCGCTCATGCTTCGCCGACGAAATCGAAGTCGACTTCTCCTCCATCTTCCCCGGCGACTGGCCGCGCACAGTGTCCGCCGATCGATGGACCGAATCCGCCCGCCGCACTATCAGCGGTCTCCACGCCACCCAGCACATGATCACCAATCACGTCATCACGGTCGAGGGCGACAAGGCGCTCTGCGTCGCCTACGTGCGGGCGCACCATTTTTTGCCCAACGATCAAGGCGAGAACACCCAGACCATGGTCGGCTACTACACCAATCACTTCGTCCGCGCGCCGCAAGGATGGAGAATCAAATCCTGCAAACTCACGGTGACTTGGAACAAGGGCAACTGGGGCATCTTCGAACTGGCGCGCCAGCGCCTGGCCGCCGCCGAGGGCCGCAAGTGAGAGTGAATCGAGGCAACGCGCAATCTCTATCATCGATGGGCCCGTCTGGTGCCCCTTCCCGCTGCGGGAAGGGGTTAGGGGTTAGGTCGCGTCGCACAATAGTCGGTACAAGGAGGAGTCTCCAATGGCAACTTCCGATCTCGAAAAACGCATCACAATTCTCGAAGACATCGAGGCAATCAAAAAGCTGAAGTCGCGCTACTGCTCGATCTGCGACGACGATCACAACCCCGACGAGATAGTGAAGATCTTCGCCGACGATGGCATCTGGGAGGGCGATGGAATCGGCGCCCATAAGGGTCACGCCGCGATTCGCAAACTGTTCGAGGGCTTCCGCGACCGCATCGCGTTTTCACAGCATAACGTCTTCAACCCGGTAATCGAGGTCGA
>DATJWT010000330.1:0-2456 GCA_035500975.1 Binataceae bacterium (SeqCode)
ATGGCGAGGCTCGATGCGCTGAAGCCCGAGACGATCATCAGCATCAGCGCCCAGAACGTCGCGTGGCAGAAGATCGTGCCGATACTCACCGGCCGCACCCATCTTATCGTGCGCGCCCATCGGAGCTGACGGTTCCAGACCGCGCGCAGCGATTTTTCCTCGAATGAGAGAGTGACCAGCGCGCTCGACAGTTTGACTTTCCATCCGTGGTCGGTGGCGAACTTGCCGAGGTAGAAATCGTCGGCCAGCAAATCCTTCACCGCCCGAAATCCGCCGAATGATTCCAGCGCCGCCCGCTTGATCGCGACCGTTGCGCCCAGCGCATGCCGCAGCGGCTCCAGCGCTGCCGAGAGCATCACCTGCGGCGCAAAGTCGGTGTTCACGAACAGCGCTTCCAGCCGAGACGCAAACGGGCCCATCGGCCGCGCCCGATACGCGCAGGTTACGACCCCAATCTTGGGATCGGACTCCAACTCCGCCACGATTCGCTGCAGGTAGTCGCGATCGACCGAGATGTCTGCATCGCTCATCACGAAGATGTCCGCCTTCTCCGCGCGATCGGCCATCTTGATCACTTTGCCAATCTTGCCGTTTGCGCAGTCGGGTTCCTCGCCGACGACCAGCGTAGTGTTGGCGAACTGGTAGCGCGCGCGCAGCGCCGCAGGGACCTCCACCGCGCGATCCTCGTAGGACGACACTGCAAAGAAGTAGTCGAGCCGCGGGTACGCCACCTCGAGAAAGCTCATCAGGTTGCCGGCCAGCGATTCGTCCAGACCATGCAGCGGCTTGATGATCGCCACGCGGGGCGCGATTTTCGGAAGCGGGGCGGGTGATTTGGCCGCGCGCCTGGCGAAGCTCAGCGCCGCCAGGGTCGATGCAATGTAATAGCCGACTCCGACGGATATGCCCGCGTCGCAGAGCAACCTCACTAGATGCATGGCAATCTATTGGCGCCGGAAGGCGCGCTCGGGTCCCGCGTTTCTAAACCCTCGGCGAGCTCAGGCTGCCGCCTGCTGGCCCATCTGATGCCGCCGCTGGCGCATCGTCGAAAGGAACTGCATCCCTTCCTTGAGCAGCCGCTTCGCCTCTTCCGTCGAGCTCATCATTTTCTTGACTGACTTGAAGATGTAGCGAGGGCGGAAATAGAAGCTGCGATAGAAGCGCTCCACGGCGCCGTAAATCTCGTCGTTGCTCAGGCCCGGGTACTTGATCGTGCACTTCTGGTAACCCGACTCATCGAGCAGCGGATCGACCGCCAGGTAGCCGTTCGCCGTGACGTACTCGAACAGCTCGGTGCCGGGGTAGGGCGATGCGAGCGAGACCTGGATCGTCTCACAATCCATCTCGCGCGCGAACCGCATCGACTCCTCGATGGTGTCCTTGTTCTCGCCCGGCAGCCCCAGGATGAAGGTGCCGTGCACCAGGATGCCGATCTCGTGGCAGTCGCGCGTGAAGCGGCGCGCCCGCTCCAGGCCCACGCCCTTCTTGATGTTCTTCAGGATCTGCGCGTTACCCGATTCGTAGCCCACCACGAACAGGCGCAGGCCGCCGTCCTTCAGGATCTTCAGCGTTTCGTAGTCGACGTTGGCGCGCGAATTCGTCGACCACGTGATTCCGAGCGGCTTCAGCAGCTGCGCGATCTTGCGCGCGCGCGCGGGGTCCGCCGTGAAAGTATCGTCGTCGAAGAACAGCTCCTTCATCTTCGGGAACTTCGCCTTCATCGCCTGCACTTCTTCGAGCACGTTCTCCGGGCTGCGCACGCGATAGCGATGGCCCTGCGTGACCTGGGGCCACAGGCAGAACGTGCACTTCGCCGGGCATCCGCGTCCCGTGTACATCGAGACATACGGATACTGGCAGTAGGGGCTGTTGTATTTCAGGTAGTCGAGATTCTTCTCGTAGACTTCGGTTACGAACGGCAGCTTGTCGAGCTCCTCGTCCGTCATGTTGGGACGGTCGGGATTGTGATGAATCGAGCCGTTCTTGCGATAGCTGATTCCGTCGATCTTCGCCCAGTCCATCCCCTGCGCAACTTCAACCATCGAATGGTCGAATTCCTTGCGCCCTGCTATATCCACCGCGTTGGACAGCTTGAGAACTTCCTCGGGACGCGCAGTCGGATGCCCACCGACAAACGCGATGATCGCGTTGGGGTTCGCTGCCTTGATCGATTCCGCCGTCCGCAGGTCCATCCGCAGCGACGGCGTCGAGGTGTGGAGAACGACGAAGTCGTAACCCTTGGCCTCGTCGATCGTCTGTTGCACCGAATAATTGTGCGGCGGTGCGTCGAGCAGCCGGGCTCCCGGAATCATTCCGGCCGGATATGCGAGCCACGTCGGGTACCAGAAAGACCAAACCTCGCGTGTAGCCTGATAGCGAGAGCCTGCACCTCCGTCGAAATCGTCATAGGACGGTGGGTTCAGGAACAGGGTCTTCATTACATCCATATCTTAGCG
>DATJWT010000331.1:0-4345 GCA_035500975.1 Binataceae bacterium (SeqCode)
ACCGTCTTCCTGCTCCCGCGCGAGCAGGATATCGACAAGCTTCAGCTAAAGCGCTCGCCGCGCGCGATGAGCCTGACCGACGGCAAATTCGCGATGGACCTGAGCGACTTCCTGCTCCGCCCGTAGTTCCTATCGGTCATCCTGAGCGAAGCGAAGGAGCTCGGCGAGCGTTCGACGGGTAGCAGGGAGCCTCTTACAGCGCCGATTCGACGAACTCGATGATTGCTTCGGCCGTGCCGCTCGGATTATCCAGCGGCACATGATGATGCGCGCGCGGAATTTCCCTGAACGTCGAGTGCCGGACCTTCCGATGCATGCTGCGCGCCTTCCATGGGCTCACCAGCGTGCTCTCGATACCGCGCAGGATCAGCACCGGCATCCGCAGCTTCTTGATCTGCGGCTTGCGCGATCTGCCTTCGACCTTGCGCCACGCGCGAGTATTCGGGTCGAGCCGGAATGCCCACTTGCCGTTCGGCAATTGCTCCGAGCCGAGCATCGCCAGCCGCGCCAGGTCGTTCTTCGTCAGGTAGGTCCCCGGCGGTTGCAGCCTGAACTTGCGCTGGATCGCTTCCGCCGAGTCGAGCTGCGGTCGAACTCCCCCCTGCGCTTTGCGGCGCCATCGCCACATCAGCCGGCGCAGCAGCGGCGGCGGCCCGTGCGGAGAATCGACCACGATCAGCGCCTCGAGCATTTCGGGATAGGTAGTCGCGAACCATTGCGCGACCGCACCACCCATCGAATGACCCACCAGGATCACCTTGGTCCCGAGGTGCTCGATCACGCCGTGCGCGTCGCGCACGTACCATTGCGGTCCATAGTGCGGCGGATTCGCCCATCCGCTGCGCCCGTGTCCGCGAAAGTCCAGCGCGATCACGCGACCGTGCGATGTCAGCAATGGGGCGACCGTGTCCCACCAATGCACGTGCG
The DNA here is from genome assembly GCA_035500975.1 of Binataceae bacterium (SeqCode). Taxonomy (GTDB): domain Bacteria; phylum Desulfobacterota; class Binatia; order Binatales; family Binataceae; genus JAFAHS01. The sequence goes on from DATJWT010000331.1 coordinate 928, forward strand.
CCGCGCCGCCATGAAGCAGGAGGAAAGTGTGTTTGCCCGGGTCTCCGCCCCAGTCCAGGTAGTGAAGCTTGACGCCGTCGACTTCAACGAACCGGCTGGTCGGCTCCGGCCATGCGGTAGCCGCTTGCTGTTGCGCCATCGCGCTTAATCCTATGCGACCCGGATACCCGAGCATAGATTCTCACCGCACTGGTGCGCGCCGCGCTGCGCGTGGTAACAAAATTGATTGAGTCGCGCGTCGCGACCGGAGGATTAGATTCGATGGCCCTCAGACTGGAAGGAAAGAACGCACTCATCACCGGCGGCGCCAGCGGAATCGGCCGCGCCACCTCGGTTCGATTCGCCGAAGAAGGCGCCAACGTGATGGTCGCCGATCGTCATCTTGCCGCCGCCGAGGAAACCGCGGCCAAGGTGCGCGCACTCGGCCGCAAGGCTATAGCTCATCAAGTCGACACCAGTTCCGAGCAGGAAGTAGCCGCGATGGTCGAGCGATGCGTCAAGGAGCTGGGCGGGGTCGATATCCTCGTCGCGGCTGCCGGCATCTCGAACGCCCGCTACGGCGAAGAGGGCGGTCTCGCCGCGGCGCCCTTGTCCGCGAAGCCGCTCGCGGACTGGAAGAAGGTGCTCAGCGTCAACCTCGACGGTGTATTTCTCACCGATCGCGAAGTCTCCAAGGCGATGATCCAGGCCGGCAAGGGCGGCCGCATCATCAATATCTCTTCCGGCGCCGCCAAGCTCCCGACTCCGGGCGTCGGCGAATACTCCGTCAGCAAGGCCGGCGTCTGGATGCTCACCAAGGTGCTCGCGGTCGAGCTGGCGCCTTACAACATTACCGCCAACGCGATCGGCCCGGGCTTCATCAATACTCCCATGACCGCCGGCATCCAGCAGATGGAAGGATTCATGAAGGGGCTGATGGAGCGTGTGCCGATGAAGAAGATGGGTGAAGCAATCGACGTGGCCAACACCGCGCTCTTCCTTGCCAGCGAAGAAGGGCGCTACTACACCGGTTCGATTCTCCATCCGGATGGCGGCGCCGTGATGCAGTGAAGTTCCGTCTCGCGGTCGGATTGCTGTTGCTGGTCGGGGCTTGCCTGATGGCGCGTTCCGGCATCGCGCAGCAATCCGACATGCAGCAGGGCGAGTCCTCGACCATGGAAGGGCAGGGCGGGAATGACGCCCCTCCGATCGAGTTTCCGCACCCGCCGCGAATAAGGGTGCAGCCGATACCGACCTACGGGACCGCGCCGATGATAGTCGGTTTCCTGGTATCGAACGCGAATCCGAACTCAGCACCGATTGTCAGTTATCGATGGAGTTTCGGCGACGGGACGGTCTCGACTCTTCCGCCGACGCTGTTTTTTCACACCTATGCCAAACCGGGCAGCTACGTCGTTTCGGTCACGGGAACGACGGCCGACGGACTCAACGGGACCGGGACCGCCGGCGTGGTAGTGCGTGCTCCCTGACGCCTAGTCCTCGGCGCCTTCCTCTTCCTCGATCGCCGGCGCGCCCGGCTGATCGAGCAACGTCACTTTGCCGGTGTGCAGGTTGTAGATGCCGCCGACGATCTTCAGCTTTCCTTCCTCGATCAACGTCGCGAATGGCGCCCACTTCGAGAGCTGCTGCACGCCGATACGCACGTTCTCGAGGGTGGCGTTTTCGACCGCATCGCCGGGCATGCCCTTGGTCTTGATGACCGCGGGCAGGATGCTCCTGTCGATTACCGGGAACTCATCGGTATGCCCGCTGACGGCGGCCTTGACCGCGCCGCAGTTGCGATGGCCCAGCACGATGATCAGCCGCGGACCCAGGTGATCGACGGCATATTTGAGGCTTTCCATCCCGGCCGGCTCAGGCACATTGCCCGCCACCCGGACGACAAACAGATCGCCAAGGCCCCGGTCGAAGACCAACTCGGGCGGTATGCGCGAATCCGAGCAGGACAGAACGCATGCGAACGGATGCTGTCCGCCGGCGGTACTCTCGCGGCGTGCGGCATCCTGGTTGGGATACTGCTTTTTCCCATCGACGAAGCGCCCGTTGCCGTCGAGCAGCATTTGGAGCGCATCGGCAGGGCTGACCGATGGCGCCGATGAGGCGGCTTGAGCCGATCGGCCATCGATCGTGATTGCAACCACTGCCATCAGGGCTGCGGCAACGCAGCCGGCGAGTAAGCGCATCGCGACTTTCTTCATGATGCGCGAACATAGCACACGACCCTGAAACACCAATGTCGCGGGCATGACCCCACGGTTGACATGAGGAAGGGGCCATTTCATATGCTTGGTCGCGATGAAGCCCCGCTCTCTGACCCCATTGCTGGTGTTGATCGTTCTGTCATTTGCCGCCTGCCAGTCGGCTGCGCTGCAAGCCAACCAGGAGCAGGTTCAGCAGAACCAGAACCAGATCGAGCAGATGCAAAAGGAGATAGCGGAGCTAAAGGCTCAGCAAACCTACCGGACTCCCCAGCCGCTCCCCAATTCCTGCGATAGAGATGTCCTGGCGCGCGCCACCCGGCAGGGTGGCGATAACTACGCCTCCGGCGATTTCTCCAAGGCGCTGGGTTACTACCAGGATGCCCTGACGGCCTGTCCGGGCAACCCGCGCGCGGAGCTGAATGTTGGCCGCGCCTACGAGGCCCTCAACGACCGCCAGCAGGCCCTGAATTATTACCAGCAGGCCGCAGCGAGCGGCGATCCCACCGAAACCGACGCCGAGAAAGAGGCCCATACCGCCGTCGACAGGCTGGGCGGTATCGCGCCGTAAGACCGCTCCAGGCCGCTCTGAATAGGCGGCATTGCCGCTTCGTCTCTATTTCGGGAACAAAACTCCGCAATCCGCTGTTCACCGTTCAAGGGATGGCCCCATCGCGGTTGATGGGCGAATCGGTGGCAGCGTGAGTCCCCGGCTCGAGTTCCTCCCTGTGAGTAGGGTTATGAGTGGGACGTTACAGTTCGGGTCCGATGCAATCCTCGATGGCGTCATCGGACTTCATCAGATTCTTCCCAGCCAGTACTACGATTTTTCCGGTGGCCATCGGCTGACCGGTGAGCAGCGCCTGATGCTGGCCCTGCTGGCCGACGCGATCAATGTCTACCAGCAAGGGGCCGCCTCGCGGAGTACGCGCAAGCGGATGCTGTACGTGGATGCCGAGCGCTGGATCATGGCGGATGCGCCCAGTCGCCACGCGTTCAGCTTCGAGACGGTCTGCGATTGCCTGGGTATCAACCCTGTCGTGCTGCGCCGCCGGATGATCGCCTGGAAGCACGAGATGCGCCGGGGGGACACGCTGCCCACGCCGACACACCATCTGCGGCTCAAGATCACTCCGCGCGCCAAGAGCATGAGCCATCAGCGCCGCCGCAACCGCACCCGCCCAATCGCTGCCACCGTCTAGCCCTTCGATCTGCGCGCC
>DATJWT010000332.1:0-30900 GCA_035500975.1 Binataceae bacterium (SeqCode)
GAACCCGGCCAGTTCATTGTGCGCGCGGCGGACATCGATGTGGACAAGCTGATGGATGATCAGCAGACCTAAGCCGGCACCGCCCGCCGCCAATCCGATCAGGACGCTTCCCCACAGCCAGGTCGGATTGTTGTAAATCCAGTCGGTCAACATCTGGTCCCCCGCCTAATCAAAGTCGTCGGCGCTCCGAAAAAGGTGCCCCGACGAGATAAAGACAACCTTTGGCGCGATGATCAAGACCCGCGCTGACGAGGGCCCCGCGAGAGCGGGGTAAAAAGCGCGGTTCGAGGCTGCCTCCGGGAAGGAGGCTTCAGCTCAATCGTGGATTGAAGAGACGTGCGATTGCGACGCGGAAAACGCCCCGCCGCGCAAAACAACTCACCGACTGGCTCTTCCTGTCGAGCGCCCATCCAATCGCGGTGATCCACCCGACAACCGTCCATCCGAGCCACAGATTAATCAGAAAGACGGAGTTGATATCGGGATTGCGCCTTCCCAGCGCAATCAGCGATGGAAGGAAGTACACGGCCACGATCAGCCCAATGATTGCGAGCAACTCACTCATACTCATTCTTCTGTCCCTGGCCGATGGATCGGATTTGCGGACCCGTGCAAGTCCGGAACCCTCGAGAAACGATCCCGCAAACCGGAATGTTCTGTTTCGGCCATTTTCATTTCAGCAATTCACAACAGTAAGACGAACAAATCGGTCAAATGGTCGCGCGACCAGTCCTGCGACCTCGCGCCGATCTGAATCTCGCCGGCCGAAGGCCGCGCGGTCTCAGACCGCGAACAATAGTTCGGGTTGGAAAGGAGGGTCGGAGCTTTTATCCGGCGGTATCTTGAGCCGACAAACAACTACCGCGGTTGCTCTGGGCTGAGCAGCGAAATTTCGTGTGGGACGTACGATTCTGAACGAGCTGACAGCAGGTCCCCAAATGGGGTCTTGCGACTGGCGCGCATCTATCGCCTTCTGCACGGTCCTGCGCCCCACGCAGAGTGCATGACGATGAAACGGAGAACTCGGCTGCGGTTGACGGAGACCGTCGTGAGCTTGAGAACCGATCCGATGGATTGGCTTGAGCACGACCGTGCTCAAAGTCAGCAGAGCAAGGGCAACCGTCAAGAAAGCTGCTACCCTGGATCGCTGCCTTAACAAATCCACTTCGCTAAAAACGTATTACACGGCGAAACGTCCAGCAAGGCGTAAAGGCCCTTGAAACGATTTTTTCTCGAGAACTGGATCGTTTAGCTGCAATACGCTTCAGATCGCACAGAATGATGGCGTCCTGCTACGAAAGTTGCAGTACCCAATTCGGTAGCGAACTGGCCTCGTTGGTTAACCTCTAGTCACACGAGACCGGCGGGGAATTTTGCGACGAAACGTCGGGGGCCTGAGTCTTTCCGCTACGCTCGTTGTGCTCGTCTGGATGGCGGAATGCTCGCGATTCCTGCGAGGGCAGGATGTTCTGGTCGTTGACAATCATAGGATTGTCGCTGAATAATTTTGCCTATTATAGCGTCCCTGTCAGTAGAAAACGTCTAAAAAATAGCTCAGGCATAAGCCTTCGGCGCTGGAGTGGTTAAGAGAGAGACTTATCGTGCTCGTAGCAAAACATCCATTCTTCAAAACGATTTTTCCGGCTGTGTCACTTTGCATTCTTGCGATTGGAGGCCCTGCGCGAGCCCAGACTTCCTCGATCGCGGGTAATCGTACGGCATCTGTCCCGCAGACTTGGGCCGCTGCGCCTGAAAACCACCTCCTCCAGCTCACCGCGGTTCTGGCGCTGCGCAACACGGGACAGTTGGCGCAGCTCGAGAGCGATCTTCAGAATCGCCATTCGCCGAACTACCATAAGTGGCTAACTCGCGATCAATTCGTCGCGCGCTTCGGGGCAACCAGCGACCAATTGGCGGCGGTGGTGAATTGGCTCACTTCGCAGGGGTTCACCGTCACCTCAACCGATCTTCCCACCCGCCGTGTGCAATTCGCGGGTTCGGTCGCAACCATCCAGCAGGCATTCGCGACATCGATCGTCACTGACGGATCCAGCTTCGCTAACACCTCCGATCCTTCAGTGCCGACCAGTCTGCCCATCCAGGCAATCCTCGGAATGACCACCTCCTCGGAGCGGCCGGCCTCCCAGGCACGGCGTTCGTCGAAAATTCGGATCGCGAAAGCGGCCTCGCGCGTCGAAACCGATGCAATTGTATCGGGTCAGGGCCCCAACTTTGCTCCATCCGATTTCTATACTTTTTACAACGAGAACGGCGTGCTGAGCGGCGGGAACACCGGCACCGGTAAGCCCGATTGCGTCGCCGTGATGGAAGTCGGCGACGTCGCGCCGGCCGCCCTCAAGCAATTCGATACTCAGTTCAACCTGCCACCGGTCGTTCTCAAGAAATTCATCGTCGACAAAACCAACCCCGGGTTGCCCTCCGACAACGAGCCAGCGCTCGACGTCGAGTGGATCCACGCGGTCTCACCGAGCACGCCCATCTATTTTTACCTGGGCAATCAGAACAACTCGTCGACGCCGTACCTCGATGCGGTGACCAGGGCAGTGGACGACAATGTTTGCGGCGCGTTGAGCAGCAGCGTCGAAGACAAGAATCCCTGTCCCGATCTTTCGACCATCGCGGTCTACAACTCGGAACTTGAGCAGGCCGTCGTCCAGGGCCAGACGTTTTTCAAATCTTCAGGCGACTATGGCGATAACTGGGTCTGCGGTAATCCGGTTCCGCAGCCCGGGCCGTTTTTCAACACCTACGATCAATCCAGTTGCGGAAATCCGCAGGGCTCGACTGGAAACCAACCCAGTGTCGATGAAGAGGCCACCAGCCCTTTTCTCACCTCCGTCGGCGGAACGCAGTTCAACCCCGTCTACTTGTCCTCGGGCGCCGATGCGAGCCTGGTTGGAGATGGTCTCGAGGTCGCCTGGAACGGCGGCGAACAAAAGGATGTAACCCCTCCTTGTGCGGCCAAGAACTCGACCGGAGGGGGGCGAAGCGTGGTGTTCACCAAGCCCTCCTGGCAGGCGGGTCTAAATGTGCCCACCGACGGCTATCGAGACATTCCCGACATCGCGATCGGGGCGAACGGGAAGGACTCACCCGCATTCTTCGTCTACAGCCGTTCGCAGGGCGAGAGTTCCGTCTCGTTGGTCGCGACCGGAGGAACCAGCATCGCTACTCCCATGTGGGCTGGAATTTCCCGTCTCATTGCGCAAGCGGAAGGTGTCACTCGACTGGGCAACATCAATCAGCGCCTGTACGAACTGGGAGATCTGCAATCTCTCGCGTCGGGTCTGCACGATGTCACCAGCGGCAACAACGATAACAGCGGTATCACCGGATACCGCGCTGGCACCGGCTACGATCAGGTTACCGGATGGGGCAGCCCGAACATCGCGATGCTGGTAAACGCGTTCCCGGGCGCCGCCTTCAGCGGATCGCAGCGTTCCGTCACCATACCTCGTCAGAACAACGCCCAGGTATCGGCCTTTTCGATAGCCAATACGACTTCCGAACCTCTGCGATTGATCGGAATCAAACTCAGCGCGACCTCGCCCAACCTTTTGTCGTCGGTTCAGTTGACTGCGACCGCTGCCGGTTCAACCCGGAACGTCAGTGGAGCGCTGCAAAAGAGCACCGTCTTCACATTCTCTTCTCCGCTCGTGATTCCGTCAGCCCAGGCGGCGCAAGTCACTCTCAACGCAGCCGCCCGCAAGAGGACAGGGGCGATGACGCTGTCGCTGGCGATGGGCTCGATCGGTATCAGTGACGGGCAGGGTGGAATCGTTCAGGTCGGCGGGCTCCCGGCGTCGCTCAGCAAGATAGCGGTCAAATAGTCCTTGCCCTTCATCCTGCGGCCACAACCGGGCTCGACCGCGACGGCCTGGAGATCCATCGGTAGAGCAGCGGCAGAACGTAGAGCGTGAACGGCGTCGAGGTCAGCAGACCGCCAATCACCACCGTCGCGAGCGGGCGCTGCACTTCGGCGCCATCGCCCGTTGATAACGCCATCGGGATAAACCCGAACAACGCCACCAGCGATGCCATCAAGATCGGACGCAGCCTGTCCCGCGAAGCCTGCTCCAGGGCTTCATCGACCGCGCGTCCGGACTCGTGCAGGCGCACGATTTCCGACATCAGCACGACACCGTTCAACACCGACACCCCGAACAAGGTAATAAATCCTACGCCCGCGGTGATCGAGAAGGTCAGTTGGCGCGCGAACAGGGCCAGGATGCCCCCGCTCGCGCCCAGCAGGACGTTGCCGAAGATCAGGATGGCGATACGCATCGAGCTGAAAGTGTTGTAGAGCAGCACCAGGATCAGAAGGAGAGACGCCGGCACCAGGACCATCAGGCGGCTGGATGCGCGCGCAAGATTTTCGTATTGCCCGCCCCATTCGATCCACCATCCGGCCGGCAGTTGAATCTCTTTCTCGATCGCCGCCCTTGCACTCGAAACGAAACTCCCCAGGTCCGTGCCGCGGACGTTGGCCGCGACAGTCACCTGCTTGGTCAGATCCTTGCGCCAGATTGAAACCGGGCCTTCCGAGTTGTGGAAGCTTGCAAGTTGCGCCAGCGGGATCTGCACTCCGCCGGGCGCGGCCACCTTGATATCCTCGAGCTGTTCCTGGTTGCTGCGTGCGCCCTTGTCGAAGCGGACCTGGAGCGGGAAGCGCGCTTGTCCTTCCACCACTTGTCCCACGACGTTTCCTCCAACCGTGGTCACGGCATCGAGCACGTCGCTGGCATTGATTCCATAGCGGGCCACCCTGGCGCGATCGACCCGGATCGACAGCGAGGGCAGCCCCGAGCGCGGAATCATCTTGAGGTCGGCGGCCCCATGCAGCGTCGAGAGGATGCCGCGAATCCTGGAACCGAGCGCCAGCATTTCCGGCATGTTGTCGCCGTAAATGCGGATCGCGACGTCGCCCTTGACGCCCGCGACGATGTCGTTGACGCGTGACTCGATCGGTTGCGAGAAGCCGAAGCTCATCTGCGGCACGCGCACCGCGAGCTTGCGGGTGATCTCGTCGATGATCGCATCGCGATCCTTGACTCGCCACTGGCTGCGCGGTTTCAGGAACACGTAGACGTCGGCTTCGTCGGGTCCGATTGTATCGGTGGCTATTTCAGGGCGTCCGATCCTGCTCACGACGTGCTCGACCTCCGGCAGTTCGAGCATCGCCTTTTCCGCTTCGGTCGCGGTCTTGACGGAATCTTCCAGCGAGATGCTCGGAATCTGCATCACGTCGAGATTCAGCGTGCCCTCATCCAGCGTGGGCACGAATTCCGTCCCCAGGAAGGGCGCGATCGCGAAGCTCACCACCAGCACCATCGCGGCTGCCGCGACAATCTGCCGCGGCCGGGCCAGCGAGAGCGTGCGCAGCCGCTCGTGGATACGATCCGCCTGCCGCGCGAGCCACGGCTCGCCCGCCGCGGTCTTGCGCAGGAACAGCGATGCCATCGCCGGAACGTAGGTCAGCGCGAACAGCAGTGAACCGCTCAGGGCGAAGATCACGGTCAGCGCCATCGGCCGGAACATTTTACCTTCCACGTTTTCAAAGGTGAGGATCGGCAGGTAGACGACGATGATGATGCCGATGGCGAAGACGATCGGGCGCAGGACTTCGCGGCCCGCATCGAACACCAGATTCCCCATCGAACGTTGCGAATCGCGCTCGCGCGCCATGTGATGAAAGATGTTCTCGATCATCACCACCGAACCGTCGACAATTAACCCAAAGTCAATTGCCCCCAGGCTCATCAGGTTTCCGGAAACGCCCATCCAGTTCATGCCCAGGAACGCCGCCAGCATCGAGAGCGGAATCACCGACGCGACGATCAGGCTGGCGCGGACGTTGCCAAGAAAGAGGAACAGCAACACCGTCACCAGGATGGCGCCTTCGACCAGGCTATGCGCGACGGTGTGAATGGTGCGTGCGATCAAGTCCGAACGATCGTAATACGGCACGACCTTCACGTTCGCGGGCAGGCTCGGCTCGATCGTCGCGAGCTTGGCCTTGATGCCCTCGACCACCGTGCGCGCATTCTGTCCGATCAGCAGCATCGCGACGCCGACCACGGTTTCGCCCTTGCCGTCATGCGTAACCGCGCCCTGCCGTAACATCGGCGCGAAAGCGATCTTGCCGAGGTTGCGCGCATAGATCGGAACCCCGTCGCGCGCTCCGACCACGACGTTCCCGATATCCTCGAGGCTGGTGATCAGCCCGGTGCCGCGAATCACCTGCTGCTCGCCGTTATGTACGATGTACCCGCCGCCTGCGCTCACGTTGTTGCGCTCCAGCGCCTGGAAAACGTCTTGCAGCGTGAGTCCGTAGGAGACGAGCGCATCGGGGACCAGTTGCAATTCGTAGGTCTTGAGTTCTCCGCCGTACGAATTGACTTCCACCACACCGGGAACCTCCTTGAGGCGCGGCGCGATTTGCCAGTCGAGGATCGACCGAAGCTCCATCAGCGATCGATTCGGATCGACTACCTGGAACTGGAAGATCTCGCCCAGCGTAGTCGAAACCGGGGTCATCTCCGGCGGCCCATAGCCCTGCGGAAGCATCGCGGCCGCGGACGGCAGGCGCTCCATCACGAGCCGGCGCACGAAGTAGATATCGAGATGTTCGTCGAAGTAGACCTGCACCGAGGACAGTCCGAAGCGCGAGATCGAGCGGATCTCCTTGATCCCGGTGAGCCCGCGCATCGAGACCTCGATCGGAAACGTGATCAGCTTCTCTACCTCGGCAGCGCCCAGGCCTGACGCCTCGGTAACGATTTGCACTACATTCGGTGTGACGTCAGGTGAGGCGTCGATGGGCAACAGTGACATGGCGCGCAGGCCGATCGCCAGGAACACTACCACCAGCAATAGCGTCATCAGGCGGTTCTTCAGCGCCGCTTCGAAAATCCAGCCCGACACGTCAGCCCGCCGTTCCTTTCGTCAGCAGCGCTTTCAGGACCAGTCCACCGCGGCTCACGACGCGATCGTTTTCGTGCACGCCCGACAGGATCTCGACGACGCCTCCCGCCGAGGTTCCCAACTGAACATCGTGGGCAACGTATTGACCCGCCCCGGATGCGACGAAGACCACTTTCTCTTCGCCCACGTCGAAGACCGCCGATTCCGGCGCCACCAACACGCGGCGAGCCTCGCTCACAGCGATCGCAGCGTGCGCGAACATTCCAGGTTTCAAAAGATGCTGCGGGTTGGGCACTTCGATTCGCGCCTGCACTGTCCGGTTGGCGCGATCGATTTCGTTGCCGACGTAGGTCACCTTGCCGCGGAAAGTCTGGTCCGGGTATGCATCGACCTTGATAGCGGCGTCTTCGCCTTCGTGAAGACCCGCAAGATCATGTTCGAACACAGCCGCCATCACCCACACCTTGTCGAGGTCAATCACGACCAGGGGGTCGTCGTTGCGATCGATCATCGTGCCGATCGCGAGCTGTCTCTTGACCAGCGTACCCGCGATGGGAGAGGCGAGCGGAAACTCCGACAATGCCCCGCCTTTCTCGGTCCATCCGAGACTGTCGAGTTCCCTGGCCGGGATCAGCAAGCGCAGGTTCTCGCGCGAGGACTTGAACTGCGCGAGCGCGGTATCGTGCACGGCGCGCGCCTCGAGCACATCCTTCATCGGCGCGATCTTTTTGCCGAACAGCTCCTGTTCGCGTCGGAGGTTCTCTTCCGAAATCGCCAGCAGCGACCTGGTCTTGAGATATTCGGCCTTGGCCTGTCCGAGTTCTTCGCTGCTCAGGATCACCAGGGTTTGCCCGGGGGTGACCTGCTGCCCGAGGTCCGCGACCAGCTTCACCACCCGCGCGGGAATGCGGCTGGTGATATGAGCGACCGCACCCGCATCGGCTTCGATGGTGGCCGTCGCGCTGATCTCCCCGGTAATTTGTTTTCGATCGATCGAGGTCAGGACGATTTGGCCGGCCGCATCCGAACCGCTCACGAGTTTGACGACGCTGCCTTCCAGCTGCGCCTGTCCCGCCGCCGCGCTCGCAACGAACGACGCCAGCAACATCGCCAGCAAGCCTGCTGTTGCCGTCTTCACACCGCGCCTCCCAGCGCCAACTCAAGCGCAACCCGCGCTGAGACGAGATCGAACCAGGCGCGCACGTAACCCATTCGCGCTTCGAACGCCTGCCGTTCAGCGACCGACAGGTTCAACAGGTCGAGTTTGCCCGCCTGGAATGCTTCCTCGAGCAGATCGAAACTCTCCCGCGCCGGCTCCACGACTTCTTTCTGATTTATCGAGAGCACGACCAGCGCGCTGTTGTAGCGCTGCCAGGCATCGCGCACCTCCCGCTCCAGGTCGAGTTCGAGGGCTCGCGCGCGGTCCTTTGCCTGCGCGAGTTTGCCGGCGATCGCGGTGGCTTCCGCCTGCCGCTGGTTGAAAAGCGGAATCGGAAATCCCAGCGTGATCCCGGCGAAGTGCTCGGTGTTGTTCTCATGCCCGCCGAACGCGCCGATAGTCGGGTTAGGCAACACCAGCTTCCGATTCAGCAGAGCCTCGGTTTTCAGGTGCGCGATTTCGAGTTGTGCCGCCTGGTAGTCCGGCCGCTGTTCCCTGGCGATTTCGAACAGGCGATTGGAATCGATTCTGAGCGGCTCCACCGACATCGAGCCGCTCGGGGCGGGTTCGGGGCCGGCCGCCCCCCCCAGCAACCTTCCCAAGCTCGATCGCTCGAGCCGATAGCGCTCGCGGCTCTCGATCAGCGCGCGCTCGCTTTCGCCGTACCTGACTCGCGCCAGGTTTGCATCGATCTGCCCAACTTCGCCGGCCTTGAGACGCGCCTGCCCGGCATCGTTGAGCTTGCGATCCAGATCGGCCAACTCTGAAAGCAGGTTTGATTCATCGCGCGCTCGAATCGATTCGTAAAAGGTCAGCTTGACCGCCGCCATGAGCAGGCGCGCCTGGTTGGTTACGTCTGCCGAGGTCCGCGCGAATCCATAGCCCGCTGATTGTTTGCGCAGGGCGGGCTGCCCAAAAATTTCGAGCTGCTGCGAGAGGCCCACGCGCCAATCCTGCGAGTTTGATCTGTCGGAGCGCCCCTTGTAATCGCCCGCACTGTCGACTTCCGGGTTGAACTGGCTGACGTAGTTCGCCCGCTCGATCTCGGCACGCGCAATCGTGAGTTCACGCGCGGCGGCTGCGTAGTCGGGGTTGTTTTCCAATGCTATCGCCACAGCTTCGTCCAGCGTGATCTCGCGATCTGCCGCGCGCGCCTGCGAGGTCCACGCAGGAATCACGGCCAACACGAGCGCGACCATCAGACCAACCGTTGCGGAAACAAACTTCTTGAGTTTCAGTGCCTGCTACCCTGGCCTTCCGTGTCGAGGCACGATTCTGACCCTTCGAATCTTCCGGCCATCATCGGTTGTCTGCGCGCACCTTCCGTGCCAGCAGCAATTCGCCGCTCGCTACGAGATAGATGCCAAGCCCTATGGGGCAAAATGGTCCATCGAAGAGACCGCCGCCGCGGCAAAACGCCCCTTTCGCTACGGCTTCAAGTTTCTCTCAACCGAAAGTTGAAAGCCTTGTTCGAAGCGAAAGGCCTCGTTCCTACCTACGGAATCTCTTTCGAACCTGAATCAATCGAGGGCTGCACAGAATTTGGCAGGCGGTTTGCTCAAGGATCCATCTGCATTGAGAAAACTCTCGTTGAGGAAACCAATGTCGTGCGATTGGATCGCCTTATTTCCACAACCGTCGCTATAATCCCCAATGATGAAGATTGGCACCAGGCTGACGCTCGTCTTGCTCCTGGCGGTGACCCCGGTGCTGCTAGGTCGCCTGTACTGGTCCCTCAATCGATCCGCGGAAGCATACATAAGCACCTTGAAACGCGAGCTGCGCGCGACTTCGCGAAGTCTCGTACCCGCTATGGAGAACGACGTTCTGCACAAGGAGTGGAATGAGGTCGACGACGTGCTGTCGCGAATGACCGCCGACGGTATGGTCGTCGCGCTCTTGGAGAAAAACGACGGCCTGATGAGGACGGCTGGGCCAGGGGAATCGAAACTTGTGGAGAAAATGGTCGCGATGAGGCCCGCCAACCGCGCAAATGAGTTTGAAGTCCGCATCGGGGCGTCAGATTGGTTTTGCCGGATTGTTCCTCTGCGCGACGCCAACGGTACCGTCGTCGCTCACCTGCTGATGGCGCAGGACTGGACCGACAGCCGCGAAGATCTGCGTTCTCGCGCGATTCTCTCCGTCGTCGGCAGCCTCGGCGTGCTGGCGGTTATCATAGCGCTCATTCCCATCCTCGTCCGGCGCTACGTCTCCAGTCCGCTGGCCGAGCTTTCCCGCAAGGTCACGCGCTTTTCGAACGATCAGTTGCGCGATCGCTACCCCGGAACCGACGAGGTCCGGCTTCTGACCGAGGAATTCCAGAAGCTCGATGAGCAACTTGGCGCCGCCCGCCAGGATCTGCTCGCAAAGCATCGGCGCGAGCTTGAGCTCGAGCGCAGCCTGCAGCACGCGGAGCGGCTGGCGACCGTCGGTACGCTGGCTTCCGGTCTCGCCCACGAAATCGGCACGCCGATGGGTGTGATTCGCGGGCGCGCCGAACAGCTCCTGCACGGCGAAGCTCCGCCCGACAAGACGCGCAAAGGCTTGGAGATCATCATTACCCAGATCGATCGCGTGTCACGGATTGTACGGATGCTTCTGGACTACGGGCGCAGCCGCGAATCGCAACGCGCGGTATGCGACGTCAGGCAGATCCTCAGCCACGCCTCGAGCCTGCTCGAAACCGAAGCCGCGCGCCGTAAGGTGCAGATAGTCGCGGACCTCGGCGACCGGCCGCTGCTGGCGGAGTGCGATGCGGCCCAGCTACAGCAAGTGTTCGTGAATCTCGAGATGAATGCATTGGACGCGATGACGCCCCAGGGCGGCACGCTCAGGATTCACGCCGAGGCTCTCGGCAACGGCGAAACCGGCAACTTGAAATTCGTGTTTGAAGACACCGGCTCGGGCGTTGCGCCCGAAGACGCGGGCCGCGTCTTCGACCCGTTTTTCACTACCAAGGAGCCAGGGCAGGGCACCGGGATGGGGCTGGCGGTGAGTCAATCGATCGTTCGCGATCACGAGGGGCAGATAAGTTTTGAGCCTGCTGCCGACGGCAGCAGGTTCGTCGTAATAATTCCTGGCGCGCAAGCCAAACCAGCGGGCGCAGCCGCGAGCAAAGAGAACAGGCAATGAATTCAACCGAACCGAGAATCCTGGTCGTCGACGACGATCCCGAAATGGTCAGCATCCTCTGCGATGTGCTCCGCGAAGCGGGCTACATCGCCACCGGAGCCAGCTCCGGTGTGGAGGCTCTCGAAGTGGTCGACCGCGACGAGCCTGACCTGGTCATTTCCGACCTCCGCATGAGCCAGATGAACGGGCATCAGCTCCAGGCGGAGCTCAAGCGCCGCATACCGCATCTGCCGGTCATCGTCATCACCGCTTTTGGCTCAATCGCCAACGCCGTCGAGTCGATGAAGCTGGGCGCTTCCGACTACCTTACCAAGCCCTTCGGCAACGATGAGCTGTTGCTGGTGGTGTCGCGCGCGCTGGAAAATCGCTACTTGCGCCGGGAGATCAGGCGGCTGCGCGGGGAGCTGGCCGGCAACTACGGCCCATCGAACATCGTCGCATCGAACCCAAGGGTCCTGGCGATTCTCGAAACCATCCGCCAGGTCGCCGATCTGCCCGCGACCGTCCTGCTGCTCGGAGAGAGCGGCACCGGCAAGGAGATGTTCGCGCGGGCGTTGCACTTCACCAGCTCGCGCCGCGATGCCCCGTTCATCCCGGTGAACTGCGCTGCGGTGCCGGAGAGCCTTATTGAGAGCGAGATGTTCGGCTACGTGAAGGGCGCGTTCACCGACGCCCGCAGCCAACGCGAAGGGCTCTTCCAGGCCGCGCACGGTGGCACGCTTTTCCTCGATGAAATCGCGGACATGCCGGTTTCTCTCCAGGCCAAGCTGCTTCGAGTTATCGAGGACAAGCGCGTGCGGCCGCTGGGTTCCAATACCGAGAAGGGCGTCGACGTGCGTATCGTCGCTGCGACCAACTCTGATGTGGAAGCAGCCATCAAGACGGGGAAGTTCCGCGCGGACCTCTACTACCGGCTTGCGACCGTGACTCTCAATGTTCCCCCGTTGCGCGAGCGCCCTGAGGACCTGCCGCTGCTGCTGAGGCATTTCCTGGCACGCTCGGCATCGGAATGCGGCAAGGCCGTTCCTGCTATCGATCCGAAGGCGACGGAATGTCTCATGCGTTATGGGTGGCCGGGGAATATCCGCGAGCTTCAGAACGTGGTGCAAAGTGCTGTCATCCTGTGCCGCGAGGGGACCATAACCGCGGCGGATCTGCCGCCGCGCATCACCGGCGCGCCCGACGGGAAGGGTGCCCTCGATGAATTGGCGGCCCGGCGTTTCACGCTCGATGAAGTCGAACGTGAATACGTGCGCGCGGTGCTGGCGCAGGTCTCGGGCAACAAGACCGAAGCGGCGGCGATTCTGCAGGTCGACAGAAAGACCCTGTATCGCAAACTTGAGGAGCCATACCCGGCTGCGATGAAATAGGGTGTGGCCCGCGGATCACCTCTAACTTCTCGAATCGGTCCACCCTCATTGTTCGCGTTGTTCCTCGCGCTCGCGGCGGGGGTGTCCGGATGTGCAGCGCAACAAACGCCTGCGCCCGCGGTGGCCGCCAACGATACGGCATCGGTACGGCCGCTGCCATTCAAAGGCACGCTCATTAGCGGCAATCCTCGCGAACTTCCCCCGGTCGTCGCGATGTCGCTGACCAACAGCTCTCCCGTGACTTTCTCTTACCGGGAGGAGCTGACCCACGACGAGCATCACGCTTCGACGTTGCTTTCGGCGATCGAGAATCTGACCTTTGCTCCTTATCCGACGGGCGAGTACGTCGTTACTGCTTTCGCCTCGCTCTCGATCTCCAGCCGAGGTCAACCAATCGGCGATTACACCGCCCAAACCCGCATCACGCGGCCGTACGGAATGTACTCGCAACCGACGCACAAGGAACTCGACGACGAAGCGCGCGCCGCGGTTCGCGGGGAAATCGACCGAAAGCTCGAAGCAGAATCCGCGCGACTGGCGGCGTCGCTCGGAGAAACCGAATGAAGTCTCATCTCGCCATTGTCGGGGCTGCCGCGCTCGCACTTGCGGCTATTGGTTGTGCCGCCCGCGGCAAGCCCTTCGAGCGGGCTGATGCGCCACCCGATCACGCGACCATCTATGTTTATCGTCCATATAGCTACAACAGTTCTTTGCTCCATCCTGCCGTGCAGTGCGGAAGTGAGAGCGTCGAGATAAGGCCGGGCGCATACCATGCGTTCGTGGTTCCCGCCGGCCACGTGACATGCCGGGTAGGAGGCGAAACCACGGACGAGGTCGATATCGACGCGGAGCCGCGCTCCTACTATGTGCAGGAGCGTTTCGCATTCGGCTTGCTCTCGGGACATCCGCAGCTAAACCCGATGGATACTGACGAGGCACAGGTCGAGATCCAAAGCTGCTGCGTGCAACCACGGTGACACGTTGACTTTCGACGCGTTTCTTCGCGCCCTGTGACGACGAGTCACGTCAGGCGGCGAGGTGCCTTTTGCGCCTGGACTTCAGAGTGGCGGCGCAGCGCGCCTCGTGGGACAATTTTCCTGCTTCCTTCGTCTCCTCGAGCTGGGCGAGGCGATGGAGCCGCTGAACCCTGTTTCTTCCGAGACCTGGAGGCTCCTCGCATGCACAAGTTCGCTATTTCGATTCTCTCGAGTCTGGTGCTAACGGGCTGCGCCGCGCCCTTGCTGGGCGCGCTCACGGGAGGCGGAGGCAGCACTCCTCCGCCTGTCGCGACCGCCTCGGCTGGCGGCCTGACTGTCACTGTTCCGCCAACTTCAGTTCTTGACGAGGCCGAACCATCGACCAAGGTCGGTCTTATCAGTCCCGCCGCCCTGCTTGCCGAGAACGGACAACTGGATGTGACGATCATCGATGAGCAATGTAAGTTCCACACTCCGGACCCGCCCTTTCTGATTCCTTCCGACTTGGCCGCTCAAAAGGGATGGGTATTCACTGGACGGCTCGATGACGAAGACCACCTGCGCGAAGTGCAGGCGATGGAGTATCGCAGCCTGTTTGGATGGGGTTGGCCGAAACAGCAATTGAATAGCTGGCCGCTCGCGATGACCACTTTGAGCGACTTGCCCGAAGCTTATCTCGAACAGCGCCTCACCATGCTGGCAAATGCCAAGCTCGACAAACCACAACAGGACAATCTCGCGCAGAGCTATATCGATGACTCGAAGAGTATGGGCGAAACCGTCGCACGCCTCGAGAAGAGCTACAACCCGGACATCGATTGCATCGAGAAGAAGTAGGCCCGGCTTGCTTCAAGGAAGGGGCGGGCGCGGCGCCAGCGGAGGTGGTCCACCGGACCCCGGCTCAGGACCCGGTCCGGGACCGAAAGGTCCTCCGGGCGGCGCCCAGTATGCCGGACGAGGCGGCGGTGGAGTTCCCGGTACAGGTGTTTCCACGGGCACGGCTACGGGCTCCGGCGGCGGCGGTTGCGGCGCGCAGCTAGCCGCTGACAGGGCAACGCTCAATATTGCTGTGACAAGCAGTCCGCGTTTTGCCACGCGCTTCATGAACTAAAAACTAACATCGGAGTTGCGGGGAAAACAGGCTCGTTGTCAGCGCGCTACGCCGGTGGAATCACCACGTATTCCCGCGCGAGAAAGAAAGATATCGATTTGCCATCGATGAATTCCTCGCCGTCGCGCATGTCTTCCCGGAACTGCGGCGTTTTGAGCGCTTCGGTCAGCGCCTCGGGACTGTCCCACCACAACTGGGCGACGCCGTCCCATCGCGGCTCCGCGAATGAATAGGCCTCATCGATCACGTGCGATTGCACGTAGCGACGCACGCCGGGAATCTTCCTTGCGATCTCACCGTGGATTTCGATCCAGTGGCGGCGAAATTCATTGAGCGAGATGCCGGCCTTGCGGCGCATACGCCATACGCCCTTCACCAGCCCCGGCTTTCGCGGACCTTCGATAAGCACATGGTCGCGGGCAATCAGGAAGTCGGAGCGTTTGTGATCGATAAAATTCGGCTCGTCCTTCGCGGCGCCGTTGAGAAACTCGGGACTCTTCCTCAACGCCTCGAGCGCATTGAGATCGTCCAGCCAGATCTCCGCTTCGCCATCGTAGGTCGTGTTGTTGATCGCGTAAGGAATCAGATGGCTCTGGAGATAGCCCTTGAGCTGAGTGATCCGTTTCACGATCGGCGCATGCGTCTCGCGCCAGTAGCCATGAAACTGCTCATCATCGAGGCCGCTCTTGCGCGCGATGAAATAATGCAGGTGGATCATTGAGCGCTCCTTCCGGGAGTTGTCGCTAGTCAGCTGAAAAAGGTCGGGCTACAGAAACGACCAGGCGTTGCGGAAGACCTGCTTCGCGTCCTCCGTCACAGCTTCTCCGTGAGCCATCAAAATGCGATCGAAATCCCAGGAGAGGATACGCTCGATCGTCGATCGCGCTTGCTTGCGGCGCATCTTTATCATCGGCCTGAAGCTCCTCGCCACCGCGGGGTGTCCAAGTCCGCCGTCGAGCGTCATCAGAAATCGCGTCCATCCGGAATCTGGATTGTGGATGTTGAACAGCAAATCGGTCATCACGAGCGTCCGCGTGGCGCGATGGAAAAACATCACCTCGTTCAGTGGCGGGAAGGCGCGGAAAATCGCCTGTTCGATTTGTCCGGACCATTCTGGCCGAGCGACGTCATCGAGGATCGCATCGAATCGCAGATCTCCTCGTTTCTTATCGAGGCCGGGGACGCCAAGGACTTTTGCTTTCGGGAACGCTTCGCCGTAAGGCGCTACGTATAGATGATGGAAGCGGTTCGGCGCGATGATGAAGTTCACCGGACCGAGCCCCCCGAGCTCCACTCGAATCGACGGATCGAACCTCACCGGCGAATGGATCCACAGGCTGCCGTCGTCGAGGCGGACCACCGTCATGCGCGTGCCGATCTCGGCCCCCAGGAATCGCTGCGGACCTCGAAGCGTCCAAAGATCGCGATCGAGTTGGTCGAGCATGGTTGCAGATTACTTCCGCCGTCGATCCCGCGGAAAGAAGAGCGGGCCGCCGGATTCTAACCTCGGCGGCCCGCAGGTTCCGGAGTCTGCGAACGACTACTTAACGACGTTCACCACCTGGATCTCAGTGAATCCGAGCAGGCCCCACGGACCGTTTTCCACTCCGATTCCCGACCACTTGGCGCCGCCGAACGGAAGGTTAGGAGCGATCGCCAGGTGCTGGTTCACCCACGCAGATCCGCATTCGAGCTGCTTGGCAACTTCGGCAGCCTGGTCCGCATTGCTGCCCCACACCGAACCGCTCAGTCCGTAGGTAGTGGAGTTGGCGCGGCGCACCGCTTCGTCAACATCCTTGTAGGGCATGACGGGCAGCGCCGGACCGAACTGCTCTTCATCAACCAGCCGCACACCGTCCGAGATTTCGCTGACGATGGTAGGCTCGTAGAAGTAGCCTTCGCTGCCAAGCCGCTTGCCGCCCGTGACGATCTTCGCGCCGTGCTTCTTCGCGTCTTCGACCAGCTCCGTGACGCGCTCGAACTGCGGCTTGTTGTTTAGAGGCCCAAGCTGCGTTCCCGGCTCCAGGCCGTTGCCGACCTTCACGCCCTTGGCGATCTCGCCGAGCGTCTCGAGCACCGTCGAATAAACCTTCTCGTGGACGTAGACGCGCTTGATGGCGCTGCAGATCTGGCCGGAGTTTTCGAATGCGCCCCAGAAAATCTTCTCTGCCACTTCCTTCGGGTTGACGTCAGGCAGCACGATCGCGGCATCGTTGCCGCCCAGCTCCAGCGTGACACGCTTCAGATCCGGAGCAGCCGCGGCGGCCACTCTTTTGCCCGTCTCCACGGAACCGGTGAACGAGATCTTTCGCGGTACTTTGTGCGTCGTCATCATGGCGCCGAGCTCGTCGCCGCCCGAAATGACGTTGAGTACGCCCGCAGGAATGATGTCGCGCAGGATCTCACCGAGCATCAGGCTCGTGATCGGCGTAAAGGGCGAGGGCTTCAGCACCACCGTGTTGCCGGCGAGCAGCGCGGGCGCGATCTTCCACATCGCGAGCATGATCGGGTAGTTCCACGGCGTGATCGCGGCCACGACTCCGACCGGCTTGCGGCGAACTTCGATGTGACTCTGCGCGTTGTCCTGCACCACTTCGATCGGAAGGTCGAGAGTGGAGGTGTATTGCGCCCAGAACGCCGTTCCCATGATTTCCTGGCCGGCCTTGTCGAGCGGCTTGCCCTGCTCCTGGGTGAGCATCCGGGCCAGCCCCTCGGGCGGGCTCATCAGCGCCGCCGAGCAGTCAGCCAGCACCTTGCGTCGCGCATTGATGTCTTTGCTCCAGGAGGGGAACGCTTTCTGCGCCGCTTCCATCGCCTGGTCAAGCTCAGCCTTGCTGCAATCGGGCACCTGGGCGAAGACCTTACCGGTGGCGGGGTTGATCACGCCCACGGTCTTCGATCCGGTGACCGCTTTGCCATTTATCGTCATCGTGAAATCGGCCATACAGACTCCTTTTTCCGGGGCCGAGGAGAGGCCGCCGGTTGATTGCCTTGGTTCGGGGCCAACTATATCGCCATCCTGCTATGGCGCAAGGATACGGGTTGCCGGTGTTTTTTCGGCTTGCGACGCATGGGTTTTAACCTAAAATCGCGCTGGTTGTGAACCGTCGTGCGGAGTCGGGGAATTCCGTGCCGGGAGGCGTTGAAGATGACCATCGATATTGATGCTGCGCTCACTCATGTCCAGCGCCTGAAGTCGCTGTTAGTTGTTCCGCCGGGTAAGAAGGTATCGCTGCGCAAGGACTACGATCCCGCCTTCATGGGAGAAGCCGGCCTCAAGAAGAAGCAAATGAAGGAGCTTCTCGCCGAGGGCGTAGAGGCGCTGGCAGAGTACCAGGACCGGCTCTACGCCCAGAGCGAGTACGCCCTTTTGATCGTTCTGCAGGCTGCCGACGCCGCCGGCAAGGACGGCACCATCAAGCACGTGATGTCCGGAGTCAATCCGCAGGGATGCCAGGTGTTCTCGTTCAAACAGCCTTCATCCGAAGAACTCAGCCACGACTACCTGTGGCGATGCGCTATGCGGTTGCCCGAGCGCGGCAAAATCGGAATCTTCAACCGCTCCTATTACGAGGAAGTGCTCGTCGCACGGGTCCATCCCGAGATTCTCGATCGCCAGAAAATTCCCCCGCAGTGGAAGGATGAGAAAATCTGGAAGCGCCGCTTCGAGGAGATAAATAACTTTGAGAAGTACCTCGTCCAGAACGGGATCATCGTGCTGAAGTTCTTCCTGAACATCTCGCGCCAGGAACAGAAGAGAAGGTTCCTGGAGCGTATCGATCGCGGAGAGAAGAACTGGAAGTTCTCAACCAGCGACGTCGAGGAGCGGAAGTACTGGAAGGAGTACCGGCGTGTCTACGAGGATTGCTTCAACTACACCAGCACCGAATGGGCGCCATGGTACGTCATACCCGCCGACAACAAGCCCTACACGCGCATCGCTGTCGCGGGCATCATCATCAAGACCCTCGCCGACCTGAAGCTAACCTATCCGAAGGTAGGAAAGGAACGGCGCGACGAGCTGAGGGCAATCAGGAAAATCCTCGAGAACGACTAGCGGGCGCGGGGTGGATTCGGCTTCACGCCGCAATCGTCTTGGGCGTGGTTTCGCGTCCCGATTCCGGCTCGTCGGTCGAAACGCGCACTGGCAGGATCACCAGGCTCAGGCCGTGCAACTGCAGCCATTGCAGTATTTCGAAAGCCGTTTGGTTGTGCAGGAAGCGGCTCACGAAGCCGTTGATCTCATCGCCGAAAACCAGTTGACCGGCAAAGAACACCGTATGCCGGAACTGCGATGCGACCTCGAAGCACAGCCGCCGTAGCTCCAGCACCACATCGGTGCCGATGGCAGTGCGCAGTTCCGCATGAAAGCCCAGGTCCCCTGCGAGCTGGCAGTACTCGACGAGATCCTCGGCGACTTTGGATTCCAGTCGTTGCACTTCCTCCGGGCTCTTGAGCAGCGCGGAGTCCACCTCGCCCACGCTGATAAAGACCACGTTCTTGAACTGGTTCTCGAAGAGCCGCGAGAGCGTAGTCAGTGTCGCGAGGCCGAGACCGTTGAAGCCGTTGACCAGCAATGCGGCCGTTGGAGCGTTTGGATCGCGCGCCGAGGGCTCCTTGGCGACGGCGTTGAACAGTTGCGGAAGAATCTCGATTTCGAGCTGGTCGATCGCTTTCGATACGCGCGTGTAATGGCGGCGCACCAGGTAGCAGGCTGCCACCACGCCTCCGGTCATCGCGATCGTCACCCAGCCGCCTTCGTCGAACTTGAGCGTGACCGTGACGATCAGTATCAGCCCGGTGAAGAGGCATCCAATGCCGTTGACCGCCAGCTTGCGCACCCAACCAGGCTGGGTTTTGCGCTCCGCCCACCAGTGCAGGCACATTCCCAGTTGCGAGAGGGTAAACGTAACGAACACGTTGATCGCGTAAAGCACGACCAGCAGTCCCACTCGCGCATGCGTGCCGATCAGCAGGGCCCCCGCGGTGACTCCCATCGCGAGTACGCCGTCCTGGGTGACCAGCCGGGCGCTCAGGTTGGCGAATCGGCGCGGCAGCCATCGATCGGTCGCCATCGTGGCCAGCACTCGCGGCCCATCGATGAACCCGGTCTGCGCCGCGACGAACAGCAGGGCGCCCTCGGTGATCAGGGTGAAAGTCACCACCAAGCCGCTGACGTTGAAACCGCCCACCTGCCAGTTGGCGGTCAGCTTCTCAAAGAGCACCGCGTTCAGGGTCTTGCCATGTACTTCTTCGACACCCGCCAGCAGGTACGCAATCAGGATTCCGCCGGCGACGAATGCCAGCGAAATCGCCATGTACATCATGGTTTTCTTGCCGGTGACGGTTCGTGGCTCGCGCAGAATAGGCAGACCGTTGCTGACCGCCTCGATTCCGGTGTAGGTCCCGCCGCCCATGCTGTAGGCGCGCAGGAAGATGATCGCGAGCGCGACGATGCCCAGTGCGCCAACGCCGTCATGCACCTCGCGGACGGCATCATGCGCGACGATTGGCAATTCGGGGGCGCGGGCCACGAATGCATACGCGACCAGGATCACGTGCATCGTGACGAACGAAAGAAAAATCGGCAGCAGTGTGAGCACCGATTCCTTGATGCCGCGCAGGTTCATCGCAACCATTACCAGGACGATCAAGATGCAAAACTGCAATTTGTATGCGAACCACGCCGGCGGCAGGAAACTGAAAATTGCATCGGCGCCGCTCGCGATCGAAATCGAAATCGTCAGCACGTAATCGACAATCAGCGCGCATCCCGAAACGAGTCCCGCGTTGCGTCCCAGGAGCTTGGTGGCGACCAGGTAACCTCCGCCACCGGATGGAAACTCATCGATCGTCTGCGAATACGATGCGGAAATGATGAAGACGGTCAGCGCCATCAGCATCGCGAGGAAGACTGCCAGGTACTGATGGTGCCCGAGCGCGAGGAAGGCTTCCTCCGGGCCGTAGCACGATGAGCTGAGGCCATCCGAGCCGAGTCCCACCCATGCGAGGAACGCCACCAGCGACATCGAATGAAGCGTGGTCGGGTCCTTCACGTCGCGCGGCGGACCGATGAAGATGCCGGTGAGGGTTCGCCGGCGCCCGGCCTCGGGAGAAGTACTGTGGCGATTTTTACTCAAGCCGCGAAAAACTCACCGTGACAACGATCCCTGTCCGCGCAATTTCGCGAACTCCCAAGCCGTAACGTGGTCACCCATGGAGGGTCCGCGCTCTTCTAGCACAGAGGGCCGGGAACTTTTGTACAACTAAAGTTGGAGTCATTTCAGGTGCGCGATGGACCTACGCGCAAGGCATGGAGAGCGAGTTCCACGCGATCACGCAAATGAAGCTTCTGGAAAATATTGTTCAAGTGCGTCTTCACCGTGCTCTCGCTGATCGCCAGCCGCTGCGCAATTTCGGCGTTGCGCAGCCCCTCCGCCACGAACCGCGCTATCTCGTGCTCGCGCGCGGTCAGCCGCTGCTCCGATGCATTGCCGAGCTGGGCGGCCAGCTCGGTCTGCAGCGATGGCGGCATCCAGACCAGCCCGTTCGCGGCGCTGCGAATCGCTTCCATCAGAGTCTCCACGGCGAACCGTTTCTGCACGATGGCCCTGGCCCCCTTGCGCATCGCCGCGAGCGCATCTTCAATTCGTTCGCTCGCGGTCAGCACGACCACCTTGGTTCGCGCGGCGAGCGCCTCGATGTCGTTGCCCATCCAGCGGTCCATCTGGAGGTCGAGCAGCAGAACATCGCAGTTGGTGCGCTCGACCGCACTCTGGAGGTCGGCGGCGTGTTCCACTTCGCCCACGATTTCTACGTCGGGCTGGAGCAGGAGGAGTGACTTGAGACCCTGTCGGAACAGGGCGTGATCGTCAACTATCAGTAAACGAATTGGCATCATCTATACCGCCGGCATTTCGATTTCCAGGAGCGCACCTGGATGCTGTCCGGGCGCAAAGCGCAGGATTCCTCCACACTCCTCGACGCGCGACGCAATCGCCCACGGCGGCTTCGCGGCCGTGGAAAATCCTACTCCGTCGTCCTCGATAGTGATGCGGATTACTCCGTCGCTTTCCCGGGCGTTGATAACCGCATTGCGCGCATTGCTGTGATGCAGCGCGTTGCGCAGGCCTTCAAGCATGATCTGGATGGCCTGTTCGACCACGAATCCGCTCGCGGCAAAAGCCGCATCGATTCGCAGACGAGTCTCCGGCACCGCGGAGAGGGTCGCGCTCAGGCTTTGATCGAGGTCAGCCAACGATCGCACGTATGCGCGCACCTGGTCGAATTCTCGCGTTACTCCTGTCTGCAGCTCCGTGATTTGTGTCAGGGCTTCGGCGCCGCGATTGCGCGCGAGCAGCTCGCGGCAAGTCTCCAGCCGCAGCGCCACGCCGGCGAGGGCCTGCACGTATCCGTCATGGAGTGCTCTCGCGATTCGATGTCGCTCGGCGTTCGTCTCCAGTTCGCGGATGCGAGCCTCGAAGCGGGCGCGCTGCTGGCCGATAAATCCGATCAGGTACCCGATTATCGTCAGGTAGGCCGCACGCATCGCATAGAGATGCTTTTCGCCGCCCGCCGAAAACGCAAGTAGGATGAAGTACAGGATACCGCTGCACAGCGTGACCAGCAGTGTATCGCCAAACCCGGTGCGGCAATCGACCGCGATGATCGCAAAGATAAAAAATAGATAAGAGGGACTCGTAGGCCCTTCGGCTACCAGCACCACGGCCGCCGCGAACAGCACGTCGAGGATGGTCGTTGAGATCGGAAGGTACTGCAGCCCGACCCGGCGGCTTGCCGCGACATATGCCGCGAGGCTGTACAGCAGGTGGCAGCCCAGAGTGATGAGCGCGTAGTTGCTCAGGTAAAACACGCCACCGGTCGCAGGGTCGATGTAGATAGACAGGATGGCGACCAGCGACAGGATCACGCGCGCGCGGGAGATGTTCAAATCGAGCTCGGTAAAATCTGTGGCTCTCATGATTTCAGGACTTTTCCACGGGGCCAGCCCTGACACCAGAGACCCCGTCGCCGCTTGGATCCACCCCAAATATGCAAATGCGACGCCATCCTGCCGGTCTAAAGCACCCCCAGGCCGTACAACCAAAGTTCTAGATAGTGCTTATTTCTTACGCTAATGCCCGCGACCGGTGCTCGGAGATCGCTTCAAGCCTGACCCGCCTGACCCAGCAGTCCTCGCAACCTCTCGATTCGCTTGGCCAGGGGAGGATGGGACGACAGCAGGTTGTCGAGGAACCCTTCCTTGTCTTCGCGTAGTCCTTCGCGCGGATTGACGATGAACAGATGACCCGTGCCGGACGTGGCCGCCTTGAGCGGCGACTCCGACTTGGCGATCTGCTCAAGGGCGCGCAACAGCGCGCGCGGGTTGCGGGTGAACTCCACCGACGATGCATCGGCCAGGTACTCGCGCTGCCGTGAAATCGCCATTGCCACGAGCTTCGAGATGATCGGTGCGACCACGGCGAGAATGAGCGTCGCTATATAGATGAGAACCAGCGCGCCGCCATCGTCGTTCTTGCTGTTGCTCGAACGGCCGCCACCGCGCCCGCCCGAGTAGAACATCATCCGGAAGAAAAAGTCGCTCAGCATCGCGATCCCGCCGACCATCACCGCTACGATCATCATGGTGCGGATGTCGTAATCGCGAATATGAGACATTTCGTGGCCGATCACGCCCTGCAATTCCTCGCGGTCCATCTCATCGACCAGACCCTGCGTCACGCAGATTACCGAATGCTGCGGGTCGCGGCCGGTTGCGAATGCGTTGGGCGCCGGATCGTCCATGATGTACGCGCGCGGCACCGGCAGCTGCGATGCGATCGCCATCTCGTTGATCACATCCAGGACTTGCTGATGCTGCAGCGAGTCAGGAGTTAGCGCGCGGGCGTGGACCGAGAGCAGCACCAGTCGCGCGCCGCCATAGAAAGAAACCAGCGCCTGCACTCCGCCGAAGATCAGCGCGAAAACCGTGAGAATCGGAAAACCGTAAACTTGGCCCTGCGAAATTCGGATCGCACCGCTCCACACGTCCAGGCCGAAGCCGAGCGCGGCGAGGATCAGGATCATCACCGCGACCAGCATCACCGATTCGCGGCGATTGGTCGCTTCGAGGGCGCGGAAGTCGCTGGCCGCGGCCATTTCAGCCTGCTT
This sequence comes from Binataceae bacterium (SeqCode), assembly GCA_035500975.1. Taxonomy (GTDB): domain Bacteria; phylum Desulfobacterota; class Binatia; order Binatales; family Binataceae; genus JAFAHS01. Next base: position 23,866 of record DATJWT010000332.1, read on the forward strand.
TCCGGGTGGCTTGAGAGGTTATTGCTGTGCCCGTGGCGCGCCGGTTGACAGGTCCACCTTCGGAACCGCCTGGTCTTCCGGCGCGGCCTTGAAATACTCGGCCTGGTGGAAACCGAAATTGCCGGCGATCAGGTTCGAGGGAAAAGTCTCGATGCGGGTATTGAACGATAGCACGACGTCGTTGTAAGCCTGCCGCGCGAATGCGAGCTGGTTCTCGGTCGTGGTCAGCTGCTCCTGGAGCTGGAGCACGTTCTGATCCGCTTTGAGCTGCGGATAGTTCTCCATCACCGCGAGCAATCGCCCCAAGCCCGCGGTCAACTGATTCTCCGCCGCGATTCTCGCTCCCTGGTCGGACGCGCTGACCGCCTTGGCTCGCGCTTCGACCACCTGCATCAGCGTCTCGCGCTCGTACTGCATGTAGCCTTTGACCGCTTCGACCAGGTTGGGAATCAGATCGTGGCGGCGCTTGAGCTGCACATCGATCTGGCGCCACGCGCCATCGATGCCGTTCTTCAATCGGACCAGGGAGTTGTACGCCGAGATCGCCCAGACAACGATCGCGGCAATGATCAGCAATAGGATGAAACCCATACCGTCGCCTCAGGGCGTTTATGCCCGAAAAAACGAAGGGCCGACACCTTGCGGCGCCGGCCCTGTTTTCGACATCGTGCTTAACCCGCCTCGAAATCGAGTCCGTTAGTTGAGCTCAACCTTGATTTTCACAGGCTTCGCCTCGGGACGCTTCGGCACGGTGACCTCAAGTACGCCGTCCCTGTACGAGGCGCGAATGTTGTCGTTGGCTGCGTCTTCCGGCAGCGTGAACGCGCGATGCAGCTTCCCGTAGGCGCGCTCGGAAACGTGCACGGTAATGCTCTCCGGGCGCACGGGGCGCGGGCGCTCCGCCTCGACGATCAGCGACGAATCCTCGATTCGCACGTCAACTGAATCGCTCTTCAGTCCGGGCATCTCGAACGCGAAATGGTACCCATCGTTGTCCTCGATCACATCCGCGCGCGGCGCGAAACTCTGGCTCGCACCCTTCTCGACTTCATCCCAGAGCCGGTTCCACGGCCGGTAAAGCCATCCGCTCGGGGTGTATCCATTAGTCATCCGTACTTCCATCAGAATCCTCCTGCCGGTTCCTGGGCCGGCAAAATTTAAAGTCTTCGGGTCGCGGGCTTTCGTTCCAACCGCCTCGCTCCCCATGAGAACCAACGTAAGTACGATTCCGATGCCGTCAAGGCATTCGAAAAAGGCAGGAAACTGGCGGCAAAATCCGCGTGCGTTAGTTCGCTGCGGGAGGCTTGCCGGCGGCTGTTATCTCCGCGGCGAATCGCTGTGCCATTGTCGCATCGCCAAGCTGTTCTGCGAGCACTTGGCCTTCTTTCAGCACTTCCACGGCGCGGGTTATGTTGCCCTTGCCAAGGAAAGTTCCGGCTTTGCGAAAGATGCGCGCGTAGCGCTGGCCCTTTTCTGCTGCATCCACTATGACTGCCCGCGGCGGCGAAACTCGAAACCTGATCCTAGGCGGCGCTATCAGCGTCGTCCAGCCGCAAAATGGCTATCGCTTCTCGGTGGATTCTGTCCTGCTCGCACGCTTTGCCGCCGCGCGCTCAAGAGACCGGGTGCTGGAACTCGGCGCGGGATGCGGCGTGATCGCGATGATCATCGCGGCGACGGCGAATCCGCGTCAGATCGTTGCGATCGAAATTCAGCCGGAGATGGCCGAGTTGGCCAAGCGCAACGCGCGCGCGAACGGATTCGAAAATCTGGATTGCATTTGCGCCGACCTTCGCGCTCGCAAGATTCCCGAAGTCAGCCCCGCGAGCTTTGACCTGGTAGTCGCTAACCCTCCGTTCCACGCACGCAACGCGGGTCAAGAAAGTCCTGACCGCAGCCGGCGCCTGGCGCGCGGCGGAGCCGGCGCATCGATGGTTGAATTTGTCGCCGCGGCGCGACGCCATGTCCGTAATGGGGGACGAGTCGCGATGGTCTTCGCTGCGTCGCGCAGCGCGGAACTCATATCAACCCTCCGCGAGCATCGGCTCGAACCCAAGCGCATACGCTTCGTGCATCCGCGTGTCGGATTGCCTGCCGCGTCCGTATTGTTGGAGGCACGAGCGAACGGAGGAGTTGAGGTCGTGGTCGCGCCCCCGCTAATCCTTGAGGAGCTCACCGGGGTCTATACCGAAGAGGCCCGATCGATTCTCGAGCGGCTTTAGTCCTGCTTCAGGAAATCAACCGCGAGTTTGGACACCTGGTCCGGCTTTTCCATCGGCACGAAGTGACCCGCGTCGGCTACTTCCGTGACGCGCCCGCTTTTCCGCTCGCGCGCGAGGCGCGGCATCAGGGTCAGTCCGAGCGAATCGCTGCGGTTGCCGAACATGATCAGCAACGGCGCTGGCGCCTTGATAATCCTGCTCAGGCCGTCGAATTCCCGCGAGGTCTCGTAGAGCCTCGCCTCCACCTTGGGCGGGCACTTGAGCTCGCGCTTGCCTTCGTCGTTCACGCGCGTGCCGAACTCGCAGTAGTCGCGCAGCATCCCGCGATCCCAGGTGTCGTACGGCGGCTTGTTCTCGAAGTTCGCGTACATCGCGTCGACGTTGTCGAACATGCGGCGGCGCTTGAGCGTGCGTTCGACGAACGGGTTACGCCATCCGAGTTCCGGCGCGTCCGGCGACTCGAAGATTACGGGCTCGGCCAGCACCGCCCGCGAAATCAACTCGGGACGCTCAAAAGCCAGCGATCCAATCGCCGTCGCCCCGGCGGAATGGCCAAAAGCGCGGACCGCCGTCCATCCCATCGATGTGATGAACCCGCCCAGGTCCTCCATCGTGAAAGACCAATTGTACTGTGCCAGCTCATGCGGCGTCTCGCTGTCGCCGTGACCGCGCTGGTCGTAACTCCATACGTGACCGATGCCCTTGAGCGCCTCGACTATCGGGCCGTAAACGCGGCCGTGAAAACCGGTCGCGTGCACCACCACGATAGGATCGCCGGCGCCGCCCCAGTCGTAGTAGCGAATTCTCAGACCGTTGATCGTAAGGTCGCCGCTCGCAGGCACTGCGATAAGTTCCTTTCCAAAAGTGCCGCCGATGATAGGTGAGCCTGCGCCGCGATGGAACTCGGCTGCGTCTGTTCGCTCAAGCCACGGGATTCAGCTGGGTGCGCGCAGCTGCGGCGAGTCGATGCTCCGATTCGTGATCGCCAACCAGGTCGGCCAGCGTGGTGTCGCCGACCGCGTCGATCTGCGCCTTGCCGATGAGCCGCATCAATTCCGCGACCCGCGAGTCGCCGGAATCCGCCGGGTCCTCCTCGAGCAACCTGCGGATCACGTCCGCCAGCTTTATCGACTCGGGGGAGCGCACCAGGTGAATCGCGCCGCCATGACCACCGTGGCTGCCGTGGTGATCCTCCGACGCTTCGATAACCAGGCCGTCGTCCTTCAGCCGCGTGATGATTGGATCGATGATCGGAACGTGCACGCCGAGGCCGTGTGCTAGATCAAGCATCGTTACATGGCTGTGCGGCAAAAGTTGCTGGCGCGCGAGCAAGACCAAAATGTGCAGAGTCGCGGCACACGGAAAATCCGGTGCGGCCGGACGCACCATCGGAGAATTACCTCCGCGCTGGGCCGCCGCCGTCACCTCGGCGCCGAACAGGATCAATCCCCACGCGATATAGGTCCACAGCAGGAAGATTGGCAGCGTGGCCAGCGCGCCATAGATCGCACGATAGTTCGCCATCCCCACCTGGAATTTCACGTATCCCCATTGCGCGAACTGAAAGAGAATCGCGGCCACTCCCGATCCCAGTAGCGCCGGCGTGTAGCGGACCTTCGTGTAGGGAAAGAAAACGTAGAGGAAGAAAAATCCCGCCCACATGAAAAGGTAGGGCGCGATGTGAATCAGGATCGGCGAGATCGATACCCGCACTTCCACCATCGTGGTCAACCCAAGCGCCGCCGCTGCCAGTAACGGCACGGTGAACAGCACGCTCAGGTAGTCCGAAAATCGGCGCAGGTAACTGCGGCTGCGCGGCACATGAAAGATGCTGTTGAACGCCTGCTCGATATTGCCCAGGGTCGAGATGACGGTGCCGAGCAGGAACGCCGCCCCCACCGTTCCGAGCGCGGTCGCGTTAACGTTCTCGACGAAATGCATCAGCTCTTCCGAAGTCGCTTCGGATCCCAGCGCGAGGTAGTGCTGGACTATCGGCCGGAGCTGGTCCGCGGCGCCCAGGCCCTTGAGCGCCGAAAATGCCAGCGCGAGGATCGGAACGATCGAAAGAGCCGAGGTGTAGGTCAGCGCGGAAGCGCGCAGCAGGTCGTCATTCTCGAAAAAGTTCTGGACCGCATTCGCAAGCACGCGCCCCGGTGCGAAGATCACCGAATGGGTACGGGCCTCCTCCTCGAATCGCCGCGTCGCCTGTTCAAGCCAGGAATATTGACCGTCGTTCAATCGCCTGATCCCGCTTGCGCCCGGATTTTCGATGAATTGTTCCGACTGGATGGCCGGTCAGTCAAGTGTCCCCCAATGTAGCTAAAGCATCGTAACCGTTCGTTGCGCCACCCGGGAGTTTTCGCTTAGCTCCTGCATGGTGAGCAGAGATTCGTCCTTGATGCCGTGGCATCGCGAAACTACGGCCCTCTATGCCGCCGTGCTGCGCCGGATGCGCCCGCATGCCGGCCGGTTCGCGATTGCGCTCGGCGCAGTGCTGGCCGCATCGGCGGCCGAGGTGCTCAAGCCCTGGCCGCTCAAGGTCGTTATCGACAATGTCCTGAGAGCGCAGCCGCCGCGTAACGCCTGGCTGCGATCGATGTCGGCCACGGAGCTGCTTGGTGCGGCCTGTGTCGCGCTGGTGGCTATCTATGCGTTTCTCGCGATCGTCAATGTCATCAACAACTACCTGAACTTCTCGACGGGCCAATCGATGGTCGCGGAGCTGCGCGCCGAGTTGTTCGACCACCTCCAGAAGCTCTCGCTGTCGTTCCACCGCAAGCGCGAAATCGGCGACCTGATGGTCCGGCTCGCCTACGACACGTTTTCAATTCAGATGATCGCGATGAACGGATTCTTCCCTGCCACCTCATCGCTCATCCTGCTTCTCGCGATGTTCGCGGTGATGATCCGCATGGATGCGAGGCTGACCGTCGTGTCACTGGCGGTCGTGCCGTTCCTGTTCATGCTCATCGCTCTCATCAGCCGCAGGATTCATCGGATGTCCGATTCGCAGATGGCCAGGGAGAGCAAGCTCTACACGATTGCCCAGGGCGCCCTGTCGGCGATCCACGTGGTGCAGGCCTTTACCGCCGAGCCCGAGTCGCATCGCGAATTTGTCATGGCAAGCGATCGCAGCCTGGGCGAGTTTATGAATTTGCAGGTGGTGCAGAGCGCATACGCGGGCGCGGTCAATGTATTGGTCGCGTTCGGGACCGCGGCCGTTGTTTACCTGGGAGCGCGCCACGTGATGGAGGGAGTGCTTTCGATCGGCGACCTGGTCGTCTTCACGATCTACCTCGCTTCTCTCTACGGTCCCGTCAACGAGATTTTCCAGACCTACGGCCAGGTACGCGCGGGTCTTGCCGGCCTGAACCGATGCCTCGAATTGCTCGCGATCGAGCCCGAGGTCAAGGACCGCCCCGACGCGCGTGCGATGCCGCGCGCACGCGGTCAAATCGAATTCGACAGTGTCTGCTTCGGTTATGAGCCCGAGAGGCCCGTGCTCAGCCGAATATCGTTTCGCGCACAACCCGGAGAGAGAATAGCCATCGTCGGTCCCAGCGGAGCGGGCAAGACTACGATGGCGTCGCTCATGGCGCGCTTTTACGAGCCCCAACAGGGTGCCATCCGGATCGACGGCACTGACATCCGCGAAGTCAAGCTGGAGTCGCTAAGGCGCAACATCGCGATCGTGATGCAGCCGCCGATGCTGGTCGGCGGCACGATGCGCGACAATATCGCCTTTGGCACCTCGACGGCGTCGCGCCAGCAGATCGAGCGCGCCGCGAAGCTGGCGCACCTCGAGCAGGTGATCGCGCGGCTGCCGGGCGGAATCGATGAGACCATCGTTGCAGGCGGGCACACCCTTTCCGAGGGCGAAGCGCAACGCGTTACGATCGCTCGCGCGTTACTCCGCGACGCGCCGATTCTGATCATGGATGAACCGACCAGCGCGCTCGATATCGAAACCGAAACCGAGGTCCTCGCCGCCGTTGAAGAGGCGATGCGTGGGCGGACCACGCTGGTCATCGCCCATCGCCTCTCGACGATCCGCCGCGCCGACCGCATCCTGGTCCTGCGCGATGGTGTGATAGAAGAATCCGGGACCTTCGAGCAGCTGATCGCGCGCGATGGATTCTTCAATCATCTCTACAAGCTGCACACCTGGAGCGGCGACGAACCGATCCGGAAGCAGGCCTGAAACGAGGTTTCGATGCTGACGATTGGACTCACTGGCGGAATCGGCTCGGGCAAGAGCACGGTTTCGAAGATGCTCGCCGAACTGGGCGCGCCGATAATCGACGCAGACAAGGTGGCGCAATCGACCTACGCTCCGGGAGCCGGTGCCTATAAGGAAGTTATCGCGGCGTTCGGGCAGGGCATTGTTGCCGCCGACGGCACCATCGACCGCACCAGGCTCGGCCCCGTCGTCTTTGCCGACCCTGCTCAGCTCAAACGCCTGACCGATATCGTATGGCCGCGAACCCTCGAGCGGATGCGCGAGTTGACGGCCGAGATGCGTACGAAGGGTGAGAAGCTTCCAATCGTGATCGAAGCAGCAATTCTCATCGAAGCGAACTGGATGCCCATCTTCGACGAGATCTGGCTGGTGACCGCCTCTCGCGATCGCGTGATAGCACGCGTTGAGCGCGACCGCGGAATGAAACCCGAGCAGACTGAGGCCCGTATCAAGGCCCAGTTGCCTGACCAGGAGCGGCAGCGTTACGCGAAGCTCATCATTCGCAATGAAGGCACGATCGAAGACCTCCGCGCCGAAGTGAAACGAGTCTGGGAAGCGGCCCTGGCAAGAGAC
>DATJWT010000333.1:0-10172 GCA_035500975.1 Binataceae bacterium (SeqCode)
GGAGCGCGCGCTCGCATCGCCAATCATGAAAGCCGCCGCCACGTCGCGGCGAGCGCATCGCGAGTATCCAATCCTGTTCAAGCTCGATGACGGCACGCTGGTGGAAGGCATCGCCGACCTCGCCTTCGAGTCCGGCGCAAACGGCAGCGCGCAATGGACCATCGTGGACTTCAAAACCGACCGCGACCTCACTCCGTACCTCGACCAGTACCGCGCCCAGCTCCGCCTCTACGTCCAGGGCCTCCACCAAGCCACCAACTCCCCCACCACCGGCGTCATCCTCTGGATCTGAACCTCAAAAGAAAATAGTGGAGAGGACCGCCGTACCCGCCCACGACGCGGGCGTGCCCGCCCGTGCTACCAATTCCGTTCCTCAAGTCACCTGCACGCTTTCCTGTCGCACTCACGGACCCGCAGCCATTCCACGGCATTGCCCATCCCCCGCCAACTTGAAAGCATGACCACCCGTCAGCCTCGACAATCCGAAAGGGGATCCCGGATGCGCAAACATCTACCGGTTCTTCTTGCTGGCTTGCTATTCATCGCCCCGCTTGCCGCGTGCCACCATCCGAAACCACCCGCCGCCAAAGCAAAACCGCCCCAGAACATCGATGAGCTCAGGAAATCGATCGCCGAGATTCTCGCCCGTACGCATACGCCCGGCGTCGGAATCGCGCTGGTAACCAAAGATAAGGTCACTTGGGCTGGCGGTGTGGGCAAAGCCGATCTCGCGAGCGGCCGCGATGTCGATGCCGACACGATGTTTCGCATCGGATCGATCACCAAGGGCTTCGTCTCGCTATCTCTCTTGCAGCTTCAGGAGAAAGGAAAAATCTCGCTGGACACTCCCGTCCACGACCTCGCGCCGGAAGTGCCAATCCATAACCCGTGGGCACCGACCGACCCCGTCCGCATCGCCAATCTGCTCGAACACACCGCGGGCTTCAACGATTTCCCGCCTGAGGAGCTATACGCGCTCGACGGCAACGAAAACGTGCCGCTGCTGGCGACCCTGCAAAAATATCCGGCGCCGCAGAATGTGCGATGGCGCCCCGGCAACTTCTACTCGTACTCGAATCCTGATTACGGAATCGCCGGGTATCTCCTGGAGAAGACCACCGGCCAGCCCTGCGCGGACTACATCGCAGCCAATATCCTGCGGCCTCTCGGCATGGCGCATTCCGATTTGCGCCTGACGCCGGAGGTCAAAGCTGCTCTTGCTCAGGGTTACGAATACGACCCGCCGCGGCCTGTTCCCTATCTGCCGATCCTTTTGCGCTCGGCCGGCGACATGAAGTCGTCGCCTAACGAGATGGCGCGGTTTGTCCGCATGATGCTCAATCGCGGCAGTCTCGATGGCGTAACCATCGTCAGCCCGGACTCCATCACGCGGATGGAAACCCCGGAGACTACGCTGGCATCGAGAAATGGACTCAAGTACGGCTACGGACTCGGCAACAATGCGAATATCAGTCATCCGCTAATCGCTCATGGGCACAACGGCGGACTCGACGGCTTTCTGTCGGAGTACCAATACTTCCCGGATCAAGGCGTCGGTTATTTCTTCTCGATCAATTCTTCAGGCAGTGGCCCGGCCCTCAAGGACATCGGCGATCTGCTTTACGACTATGTCACCCGTGGACTGGCGGCGCCCTCCAAGCCTCCCAAGGTCGCCCTCGATCCCGGGATCGAACAGTCCGTCGGCCTGTACCAACTCGCGACCCCGCGGAACGAAGCGGCTCGCTTTGTCGGTGAACTGTTCTACACGGGATGGACCTACATCGATAAAGGCGAACTACTCCGCCGCGGCCTCATTCCCGGGCCGCCCGAAAAGATGATCTACCTCGGCGATGGCCAGATTCGCGTCGCAGCTGAATCGGCCGCCAGTGGCGTGTATTGCAAAGGTCCGGAAGGCGAAACGTACGGCACCGGACCCTTGGCCACTTTCCAGCGAGTCGACCCGGTCTGGCCGGTGATCCGAACGCTCATCATGGCGGTCGTCCTGCTCCTGATGGCCACTTCGATCCTGTTCGCGATCGTATGGGTTCCGCGCAAACTCCTCGGCCGCTTGCGCGGCGTGCCGCACCTGTCGGTTCGTGCCCTGCCACTCCTCGCAACGCTAACCTTGCTCGCGATTCAATGGAGAGTTCAGGATCAACCCGCGATTGTGCTGGCGCGTCCGGACTCGGTTACGATTTCCATCCTCCTGCTCACTATCCTGTTCCCCGTTCTTTCGGTCGCCGCTCTGCTGGTCGCTGTGCGGTCGTGGCGGTTCCAGATTAATCGCGCCGTGCGAATTCATTCCCTGCTGGTCGCGATCGCGTGTTGCACTGTCACCTGGTACTTGGCCTACTGGGGTATGATTGGTCTTCGCATCTGGGCAATATGATTAGTATCCGGTTGCGCGCGTAATCCTTGTGCCCAGTCCCAATCAGAATCTCCTCGTAATCGGTTACGGCTCGCTGCTCAGCGGCTACGGCTTGCTCGCCGTGCGCCGCGGCGGCGGCAGCAAGCTGGTCGCCATCGACGCCGAACCTGCCATCGTCCTCAATGCGCGCCGTGGCCTCGCCAAGCCATCCAGCCACGGCAACTACCTGGCGATGGATCTCGAGCCGATCGATGCCGACTCCCCGATCACCGCGCGCGCCGGCCTTGCGGAATCCGATGGCCCCGGTTTCGGCGCGGTTCTGCTGACCTTCGATCGTTCGCAAGCGCCGCTGATTTCCCGGCGCGAGGAATACAGCCCCGAGGCCTTCATGCGCCTGCTCGATCACGCTGATCGCGCGGCGCTTCCCCTCGGCTCGTTCCTGCTGAATATCGCGCGGGACACCGGCTTCAACCTGCTGGAGTATCGCCGCGCGCTGCGCGATCTCCTCGGCTACACCTCGCCGGGATACGTTTTTCATCCCCTGCCACTCGAGGACGGGCGCGTCGCCATCGTCGCGATCGGCTCCGGCTACGAGGGCAGCGGCGATCCGGCCGTGACCTCCGCCCGGCGCAAGTATGGAATCGATCGCCTGCACGATTTTGGATCGGCACTCGAAATAACCTCGCTCGCGCTCGACCGCCCTGGCCAGATTGGCTACTTCGCCGAATGCCTGCTCGGGGCGATGCATGGTCTTGCGATGGAAGACCTGATGGCCGGCTTCGAACCCGATGCGCCGTGGGCAGGCGACCTGGCGCGGCGCGTCGCTGACGTGATGCGCCACGAAGAGAGTCACTTCCTCGATGCGACCTCGATGGCGACCGAAAACTACCGCCGGCGGTTCGGCACACGCGGGCGCCATCCGAGTCTCGACGCGCTTCTCAGGCTTGCGCCCGTGGAGTAAACAATCCACCAGTGTCTTCCCAATTTTCGATTCACGTCGCCAAGGAAAACCTGAAATTTTCCGCCGCGCACTTTATCGCCTATCCCGGTTTTCGCGAGGCGCTGCACGGCCACAACTACCAGGTCGGGGTCCGCGTCGAGGGCAACCTGACCGGTACGGGCTATGTCGTCGATTTCGGCCTGATCAAGAAATTGACGAAGGAGATCGTCGATCGCATCGACGAACACACCATCATACCGGTCCGCAGCGACTGCCTCATGATCGATGAGATCGCCGGGGGCAAGGTCCGCGTGCGCTACGAGAACGATGAGTTCATCCTGCCGGCGAAGGACGTATTCCTCGCTCCGATCGTCCATAGCTCGGCCGAGGAACTCGCGCGCTACCTTTGGGACGAACTCCATTCCGCGTTGAAAGCGCGCGGCGCCCTGGCTGACGTCACCGCGATGGAGATTTCCGTTGCCGAAGGTCCCGGCCAGGCCGCCATTTTTCGGCGCGATACCGGGCAGTCCGGCTGACACCTTGTTGGCCCACACCCGGCGTGAGAAGATTTGAAATCCTTCTCCCGAAGGGGCGCCGGATGAGGGTCGTTTCGGTCTTGAGGAAATAGTCTTGAGCAGTTTTGAAAAGGCGGGCTCGCAATTCAAGCAGGCCCAGGTCGAAGATCCGGGAGGGATCGAGAGAGTCCTCGTCGGCCAGCATCCTGCAATCGTCAAGCTCCGCGCGCTCATCGAGAAGGTCGCGCCCAGTGACGTCACCGTCCTCATCACCGGCGAAAGCGGAGTCGGCAAAGAAGTGGTCGCGCGCGCGATCCATGAGATGTCGCCGCGGCGCGATCGCCCGTTCATCCCCGTCAATTGCGCCGCAATCCCGCGAGATCTGCTCGAATCCGAGATGTTCGGGCATGAGCGCGGCGCCTTCACCGGCGCGGCCGGCTCGCGCCAGGGCCTCTTTTCCGCGGCCGCGGGCGGCACCATCTTGCTCGACGAAATCGGCGAGATGCCGATGGACCTGCAGGCGAAGCTGTTGCGCGTGCTCGAAGACGGCGAACTGCGCCCGGTCGGTTCCGATCGAACCACCAAGGTCGATGTCCGCGTGATCGCCGCCAGTAATCTCGACCTCGCCGCGTCGGTGCGCCGGGGCGCCTTCCGCGAAGACCTCTTCTACCGTCTCCAGGTGGTACCGATCGTCGTTCCGCCCCTTCGCGAACGCCGCACCGATATCCCGGTACTCGTTGACCATTTCCTCGAACGCATCCAGCGGCGCAATCCCGACCGCAAGATCTCCGTCAGCCGCGAGGCCATGGTCCATCTGTGGTCATACGATTGGCCCGGCAACGTTCGCGAGCTCGAGAACATGGTCGAGCGGCTCGCAATCCTGTGCGAGGACTCAGTCATCGACACTCCCATTCTTCCCGCGGCGCTGATTTCGAAGTCGCGTCCGGCGGTAATCGAGATTCCCGCGAGCCTGCCTCCCGGCGGCGTCAACCTGCCGAGGCTGGTGCGCGACCTGGAAGGAAGATTGATCAACGATGCCCTCAAGCAGACCGGCGGCAACAAGCAGGCCGCCGCCAAGCTGCTCGGGCTCAAGCGAACGACCTTTGCGGCCAAACTCCGGCGCTGCGGCGTGATCGCGCCGGGACCCTCGGACGAAAACGACGACAACGAGGAGAACTGAACTCTTCGCGAAACCGCTATGGATCAGGAAAACCGCTCAGCACAAATAATGGTGGTTGACGACGATCCCGATACCGCATCCATCCTGGTGCGGCATCTCGAGCGCGAAGGCTTCGTTCCGATCGAAGCCAACTCCGGCGCCGATTGTCTGCGCCTGGTTCGTGAGAAGAGCGTCGACGTCATTCTGCTCGACCTGATGATGCCGGACATGGATGGCTTCCAGATCTGCAAGGCGCTGAAAGAAAATCCCGCCACCGCGGAAATCCCGGTCGTCCTCATCACGGCGCGCGATGATATGGAAGCGCGCGCCGAGGGTATCCGGCTCGGTGTCGATGATTTCCTCGCCAAGCCCTTCTCTCGTCGCCAGCTCGCCGCCTGTATCCGCGCGCAGCTCGAGATCGTCGCGACCGAGCGCAAAACGACCGATACGCTCAGCCGCATCGAGGGCCGCGACGGCGGATCGAAAGACTGAACGCGCGAAACATGGCGCAGTCAGTCTCTTGCACCATCGCGTATTGCGCTGGGCGTCCGCCTGTGACTACACATAATTGCACGCCCGTTTCGTGGTTCCAGTCGTGCGATTGATTCAAAACCACGAAGTCGGCGCGAGTCTGCGAGCGCAGCGCGCCAGCGCTCGCGAGGCGGAGCGTTAGCGGAGTCGAGCGACCAAAAGGAGGACCGTACGATGAATGGGGAAGCAGGCCAACAGAGCAAGCCTATCGCCGCGCTGACCTACATCGGTTTCTTCGTGACCGGAATAATCTTCCTCTACCTCGAACCCTACAATCAGGACGAATTCGTTCGTTTCCACGCACGCCAGTCGATTGGTTTCTCGGTCGCCTGGTTTGCGATCGAGATTGTTTTCGGCGTGTTCATCGCGGTCCTGCCGCTCGCTCTCGGCCACTTGCTCAGCGGTATCCAGATGCTGATCAACCTGGGCCTCGCAGTCTTCTGGGTTTTCCTGATGTACAAGGCGTACACCGGCGAGCGCTATCGCATCCCGGAGCTGTCCGACATCATCGACAACATCGCCGGCCAATCCGCCGCCCACTAAGCCCTCCTCTGAAGTTCTTCTCCCGGTGGGAGAAGGCGGCGAGCTAGCGAGCCGTCCTGAGGAGCAACGCGGCGAATGGATCCTCCGCGCGTTTCCTGACGCCGGATGAAGGTCGCTCGAATATCCCCTACCGCTTTCCCGCCGCCTGCTTACCGCCGATAGCCGCGACCGGCTGTTCGTCCGCAGCATGATCTTCATCCGCGCTCGCCGGCGGAGAAATCGGCTGGATATTCGCGGTCCCCGGCGCGACCAGCGTCAAGCCCGGCTCCCGCTTGATCGCATCCAGCACCCGCCGCGATACCTCGTCGGCAATCTGCACCGCCGTGCGCACATCGGCGGGATAGCGCACGATCATATCCAGCCCCGCCGAGGTCAGTTGCAGCCGCGACTGCGGGCGCGGCGACTCCAGCAACACGTGCAGGTCCGCCTCGAGATAGCGGAAATCGCGCTGCACGCGATCGCGATAGCGCGAGAACACCTCGTCGATCGCATCGACCACCCGCTTCTCCGCCAGGCGGTAGTCGCAGTCCGGCGCCAGGGTCAGCTTGATTTCGTTCCACACGAATCCCATCCCCGGCGCCTGCTTGAAGAAGTTGCCGTTGGGCTGGAACACTACCGCGTTGGAATAAACCACCACTCGTCCGGTCGGCTGCCGATCCTGCTGGCTCAGTTCCATCAGCGTCAGTTTCACCAGCCCAATGCTGATCACGTCACCGACCGTGTTGCCGATCTGCACGCGATCCCCCACCCGGATTCCGAATTTGCCGATCAGGAAGAAGTATCCCGCCACCGAGAGAATCACGTTCTGCAGCGCCAGCGCGATGCCCGCCGCGGCGAATCCCGCGATCGTCGCGATCGAACCCAGCTCGGTGGCGAAGTTGATTACGATGACGAATGCGATCAGCACCCAGAAGAGGGGATCGCTGAGTTGTTGAAGTTGACGGCGGCGCTGCGGCTCGCTGACGAAACGATCGATGAGCCGTCGTGACAATGCTTTTCCGGCAATTACCAGCGCCAGCAGTCCGAACAATGTCGCGAGCCGCACCAACAGGTCGCGCAACACGCGCGAGGAATATCGATCGACTGAGCTCTGCCAGCGCGCCAGGTTCTCCTTGTAGAGCGAGAGCTGGACTTCCTGCTTGTCGAGCGGAGCAACCACCGCGAAAGCCAGGTCGTGAAGATCGACCAGGCGCTTGTACTCCGCGGTGTGACTGTTGATCACGGCGGGATCGGAGCTCTCGGTCTTGCTGAGCTCCGCACCGCGCTTGCCGATCTCGCCGAGCAGGTGACCTGCGGGACTCCTGAATTGCTCGATCTTGCCGATGAAGCTGTCGATGGCGCTTGCGGAATCGCGCAGCACCTTCGAATCGCCGCTTAGTTCGAAGTACACCGCGAACAGGCCCAGAATGCCGTGCGACTCCTGGTCCAGCTTCTGCGTCGCCGCATCCGCAAGGGCCGCGGTGCTCTTGGCCTTGTCCGGCGTCGCGACCGCCTGTTGAAGCTGATCGATTTGCCCCACGATCCCCGAAGCGGCCCGGTCCGCCGTCGTCAGGCCATTCGCGTACTGAAGCATCGACTTGATCGCGTCCACGCGCCCCTGCGCGAGTCCTACTTCGCCCTGTGCGCTCGCGATTTGGGCCGAGATAGTTGCCCGCTGGCTCTTGGGCGCCTTCGCGAGTTGGGCCTGCAAATCATTCACCCGGCGTTGCGACTCGGCGAGCTTCGCCTGGGCATCGTTCATTCGATTGGCGAGGTTGCGGATTATCGGCGACTCATCCGCGGCCGACTCCACGCGCTCTGACAGCTTCGCCTTCCCATTGAGCGCAACCTGCGCGCGAGCCGCATCGAAAGCCAGGTCCAGGACTTCCTTGGCAATTTGCTGATCGGTCGCGTAGAACAACACCTCTTCCGGATGATCGACCAGCTGCGCTTCGGTCGCCTGGTGCCGATACCAGCTGATCACATCGCTGAGGTAGGTCGTGATGGTGGTATTGTTAACGAACCCGAGCCTGGCCGAGATCGTCGCACTGGCCGCCGGGGCCGCGGCTGACGGCGATGCGCTGGCGGCGCGAGTCGTTCCCGTTGGCGCGACCAGCGAGGTCATCATCGCGAAGACCGCCAACAGGCCTGCGCCTCGATGAAGCATTCCTCGCGATCTGCCGACGATCCGCGACTTTGACCGCGCCCTTCGCACCATCAAAAACCCTATCACGCATGCTGCGCGGGTTCGATCTGTGGTTCCGGTCGATGAAAAGGAAAGGTTAGTCCAGCGCGACTTCGAGCGATTCGACCCGCACGCCGTCGCGTTCAAAACGAATCACGAGTTGGCACCCACTCGTCTTGACCGTGAGCGCCCACGATCCCGGACCGCGTAGCGCCGCGGTCATTTCATCTACCTTATCGCCCTTGAGCCGGGCCAGCGCGGTGTTCAACTCGCGCAGCGATTGCGCGATTTCCCTGCCGCGCGGGGTCTTCTGGAACAGCGCGTTGAGTGAGACCTCGGCGCCCGGGCCGAACAGCCGGCGGATTCGCCCGCTCTGCAGCGCAACTTCCACGATCGTACCGAGGCGGGCCTGATGCTCCGCCGGAATCTCCGTCGCTTCAACCGCCGTCTTCAGCGCGAGGTAGCTGGCTCGCGCCGCCACGTCGCTGGTCGCATCGATGAAGGCCTGGATTTGCGGGATCAGCAGATCGCGCTGCAGCGTATCGAGCTTGAGAATGTCTTGCGGATTGCCTTCGTCGCTCATAAGAGAGGGAGCTTCCGCAATCGGCGATCAGCGGAGCATCTTGTCTGCGAAATCAGCCTGCCTCCCGAAGCCCTCGTAGGGAGGCGGATTTCGTATTTTTAGTGCTTTGCGCCCGCGCCGTTCTTTGCGCCGAGCAGCGCGGCGAGCTCATGCTCAAAGCCGCCGGTCTCGATCGCACAGTGCATCCCGCATTCTTTCGGTGCACCCGTCTCCCACCACCATCGGCCCGCCCGCGGATCCTGCCCCTCGCCCACCGCGCGCGTGCACGGAGCGCATCCGATTGACTTGTAACCCTTGTCGTAAAGCGAGTTGTACGGAACGTCGTTGGCCCGGATGTAGTCCCAGACCTCGTCATCCATCCAGTCCGCCAGCGGCGCGAACTTCACGATGCCGCCGTGGTCGTGGTCGATTTCGATCTTGCGGATGTTGGATCGTGTCGCCCACTGGTCGCGCCGCAGCCCCGTTACCCACGCACTGTAATTTGCCAGCGCGCGCCGCAGCGGCAACACCTTGCGCACCTGGCAGCAAAGCAGGCGGAGGTTGATGTCGTTGTAGAAGAGATTGTTGCCGTGACGCGTGACCATCTTCTGCACGACTTCGGTGTCGGGCATAAAGGTCTCGACGTTGATTCCGTAGCGCACCCGGATCTTGTCGATCAGGTCGTAGGTCTCCTGCGGCGTACGGCCGGTGTCGATCGTGAACACGCGGATTCTCGGATCGATCTTGTGCGCCATGTCGATCAGCGCGCAGCCCTCGGCCTGGAAGCTGGAACAAATCGCCAGCTCGCGTCCGAACCGATCGATCGCCCACGCCAGGACTTCCTGCGGAGTCTTGTCGTCAAGCTCGATCGCGATCTCGCCCGCTTCCAGCTCGTCCATCAGGATGCTTGGCTTCGGAAATTCCAGTGCGTGTTCCACGGCTGTCTCGCTTTCGATGGCCAACGCTATGCGGCCGCTTCGGCGCCGCTCGATTTCGTTCCTTCCGCAATCGCGGTCAAATCCTGGTCGGAAGTTCGCACGCAAAATCGCGTGAACGATTCGCCCGGCTCGCGGCGCTCCAGGTAGCCGCCAAACAGCCGCGAAACGTAATCTTCTATTCGCTCCGACGGGATGCGCCTCAGCACCGGTTTGCCGATTGCGGCGTCGCGTCCCAACCCCCCGCGCAGGATGATGTCGAACGCCTCCAGCGGCTCACCGGTAGCGGTTCTGCTGGTGGTGCCTTGCAGCCCGATGTCCCCGGTCCAGTGCTGCGCGCACGCGTGCGGGCATCCGTCGAGGTTGAGCTTCAGGCCCGCGACCCGGTCGCCGTAGTCCTTCACCAGGCGCTCGATGACGGTCGCGAGCTTTTCCTTGGTCGGCGTGACGGCGTA
>DATJWT010000334.1:0-2192 GCA_035500975.1 Binataceae bacterium (SeqCode)
GCCCCAGATAATTATGGTCAGGGTGTTGAAAATCTGGCCGATCTTCGAGCGGATGTGCGCTTCGTCCTTCGGCACCGAGTTGAGCATGTCGGTCTGCGCCTGCATGTCGTCGGCCATCGCCGCCATCATCCGCTCGTACATAAACTGCGGCAACGGCGGCATGCCGTAAAAGCTCGCATCAAGCGCGGCCTGCATCGATTCGGGCGTATTCGGCAGCATCCCCTTGCGCAACTTCTCCGCGCCGCCGGCGCCCATCAGGCCTCCGTTCACGAGGATCAATCGTTCGATTTTGTCCGGATGATCAACCGCATAGTACAGCGCGACGTCAGCGCCCACGTCGGACGCGATGATATTGATGTGGTCGAGCTTGAGTTGATCGATCAATTGCGCGATCGCGCCGGCCTGGTATGCGATCGAGTAGTCGACCTGCCTGTGCTCCGACGATGCGAACCCCATCAGATTCGGCGCGATGACCTTGAAGTGCGCTTCCGAGATCGGCTCCATCACGCCGCGCCAGACCAACGCCGCATCCAGTCCCACTCCGTGAATCATCAAGACCGGGTACTGGTCCCAATAACCCCCGGTAATGAAATAGGTCATCAGGCCGTCGTTGAGCCCCATTTCATTCTGCGTGACGCCGGACCATCCCAGGCGCGTCGTCTGGATCCATCGGAGCGTGCCTATCGGATGGAGGTAAAACGCCGCGCCGAACACGCCGATAAAAACCGCGGCCAACGGGCCGACGATATTGATCCATGCGTGCCGCCTGACGGGCGGCGCAATAAGGTTGCCGCGAACTTCGGCTTCAGACTTGGTAGGGGCAGGTTCTGGCATGCTCGATCCTCGCGCGGAGAAGACACCTTCGCGCCTTGTCTAGTATAGCTAGACTTGACGCGGGCTGCACCACTATCTTACTCCACTTCGAGTGGCATCCTCACCCCGGGAACTGTGCGGGCCTTTCGCTATTTCGTAGAGGCAGGCGACGCCGCAGCGGCGGGAGCAGCGGACGGATCCGCGCTCGCGGCGCCGGTCGACGCGCTCGCGCTACTGGATGAGGCCGAGGCGTGGGCGCGATGCTTGTGCGGCGCGCGCAGCGCTTCTTGTTGCTCGCGAAGTTGTTCGAGGCGATCCGAAGCGCGATCGAGAGCCTTGGTCGCTTCCTCAACCGCCTTCGCCGCCCGGTCAGCCGCTACTGACGCTTGTTGTGCCGCTTCCAGTGCCTTGGCGGCCGATTCTTCGGCGCGAGCCGCGGAGTCCTGGGCCTTGGAGGCGGCAGCCTCCGCCTCCTCGGCCTGCTGCTCCTGGGATGGACCGCATCCGGAGACTGCGAAACCAAGCAGCAGGATTGCACACCACGCGGACACGCCGCGCATGACGAACCGCTTCTTCAAAATCTTCCCCGCGCTCAGGCCGCCGACACAACCTGCGGCTTGTTGAGCTTCGCGAATGCCTCAATCGCGCGCATGTCGGGCTTGGGCTGCCCGTCGGTACGAATCGGCTGGATGCAAACGTGCGTGGCTCCGGCCTTCAGATGCGCCTCGATACGATCGCGGATCTTGTCTTCGGTGCCCCACACCACGATCTCATCGACCAGCCGATCGCTGCATCCGTTTTCGAATTCCTTGTCACCGAATCCCAGCGCCTTGAGCGCGTTGGTGTAGTTGGGCAGACGCGGAACGTAGGTCTTCATGTATGCGCGCGCTGCGGTCCGCGCTTTGGTCGCGTCGGTCTCGAGAATGACCGCCTGCTCGACGCAGATCATCGCCTTCGGTCCGATCGCGGCGCGGGCTTTTGCCGTATGCTCCGGCGGAACGAAGTAGGTGTGAGTGCCGTTCGCCTGGGTCGCCGAAAGCTCCAGCATCTTGGGATGCAGAGCGGCCAGCACGACCGGCGCGGGTTCCTTGGGCCGCGGCGCCTGGTACAGGGCATTCTTCATCTTCGGCAGGTATTCCTTCATGTAGGTGTACGGCTTGTCGTAGGAATGGCCGCGCACGTTGCTCACGAGAGGCTTGTGGCTCACGCCGATTCCGAGCAGAAACCGCCCGCCCGAGAGCTCGGCCAGCGTATTGGTCGCAGCCGCCATCGTGACCGCATCGCGCGCCCAGATGTTGGCGATGCCGGTGGCCATGATCAGGTGCTCGGTGTTGGCCAGCAGGTAGCCCGAATGGGCGAACGGCTCGCGCCCGAGCGCT
>DATJWT010000335.1:0-3570 GCA_035500975.1 Binataceae bacterium (SeqCode)
GCAGGCGATCCAGGGACACAAGATTTTCTATCTGGCATTGTGCGTGACCGCCGAGAATCTCACGGGCGCGATGGCCGGCGCCGCGCTGGTCGCCTATCTCTCGAGCCTGTGCTCGCCCGCGTTCACGGCGACGCAGTACGCATTGCTTTCATCGCTGGCATCCGTGGGCAGGACGCTGTTCGCATCGTCGGGCGGAGTGCTCGCCGATGCGCTCGGATGGGTGCCGTTCTTCCTGCTCACGACGGTGGTAACGGTTCCGGCGCTATTGCTGCTCGCCTGGATAGCGCAGCGCTCGCCCGCGGCGGAGGCTCCAGTACGCATACGCGCGTAGAAGGAAGGAAACGTCATGTCGAAGAAAGTCATCCCCGTGACCGGCGTGTTTCCATACGAGCCGCTGGGCTTTACCAACTGCGTACGGGTCGGCGAGATGCTCTATCTATCGGGAATCGCCGGGGTGGACGAGGAAGGGAAGATCGTTGCGGCCGACATCGAGGCGCAGACGGTGCAGACGTTCAAGAATATCGAACGAGTTCTGCAGGCGGCGGGCTCCGGCCTCGATCAGATCGCGCAGATGACCAGCTTCGTCGTCGACCTGGAGCGCAACGGCTTTCGTTACGTGGATGCGCGGAAGAAAATCCTGACCAGGCGCGAATACACCAGCGCGACTATCGGCGTTTCAGCACTACTCACCCGCGGCGCGCTGCTCGAAGTTCAATGCCGCGCCTGCGTCCCGGGCGCTCAATAAACAGGTCGAGCCAACTCGTTCACTTGATAAACAACATCTCCTGGTAGGTCGCGAGGGGCCAGAGGTCATCGGCCACGATCCCTTCCAGCGTGTCCGAGGTCGTTCTCAAAGCGGCCATGGCAGGGATTACTTCGCTGCACAGGTGCCTGGCGTGCGCGAGTTTATCCTCGCCGGCGCCGTTGCGATGCATCAGTCCCTCCAGCTTCGCGATGCGGCCCTGCAACTCCTTGACCAGCGCGGTAACTTTGTCGAGCGTGTCGGTGTCGAACACGTAGCCCACCGCCTTGAGATTGGAGCAGGTGGATGCCAGCTCGCCCTGGTAGCGAATGGCCGCGGGAAAGATGATGGTCCTGGCCATCTCGATCGCGGTGCGCGCTTCCAGCGCCACGACCAGGCAGTACTGCTCGAGGTAGACCTCCATCCGGCTGTGCAACTCACGTTCGCTCAGCACTCCATACTTGGAGAACAGCTCAACCGCTTGTTTGCTTCCCAATAGTGGGATTGCCTCAACGCTCGACCGCAGGTTCGGCAGCCCCCGTCTCTCTGCTTCCTTATGCCACGCCTCCGAGTACCCGTCGCCGTTGAAGACGACGCTGCCGTGTTCGGCAAGGATTTCTTCGAGGGTTTTTTGAATGGCGCCGTGGAGCTTCGATGGATCGCCGCCGACCGCCTTCTCCAGCCTGGTAGCGATGTAGTCGAGTGACTCGGCCATGATCGTATTCATCGCCACCAGGGGTCCCGCGATCGATTGGCTTGAGCCTACCGCGCGAAATTCGAAGCGATTACCGGTGAACGCAAACGGACTGGTGCGATTCCGATCGCCTGCGTCCTTGGGCAGTGTCGGCAGCGTATCGACGCCGATTTGCAGCGACTCTTTCATCCTGGAGCTTTTGGCGCCTCCCTTGGCGACCTGGTCAAAGATGTCGGAGAGTTGATCGCCCAGGAAAATCGAGATTATCGCCGGCGGCGCCTCGTTCGCTCCCAGCCGATGGTCGTTCGATGCGGTGGCTACCACCGCGCGCAGCAATCCTGCCCATCGGTGCACCGCGCGGATCACTGCCGCGCAGAAAACCAGGAACTGTGCGTTGGCGTGCGGTGTATCACCGGGATCGAGCAGGTTGCCCTCGGTCGCATTGCCGATCGAGTAGTTCACGTGTTTGCCGGAACCGTTCACGCCCGCAAAGGGTTTCTCGTGAAGCAGGCAGGCCATGCCGTATTTTTCCGCGACGCGCTTGAGGGTGACCATCAGTAACTGCTGATGGTCGGTCGCCAGGTTGGCGTTCTCGAATACCGGAGCCACCTCGAACTGACCCGGGGCGACTTCGTTGTGCCTGGTTTTGACCGGAATACCAAGCTTGAACAGTTCGCGCTCACTTTCGAGCATGAAGGCCAACACGCGCTCGGGAATGGCGCCAAAGTAGTGATCTTCGAATTCCTGTCCTTTGGGCGAAGGCGCGCCGAACAGGGTCCGCCCGGTGGCTAGCAGGTCAGGACGTGAGAAATAGAAGTGCCGGTCCACCAGGAAGTACTCCTGTTCCGGGCCCGCATACGACACTACCGTAGCGGGATTCTCGTGTCCGAAGAGCTTCAGCACTCGCTGCGCGTGCTTGTTGAGAGCCTGGAGCGAGCGTAGCAACGGGGTCTTCTTGTCGAGCGCCTCTCCGGTCCAGGATACAAATGCGGTGGGAATGCAGAGCGTAGTTCCGTTGGGATTTTCGAGAATGTAGGCGGGGCTGGTCACGTCCCAGGCGGTATAGCCGCGCGCTTCGAAGGTCGCCCTGATTCCTCCGTTGGGAAAGCTCGAAGCGTCCGGCTCGCCCTGGATCAGCGTCTTGCCGGCAAATTCAGCGATCGCTCCCCCTTCGCTGTCCGGGTTGAGAAAGCTGTCGTGCTTTTCCGCGGTAAATCCCGTGAGTGGATAGAAGACGTGGGCGTAGTGAGTGGCGCCCTTCTCAATCGCCCAATCTTTCATCGTTGCAGCGACGGTATCGGCGATGGAGGGATCGAGAGTGGAACCGGTATCGATCGTTTGTATCAGCGACTTATAGACAGGCTTGGGCAGCCTCGTTTTCATGACTGCCTTGTTGAAGACATTGTTTCCGAAGATCTCACTCGCGGAGAGATTCGAAAACGACAACGGCGCCGAAATCGGTTTGTAGTTGGTAACTGCCTCGATAGCCTGCAAACGGCCGGTGCTCCCGCTCAAGTCCGTATCCTCCTTCGTAACTCGGTCAACCTTGGTGAGTGCGCAATCTTCCGCGCGGTCTGACGAACCTGGTCCTCGCAAGAGTTGAGCCTCGGCCTGGAGTTTGGAAAAGCACCAATCCTTAGTACGTGGAACCGAGCCCGAATGTTCCCTACTGCCTTAATTTCCACCAACCTGCGCGCACCGAGTGCACGCCTACGGCATCGTGACGAGATCGCGATAGTGCCGGCCGGCGCAGTGCGATGCCGCTTTGTAATACTGATTATTCCAGCCTGCTCGCCGCATTGCGGAGTCGGCCGGGATCGCGCGCTATCTCAACAGCGGCGGTTCATGACTTGCGGCGACCCTCAAGGAACCGGTTTCTGTCGTCAGCCGGGTCCTGCCGACTTGGGAGGCCATTGCGATTAGTTCTGATCGGTCGGGGCGAGGACGAGTTCGCCGCCGTCGACCACGAAGGTTTGCCCGGTGGCGTAACCGCCCGCATCGCTTGCGAGGTACAGCGCGAGGCCCGCGATCTCTTCGGGTTCGGCTACGCGATGCAGCGGGTTGGGATAGCGTCCGGACTTCTCGACCATCTTGACCAGCGCGTCCGCCATCTCGGTGCGCACCAGGCCGGGCG
>DATJWT010000336.1:0-10180 GCA_035500975.1 Binataceae bacterium (SeqCode)
GCTCTGTTCGCATCGCGATAGCACGCGGTCGCGCCGCGCCATCGCCTCGTACCAGACGTCGTTGTGCACGCGGTAGCGATCGCGGCGTGAGCCGGGTTCGTGCTCGCGGCTCACCAGGTTTATCTGCATCAGGTAGCGCACTCCCCCTGACACGGCCGCGGGGCTGATGTGCAGCAGGCTCGCCAGCGCCGCGGAGGTCATGGTTCCGGAATCGTTGGCGAGTAGCGCGGCGAAAATCCGTGCGGGCATCCTGGGGAAGCCGGCCTCCGTGAGCACGGCGGCGAAGCTCTCGACAAAGCGGGAGATAGCGATGCGGTCCGGGGAGGGACGAAGTCGCACGGGCATGATTCTCTGACTAACTAAAATTCGGAAGTTTCACAAGATTGTGAAAGACCAGCAGAAGAACGAGCCCGACTTGCTTGAAACAAGGTCTGGCCAAATGAAGCCCGCCGACCCTGATCCCGTGTGCGGCGCGCCGCTTTTCCCTTAGGGAAAAGAACTTGAGGGCGAGAGGTTAGCGGGCCCAGGTGTGGTAGGTCTTTGCGGACGGGCGGTATTCGTCGACGCGATGGTTGCCGGTGTCGACCAGCAGGATCCGGTCGGGAGTGTCGACGACTATTCCGGCAGGTTCGCGGGTCGGGACGCAGATCGTGTCCATGCAGGTGTACTTGCCGCCGTCGAAGTCAGACACCGTATGGGTGTCGAGATTCAGCTCGCGAATCGCGCTGTTGTAGGTGTCCGCGACCAGCACCTTGTCGCCGTCGACGGCGACGCCCAGCGGATGCTGTAAGCGCGCGCCGCGAAAATCGCCGTTGACCCATCCGAAGTCGAACAGGCCGGCGCCCACCAGCGTGATGAGGCGCGGATCGCCGCCCAGCGTGATCACGCGCACGGCGGAACTCTCGCTGTCCGCGAAATAGAGACTCTTTCCGTCCGCGCTGAGCGCAAGCCCGCTGGGCTGAGCGAGCGCACCCTCCGATGCGCGCCCGTCGGTGAGGGCTTCCTCGCCGGTGCCCGCAAAGCGAGCGACGTTGCCGGTCTTGAGATCGAGCACACCAAGCTGATGCGTTCCCGCATTGGCGAAGTAGAGCTGGTCGCCCTTGAGTTCGAGGTCCCACGGCGAAGCGAGCGCGGTCTCGCGTCCGGCCTGCGGAGCGCCGAGCGGACGGCCGCGACGCGACGTGCCCGCCAGCGTGGCCACCGCGCCGGTCGCGAGATCGATCTTGCGAATAGCGTGATTCTCCGTGTCCGCCACGTAGATCGCATCGCTCGAGGCGGCCAACCCCTGCGGATGGTTGAAGCGCGCCTGGTCCTTCGGACCATCGACCAGCCCCGCCTCGCCGCTGCCAAAACGCTCGAGCTCCTTGCCCGTGTCATCGAGCAGCACCATCTGGTTGTGGCCGCCATCGGCGAGCGCCCATCGTCTGTCGCCGCCCGGCACCTTCTTGAGCTTGCCGGGGAAGAGAAACCGCCCCTTCGGCTCGGGAACGATTTGCAGGTCCAGCTTCGCCGGCTTGAGGGCGCCGCCCTGCTGGTAGGTGTGCACCAGATTCTCAATCGCCTCGATTAGCCGATCGGGATCCGGTTCGCCGGGAACCTTGCCGACCACTTCGCCATCGGCGCCGATCACGATCAGCGTCGGCCATGCCTGCACGCCGTAGCTGCGCCATATGGTCATCTGGGGATCGTGGATAATCGGATGGCGGATTTCGTAGCGGCTGATCGCGTCCTTTACGCTGGCCGCGTTTTTCTCGTTGGCGAACTTGGGTGAATGCACGCCGATCACGACGACCTCGTCGGGGAATTTCTCTTCCACGCGGCGCAGGGTCGGGATGATATGGATGCAGTTGATGCAGCCCTCGGTCCAGAAATCGAGGATCACGATGCGACCGCGCAGGCTCGCGATCGGCAGGGGCGCGGGCACGTTGAACCATTGCAGACCGGGACGAGCAATTTCGGGAGCCATCATATTGGCGTAACCTCTCTCACCGCTCGCGATCGCGGTAACGACTAGCAGCAATCCGCACACGAAGCGGATCGCCGGCCCGGAACACCTGATCGATTTTGGCATTTAGCCTTCGATCAGGCTGCAGGAATAGGTCTTGAGTATCGCCCACACGCCGCGCCCCGGCGCGAGCCCGAGCTGCTCGGCGGCCGCCGGCGTCACGTGCACCTCGAACGTTACTCCGGAATCGATCATGACGATCACCGTCACGCCCGCGCGGCGAATCTCGGTCACGCGACCCTCGAAGGTGTTGCGTGCGCTCAGCCCGTGCGGGCGTTCAGCGGCGAGCATGATATCGCCGGCGCGCACCGCTACTCGCACCGCTTCTCCGACCGACGCGCGGGTCAGCGGAACCTCGAGCTCCAGGTGGTTCCTGCCGACCCGGCATACCATCGTACCCTGCGCTTCCATCAGCGCGGTCACGGTCGCATCGAAGACATTCTCGAATCCGACGATCTGCGCGACGGTTTCGCGGCGCGGCGACTTGAGAATCTCCTGCGGCATCCCCTGCGCCACCACCCGCCCTGCCTCCATCACGATCACGCGCTCGCCGAGCGCAAATGCTTCTTCGGGTGCGTGCGTGACATAGAGAATTGGAATTCGATGCTCCGCGTTCCACTGGCGGAGGTCGTCGATGATCTTCGACTTGGCGGAGGCATCGAGCGCGGTCAGGGGCTCATCGAGCAGCAACACCGCGGGGTCGGTCACGAGCGATCGCGCGAGCGCGACCCGTTGACGTTCGCCGCCCGACACCTCGCCGGGCCTCCGATCGCGCAGATGACCGATGCGAAACGATTCGAGCATCGAGGTCATTCGCCGTCCCTGCTCGGCGGCAGGCAGCTTGGCGATTCCGTACTTGATGTTCTGGTCGACGCTCAGGTGCGGAAACAACGCGAGATTCTGGAACAGGTAGCCGAGCCTCCGCTCCGCGACCGGCACGTCGATGCGCGCTTCGGAATCGAACAGCACCCGGTCGCCGATCGCGATTCGGCCCGAGTCGGGGCGCGCGAACCCGGCGATACATTCAAGCAAAGTGGTCTTTCCGCTGCCCGACGGCCCCAACACCATCGTGAACCCGGGCGCCGCATCGAACCGTGCCGCGACGGCGAATTCGTGGGAGGTACGATGGGCGATGCTGAGGGAAAGGACACGGTCGCGCGGAGCCGGGGTCTCGATCGTCACGTTCCGAGCAATACTGCCCGAATTGCTCAGCGATGCAACGGCCATACGTTCCACGCTCCGCGGTTGAGCGCGTAAGTGAGCGATAAGGTCACGAATGAAAAGGCCATCAGGATGAGCGCCATGTGATTGGCCGCCGAGTAGTTGAGCGCCTGCACGTTGTCATAGATCGCGATCGAGATAGTCTCGGTCGCTCCCGGGATGTTCCCGCCCACCATCAGCACCACGCCGAATTCGCCGAGCGTATGCGCGAAGCTAAGCACGATTCCGGTGACGATGCCGCTGACCGACATTGGCAGCACGATCCTGAAGAAGGTGCGCAACCGCGAGGCCCCCAGGGTTGCCGATGCGTTGATAAGGCTGCGATCGACCTGCCCGAACGCCGCCGCCATCGGCTGCACCATGAAGGGCAGGCTATAGATGACCGATGCGATCGCGAGACCGGCGAAAGTGAATGGCAGCCCGTGCCCCGACAGCTCGCGGTACCATCGGCCAACAGGGCTCTGCGATCCCAGCGCGACCAGGATGTAAAAGCCAAGCACCGTCGGCGGCAATACGATCGGCAGCGCGACCACGGACTCGACCATGAACTTCCATCGCCATCGCGTGAAACTCAGCCACGATGCGATCGGCATCCCGATCAGGAACAGCACGGTGCACACGACCGCGGCGAGTTTCAGAGTGAGGAGTATGGGCGACCACTCGATCATCAGGGATTGGATGCCCCCGCCGCGCCGGGCAGCACGAAGCCGTACTCTCCCATTTTCGCGACGGTGGCGGGCTGCTTGATGAACTCGAGGAAGCGCCCGGCGAGATCGGGATGCCTGGTGGCCTTGATGATGCAGGCGGCCTGGATGATCGGTGGGTAATCCCCAACCGGGATAATGGTGAAGCGCCCCTTGTCCTTCATCGCCGGGGCGAGCGCCAGCGAGAGCGCGAGGATGCCCACGTCGGCATTACCCGACTGCACGAACTGCGCGGTCTGCGATATGTCCTCGCCCATCACGAATTTGCTCCTAACCTTGTCATAGATTCCTTCGTGCTGCATCGCGGCTATTGCCGCCCGTCCGTAAGGAGCGTGCTCGGGATTCGCGACCGCGATTTTATGGATCGAAGGATCGAGCAGCACGTTCAGCCCCTGGTCCAGGTCGAGCTTCGAGGAGTTGGGAACCCAGGCGACAATTTTTCCGGCCGCGTATTCGTAGATGGTGGCGGAGTCCACCAGGCCGGCCGCGGCCAGCTTCTGCGGATACTGAACATCAGCGGAAAAGAATACGTCGAACGGAGCGCCGTTCTTGATCTGGGAGAAAAAGTTCCCTGACGAACCGTAGGAGATGCGCAGGGTGTCCCTGCTCTGTGCCTGGAACTCCGTGGCGACATCCTTGAAGGCGAAGGTCAGATCGGCCGCCGCCGCCACCGTCAGGACTTCGGCCGTGGCTAACCCCGGGGCACACAGCGCGAGCAACGCTGCCACGACAACTATCGTGCGGAAGAATTGGAGCTTGGCTCGGGTTTTCATTCAGGCTTTCGAGACTCGCCAACTTGGTTTTACGAATATCGTCACCATATGACATTATTCGAGCTAACTGACAATTACTCTGGCATCGAACCGCAGGGAGGAAACGTAATGGCTCTGAGTGCACGCAATCATCTGAAGGGCGAAGTCACCGAGGTCTTGCTCGGCACAGTCACCGCGCTGATTACGGTAAAGGTCGGAGATAACGTCGTCGAATCGGTCATCACCAGGCACAGCGCCGAGGAGATGAAGCTCAAGAAGGGCGACAAGGTCACCGCGGTCATCAAGGCGACCGAGGTGATGATCCAGAAGGACTGATGTTCCGGCGCATCGGGACCGCCGCGCGAATCGGCGCGGCGATCGTGTTTGCCGTCATCGCCTGCCACGGCGGGCGCGCGGCAGCGCAATCTGCTCCATCCTTGGCGGTCGGCGGTGAAGTGCACGCTTCCCTGGCGCTGACTGCCGCCGATCTGGCGGTAATGCCGCGGGCGAGTGCGGCCGTAACCGACGATCGCGGCGTGAAGGCTACCTACGATGGCGTTCCGGTCGTAGAGATTCTCAAGCGCGCCGGCGCGCCGCTGGGCAAGGAATTGCGCGGGTCGAATATGACGATGTGCGTGGTGGCGGGCGGATCCGACGGTTACAAGGCGGTGTACGCGCTCGCGGAGTTCGATCCGGGCTTCACCGACCAGGTCATTCTCGTCGCCGATCATCGCGATGGAAAGGCGCTGGATTCGCGGGAAGGTCCGCTCCGAATCGTCGTGCCCGGCGACAAGCGTCACGCCGCTGGGTCCTCGGTGTGGTGAGCCTGACGCTAAAGAACGCGCGATAATTCTAACAGTAGTTCCTCTCCTGAAGAGTCCTTCTCCCTCCGGGAGAGGAGTTTCCGGGGGGCTCGGAATTACGCCTTCACGAAGGTGGTTACCAGCGCGATTGATCTTCTCAAGTTCTCCGCTTCGGTGTGTCCGCTGCTTTTGCGGGGCTTGAAGGAATGGTCACCGTCGGGAATCCATTCGATACGAATCTTGCGCGACAATTTGTAGCGCGCGACTTCGCCGGGCAGTCCGAACGGATCCCGTTCACCCTGCAAGATCAAAGCGCGGGTTTTCAGCTCCTCGAGATGCTTCGTGCGCGTCTTCTCCGGGTTGCCCGGAGGATGGAACGGATATCCGAGGCAAACCAGGCCGCGCACGCGTGCCTCGTCGGCGACCATGCTGGCGACTCGGCCCCCGAGCGACTTGCCGCCGATAACCATCCGATCGCTGCCGCCCAACTCTTCGATCGCATCGAGCCATGACTGCGTGAGAATCCGCGGCGGGTCGGGCGCTCCACCGCGACCACCCTCGCGCCGCCGATGCATGTACGGAAATTCGAATCGCGCGACCCGAATTCCGGAAGCGGCCACGCCTTCGGCGATTGCCTGCATGAACGGCGAATCCATCGGGGCGCCCGCGCCATGCGCCAGCACCAGCATCCGCTCGGCGGTCTTGGGTCCGTCGAAAAGGAAGTCCAAGCCGGTCCTAGCTCTTTCTCGGCTCGGTCACTTCCTGGAATGCGCGCATCGCCTCTACGGCGGTGGGGAACCCGCTGTACTGCGACAGATGGAGGATCATCTCCTTCAATTCTTCCCTGGTGATGCCGAGGTTCAGGCCGCCGCGCATGTGGATACGCAGTTCGGGGCCGCGGTTGAGCGCGATCAGCGCCGCGATCGTGATCATCGATCGCGACTTGAGCGGCAGTCCCGGACGCGACCAGATTCCGCCGAAGAGTTGCTCATTGAGAAAAGTGGCGAAGTCGGGGTCGAATTTCTTGAGAGCCTCGTGACCCGCGAGGGCCTGCTTCTCGCCGAACAGCTTGGTGCGTACTTCGAGCCCTTTCTTTTCGAGTTCGTTGGCCATGAATGTTCACCTCGTTGATTTTGCGGGTTCCGCAGTTCGTATTTTCACGTTGGCGCGGTTTTCCTGCACGGTGACCGCCACCGTCATGTCCTTGTCGCCAAGGCCGTTTGCGATCGCCGCCAGGAAGTCCTGCTCGACCATCGATGCGATCGGCATCGGCACGTTCAACTCTCTTCCCACCTCGGTTGCAAGCCCCAGGTCCTTCTTCGCCAGTTTGAGCGTGAAAGTCACGCGGTCGAAGTTGCCGCGAAAGACCATCCGGGGCATCGTGCCCTTGAGCAGCATCCCCTGGCCATAAGCGCCGTCCTGCACCACTTTGAGGAGCGCTTCGGGCGACACTCCCGCCTTGATGCCCATCGTGAACGCTTCAGCCAAAAGCTGGGTCGAGCACAGCGCGATCATGTTGTGCACGAGCTTGGCAACAGCTCCCGCGCCGTTCTCGCCGACATAAGTCACCTTGTCGCCGATCGCATCGAGGGCGGGTTTGATCTTCTCGAACGCCGCACGATTCCCGCCCACCATCACGGCCAGCGTCGCATCGCGCGCGCCCGGGATGCCCCCGCTGACAGGGGCATCGAGCACTTCGATTCCTTTCGCCTTGAATTCGGTCCCGATGCGGCGAATTACGCTGGGTGCGTTGGTTGAGAGATCCGCATAGACCGCGCCACGCGCGAGCTTGCTCAGGATACCGCCTTCGCCGGTCGCGACTTCTTCGACTTCCTTGGGTCCCGGCAGCGAGGTGAAGACAACTTCGCTGTCGGCTGCCACCGCAGCGGGCGAATCAGCCCATTTCGCGCCCGCGGCGAGATGCGGCTCGGCGACGGCGCGCCGGATGTCGTAGACGGTCAGCGAATGCCCGGCCCTGATCATGTTCAGGGCCATCGGGCCTCCCATGTTGCCCAATCCGATAAATCCGATTCGCATTGCATGTCTCCTAAGTGAGGAGCGGAAATCCGCAGATTTCGTAAATTGCACAGACTAGCGCGACAGAAAGACAGGGCAGGGGGTGTTCCGCAGCACGTACTCAGTCGTCGAGCCGAGCACCATCTCGATTATGCGGCTGTGCCCGTATGCCCCGATGAACAACAGGTCTGCCTCGTAGTCCTTGATGAACTTGACGATCTCCTCGTTGGCGTGTCCGCCGAGGAGTTTGAACTCGGCCTGGAGCGAGTACGGCTCGAAGTATTTTCGCGCCTCTTCGAGGGTGCGCTCGCCTGTCTTCTGGTCGCGCGCCACCGTCACGATCGCAATCGGGATACCGAGGCTGCTTGCGAACTCCGCTGCCGCGCGCATCGCACGCGAGGCGCGCTCGCTGCCGTCGTAGGCAAGCACCATCCGCTGAATTTCCCGGAACTTCATCGGGGAGATGAACAGCGGGCGCGGGCATTTGCGCGCCACCGCTTCCGCTGTCGAGCCGAGCAGTCCGCTGGAGAAACGTTCGTTGACGCCGCGATGACCGATCATCACCAGGTCCACGCTGCGTGCGCGGTCGCAGACCTGGTTGGCCACGATTCCCATATCGAGCACCGTCTCGACCGGCAGGTTCTCGCGCGCCGCGGCTGCGGCGAACTCATCGAGCACGGCGCGTCCGCGAGCGGTCAGCACCTCGCGCATCTTGGACGAAAAATCGAGGTAGGGTTCCAGCCCGAGTGAACCTGATATATCATGGAAGAAGGAGCCCTCGATCGACACGATGTCGACCACGTGCAGGCCGATGAGGCTGGCATTGAGGCGATGCGCGATGTGAAAGGCGTAGGCCTGCGCATTGCGGGAGTGCTCGGAGGTATCGATGCCGACCAGGAGTTTTTTGATCATCGGCGCAACCTCGAAGTCCGCGATACCATGGGCCGACTGGTTTCCTCAAGGGGCAGGATGATGAGCGAGCAGAAGGAATCGCGAGTGCTCAAGCTGGTGGAGGAGCTGTGCGAGGCGGCCGAACGGGTCGGCCTGGTGGTGCGGCGCGAGAAAATCCTGCGCGAGATCGGCTACCGCGCCCGCGGCGGGGCTTGCCGCCTGCGCGAAAAGAACCTCGTGATCATCGATCGGGATATGCCGCCCGGCGATCAGCTCGAAGTGCTGGCCGAGGCGCTGCGTGCGCGCGACCTCGATTCGGTCTATCTCTCACCGGCGGCGCGCCAGGTGATCCAGCCCGGAACCCAACCCGGATAAATTCCGATGGCGCGTGCAGAAGAAGGCGCCTCGACCGGGCGCACCGTTGTTGGCCGCAAACCGCACGTCGATGCGGAGAAGCGGATGCTGTCGTTTCACGCCCGGCTCAAGGAGCGCGGACTCAAATCGACGGGGCAGCGCGACGACATCGCGCGGGTCTTCTTCGGAATCGGCAGGCATATCAGCGCTGAAGAACTCTACGCCGAGGTCAAGAAAGTCAGCCCGCACGTCGGCTATGCGACCATCTACCGGACCCTCCGGCTGCTTCGCGAATGCAACCTGCTGCAGGAGCGGCACTTCGATGACGGCCAGGCGCGCTACGAGTCAGTCGACGAGCATCATCACGACCACTTCATCTGCGAGCGCTGCGGCAAGATAATCGAATTCGAAAACGACAATATCGAACGCCTGCAAGAGGCGGTCGCCCGCCAGCTCGGCGCGGAGCTGCGCCGCCATAAGATGGAACTATACGGCCTCTGCGCCGAGTGCCTCGCGGGGGGCACGCACTAAGGACTCAAACGCGCAGGCTGGAAGCCCGTGCCGCTTCGACCACGCTTCTAGTCCGGGACTTCTGCCGTCTCAGCACCCTGGCGACTGCGAAGTAACGAGCCGGGCGTGAACACGATCCCCTGGTAGTCGTTGTCAGCGACCTCGTTGATGCGGCTGACGTATTTGGGCGAGCCACCGTTGTAGACGAGGTAGCGGATCTTGCCGTGTTCGTGGCCGGGAACGTTCGAATTGTACCCGGTGAACCAGGACTTGGCTTTGCGCATGAGCATCGCCGAGTACATCTGCTTCACGTGCGCCGTCCAGCGTTCCTGGGCTTCGATCGTGGGTTCGGCGCGCGTGTAGCCGTGGTCCCACATGAAGCGTAGCAAGTTCGTGCACCAGTTGACCCCGGTCTCGATGCCGCGCGGATAGTTGGTCGACGCGGAGCCGCTCTGCGGTCCCGAGGGCATGAAGAAATTCGGGAAGCTGTGGACGAGCATCCCGAGGAAGGTCGACGGACCATCGCTCCACTGGTCGCGTAACTTCACGCCGCCTACACCCTGGATGTCGATTCGGTCGAACGCGCCGGTGATCGCATCGAAGCCCGTCGCATACACGATGATATCGAATTGGTAGTCGCGCTTGGTGGTGCGCAGCCCGGTTTCGGTTATCTCCTCGATGGGCGTTTCGCTGATATCCACCAGGTGCACGTTGTCGCGGTTGTAGGCTTCGAAGTAGTGCGTCTCCATCGGCACCCGCTGCACGCCAAAGCCGTGATCGCGCGGGATCAGCTTCTCGGCTACTGCAGGGTCCTTCACCCGCTGACGGATACGGTTGGCGACATACTCGGAGAACTCGGCGTTGGCTTTTTCGTCGGTGAAAATCTCGCGGAAGTTGCGCAACCAGATCGCGAAGCCGGGGCTG
>DATJWT010000337.1:0-2586 GCA_035500975.1 Binataceae bacterium (SeqCode)
CATTTGAAGGGCCACTTCTGCACGATGCGCCCCGCGTCGGCGCATATGCGCGAGCGCAAGGCCGGCCGCATCATCAATTTCTCTTCCGGGGCCGCGCTCGGAGCTCCGGGTCAGCCCAACTATGCAGCGGCGAAAGCGGGAATTCTCGGCCTGACCTTCAGCAGCGCGGTCGCGCTGGCGAAGTACAACATCACCGTGAATGCGATCATGCCGGGCGCATCGACCCGCATGACCGATTCGATTCCCGACACCCGGATGCCCGCGGGGTCGTCATTTCGCGATTCCGGCCGGGCCTCGATCATGGATCCATCCAACGTCGCGCCGGTGGTCGTCTACCTCGCGAGCGACGAAGCGCAGTACGTCAACGGGCAGGCGATCGGCGCCATGGGCTATCGCATCACGCGCTATTCGCACATCGTGCCGGAGTGCGTGCTGATGGGCGATGCGCCCTGGACGGTGGAGAAACTGGCGAAGTCGTTCAAAGCCGCATTGGGTTCCGGTATGAAACCGCCGCGAATGCTGTAACGGCGGTCCCCCTCATCTGTCCCGGAGCCGGGACTCTTCTCCCTGG
The DNA here is from genome assembly GCA_035500975.1 of Binataceae bacterium (SeqCode). Lineage (GTDB taxonomy): Bacteria > Desulfobacterota > Binatia > Binatales > Binataceae > JAFAHS01. Next base: position 572 of record DATJWT010000337.1, read on the forward strand.
GCAGAAGGCTTAGGGCGCAATCGCCGGCTCGTCCGTGGCCAGCTTCGGCAGCACCTTGTCGGTGAATGACAGGAACGTCTCGTGGCTGAGCGGCGCGGTGATCATGTAGTTCAGCCCGATCTCGTCGCGAATCCTTGCGATCTTCTCGGCCACACGCTCCGGCGTGCCGTGAATCACCATCGAGTCGACGTACCGCTGCACCATCGCGGCGCTGTCGCCCCGCTCGCCGTTGGGATTCACGTACGAGCGCAGGATCCACTTCGATCCTTCGCGCGCCACTTCCTCCGCGCGTGCATCGCTGTCCGCGATCGCGACCAGGCGCACCGTCGGCAGAACTCGACCGGCCGGGTTGTGGCCATGGCTGACGAGGAGCTTGCGCCAGGTTTCCATCTTGTCGCCGATCATCGAGGTCGGAGAATGCGGGTCGAGCATGATCGAATATCCGCGCGCGGCCGCCCATTCGATTGCCGCGGGCGAGTACGCCGCCACCCACATCGGCGGATGCGGCTGCTGAAGCGGCTTCGGCAGCACTTCGATATTCTCGAACGAGAAATATTTGCCGTGATACGTCACGCGCGGGTTGCGCCACGCGCTCATCACGATATCGACCGCTTCCTGGAAGCGCGGGTAACTCTCCTCGGGCGTCATCCCGAAGGTCTTGAACTCGAGCGGATCGAATCCGCGCCCGGCTCCCCAGTAAACGCGCCCGCCCGACAGGATATCGAGCAGCGCGACTTCTTCCGCGAGCCGCAGCGGATGGTAAAACGCCGCGAGCGTGACGCCGGTTGCGATATGCAGGCGTTTGGTGCGCGCCGCCACGAACGCGCCCATCACGGGAATCGATGGGCACACGCTGTAGTCGTTGAAGTGATGTTCGGTGATCCAGATCGCGTCGTAACCGCTGCGATCCATGATCTCGATTCGCTGCAGCGCGCGCTCATAGACCGTGGGCAGCGTGACGCGCCGGTCCGGCCAGCTGAAGAATTGCAGTACCCCGAATTTCACTTGTGCCCCGCGCTTGTGCGTTCCCGGTACAGCAATAGCCCCGTTCGCGAAGCGCCTGCAAGGCACCAGCAATTCGAGCTGGAGCTACTCGATGCGCTTTTCTGTGGATGTCGCCGGGGCGGCGGCCTGCTTCAGGACCAGGTTGTTATGAACCGAGACCACGCCCGCGACCTTGCTCGCAACAAGTCCGGACTCGGTGATCTCCGCGGGCGTATTTGCGAATCCATTGAGCTCAACCACGCCCTTGTAAGTGATGACGTGAACCTGCAGAGCACTCACCGCCGGGTCCTGCGCGAGGTCGGCCTTGACCTTCGCGGTTATCGCGGAGTCGTCGATGTAACCGCCCGTGCTTTCGCTGGTCGGCGTCGATGCGCACGCGGTGAATATTCCCATCGCGCCCGCCAGCAACACGGCCAGCACACCGGCTCCGAGACTCATATGATTTCGCGCTCCTTGCTCTTTCATGGCGTCATTCCCCTGGGTTTTGTCGCTGGTTTTGAAAAGAAGAATCGAGCAAGCGCGATGCCACGACGCGAAAAATCGGATGCCGCAGGCGACTTGAGTCAGCTGGTGAGGAGAATTCATTTCTAAGCTAAAGCAGGGCAGGCCGCCGGCTCTCCGCCTGCGACTCGCAAACGCGCTGAAAAAATTACCGATTCCTTAGCATCCGATGCGCTTACTCATCGCTCGATCGCTCGCGGCTTCTCATCGAGCGGCAAACCGTCTTTAATCAGCTCCATGAGCATCCGGCTTTCAGAAGAGGAAGCGTGGGCCGAACTCGCCCGCGCGCACACGGGGATCTTCACGACGCTTACGCGCGATGGATGGCCAATCTCGATGCCGATGTGGTTTGCGGCGGTCGATCGGCGCATCTACCTGCGCACGCCGTCGAAGTCGAAGAAGCTCGCGCGCATCCGTAACGACACGCGCGGAAATTTCCTGGTCGAGCGGGGCGAACGATGGCGCGAGCTGTGCGCCGTGATGCTGCGCGTCGAGGTGCAGCGCCTGGA
>DATJWT010000338.1:0-16303 GCA_035500975.1 Binataceae bacterium (SeqCode)
TGCGGCTCCGTGAGCGCCAGCCCTCCGCGCTTCTCGCCGCGCGCCATCGCGGGCAGGAAGTATTTCCTCTGCGCATCGGTGCCGTGATGGGTGATGATGAAGGCCATGATGAGGTGGCTGTTGATGACGCCGGCCAGGCTCATCCATCCGCGCGACAGCTCCTCCATCACGCGGGCGTAGGTGCCGAACGAGAGCCCAAGCCCGCCGTGCTCGGCGGGGATGGTGGCGCCGAACAGGCCAAGGGTCTTCATCTTGTCGACCAACGCCTGCGGGTATTCATCGCGATGCTCCAGCTCGGAGGCGACCGGAATAACATCACGCTCGACAAACCGCCGCACCGCATCGACTATTTGCTTCTCCAGAACTTCATCCATCGCTTTAACTCCGACATTGGGGCCTATGGGCTTGGTTTACCAAAGCGCAGATCGAATGCGTTAATGGCGCCACCCTTTGCGTCCGCCCGCATGGGCCCCGCCTCACTCGTAATGCGGCGGGCGGAGACCCGGTTGCCAAATTCACGACTTTCAGTGAACTCACTATAATGGAACCCCAAATGAATTGTTCTACGCGAAGATGGAGAACCCACGCGGCATTGATCCTGATTTCCGCCCTGGCGCTTGCGGCCTGCGACGTTAACGCGGTTCCGCGCAGGGACGAGGCGGTGAAAGCCGCGTGGAGCGAGGTACTCAATCAATATCAGCGCCGTGCGGACCTCATCCCCAATCTAGTCGAGATCGTCAAAGGTTACGCAAAACAAGAGCAACAAGTACTCACCCAGGTAACCGAAGCACGCGCCAAGGTCGCCCAGATGCAACTTCCGCCCGACATTCTCACCAATCCCGCTGCCTTCAAGGGATTCGAGCAAAACCAGGCGGGACTGACGAGTGCGCTCAGTCGCCTGCTCGTGGTAACCGAACGATATCCCGATCTCAAATCGAATCAGAATTTTCTGGCGTTACAGTCGCAGCTCGAAGGCACCGAGAACCGGATCGCAGTAGCGCGCCGCGACTACATCGTGGCGGTACAGCAATACAACCTCACTCTCAGAACCTACCCGAGCAAATGGATTGCCGAGATTCTCTATCCCGATGCCCAGCTGAAACAGAACTTCACTATTCCTGAGAACGAACAGCAGGCTCCGCAAGTCCATTTCTGATGCGGCTGCGAAACCCACGGCTGCAAATCATCGCGGCCTCACTGGTCGCGTCGCTCTTCGCCCTGGCGGCCGGAGCTCGCGCCGATCAGCCCAGATTCCCGGCTCTTGCCGGCCGAGTCGTGGACGAAGCCGGAATTCTCTCTCAACCAACAATCGACCTCCTCACGGACATGGTCGCCGGTCAGGAAAAGAAGACCGGGCAGCAACTCGTGGTCGTTACCCTCAGCTCGCTACAGGGCTACTCGATCGAGGATTTCGGGTATCAACTTGGGCGCCACTGGGGAATTGGACAGAAAGGGATCAACAACGGCGTCTTGCTTATCGTCGCACCACACGAGCGCAAAGTCAGGATCGAGGTGGGATATGGGTTGGAAGGCGTCCTGACCGATGCGCAGTGCAGCCAAATCATCCAGCAGGTCATCTTACCGGAATTTCGGCGTGGCGATTTCGACGCGGGGGTGCTCAAGGGAACGCGCGCGATACTACAAGTAATCGGCGGCGAACCGGCGAAGCCTTCCAGCAGTCGATCGGCAGGCCCGCTTCATTTCCTCCTCTCTATCTTTGAGGCCAACTTCGCCAGTCTCTTCGTGTTTTTCTTCTTTTTGATTCTTTTCGCCGTCTTCGCCCAGGGATTCAGCCATCTCCACGACCGCGACTGGTGGCGGCAGCGGAAGAAGGAAATAAAGGCGGCGAAGCGCCGCAGATACCGATACTGGCAGTTCCATGTGCATCCGGGCGGGCCCGGATATGGCTTTGGGCGAGGATATTCGGGGGGTGGATACCCAGGCGGAGGATTCTCGGGCGGTGGTTTCTCAGGTGGAGGGTTCTCCGGCGGAGGTGGATCCTTCGGCGGTGGAGGTGCATCGGGTTCATGGTGAAGTGGGGACAGCCGTTCGCGGTCTCCGACCGCGCACGAATCGAGGTCGCGATAGCCGACGCGCAGAAACGCACCGGCGCCCGGTTATCGCTGATAGTAGTGCCCCTCAGCGACCACTACTCTCTTTATGCGCCGCTATGGGCCGCGATTGGTGCGCTGATAATCAATGGACTCGCCGCTTTACTCCTTCCCCAACTAGGCATTCGAGCAGGCTATGTGATCGGCGCCTCCTCGTTCGTCATTCTGACTCTGGTCTTTGACTGGCTTCCTCTTCGGCTTCGAATCGTACCTGCGCGAATTAAGCTTAGCCGCGCGCAACACCTTGCGCACCGAGAGTTCGCAGTTCACGTCGTCGGCCCATCGCACGAGCGCAATGGGGTCCTGTTTTTTGTGTCGATTGGCGAACGCTACGTCGAGGTGCTCGCCGATCGCGAAATCCACCAACAGGTGGGAACGGAAGCATGGGAGAAAGTGGTAGCCGACTTCCTCGTGGCGGCCAGGGAGAATCATCTGGTCGACGGCATTCTCGTCGCGATATCCCAGCTGCAAGCTTTGTTGGAGGCTCACTGCCCACCTTCAACAACACCAGAATAGTTTTCTGTCCTTATCGTCGAGTCGGAGCCAGGAAACACGCAGTGCCGAATGAACCTGAGGTGACGCCGCGCGTAGCCGGCGGAGCCGCCGGCCACCACTAAAGAATGGAAGGCGTCTGGATGCGGATCTGCACGGCAGATGGCTCCTTCGACTATCCTTCGTTTCGGAGCGGGTTGCACCGATGGCTGTATGCTACTAGAGTAAGTGTCAAATTGACGCAAAGTCCCCGGCTGCTGAGGGCGTGATGGTCGATGGGGGTGCAGGCCGGGGACGGACAGGATGCAATCGTGAACGCACCCATTCTATCTCCAATCTCCGCCGCGGCGCTGCATCGCAAGCTCGCGCCGCTCGACAATGATGCCTACGGCCTCGATACCTGCGAACGCTACTCGCATCAGATCGAGGAAATCCTCCGCCTCAAGGAAGAGCGCAAGGCCATCATCCTGGCGCATAACTACCAGCGGCCGGAGATTTTCGAGGTCGCCGATTTTATCGGCGATTCGCTGGAACTTGCGCGCAAGGCCAGGGAAGTCCGCGATGCCGAGGTGATCGTCTTCTGCGGCGTTCATTTCATGGCGGAAACCGCCAAGGTGATGAATCCCGGGCGCACCGTCCTGATTCCCGATCTGCGCGCCGGATGCTCTCTTGCCGATGCGGTCACAGCCGAAGCGCTCGTGGATCGCAAAGCCGAGCTCAAGCAGATCTATCCCGACCTCAAAGTGGTCTCGTACGTCAACTGCACCGCCGATGTGAAGGCTGAATCCGACGCCTGCTGCACCTCGGCCAACGCGGTCAAGATCGTCAACGCCATCGATTCCGAAAATATCCTGTTCGTCCCCGACCAGAACCTTGCCAACTACGTGCAGGAGAACACCCGCAAGCGAATAATTTCATGGGATGGTAACTGCTACGTCCATCACCAGATAACCCCCGAGGAAGTAAACAAGGTCAAGAACTCGATTCCCGGCATCAAGGTGCTGGCGCATCCGGAGTGCCGCAAGGACGTGTTGGCGCTCGCCGATACGGTCCTTTCGACCAGCGCGATGGTGCGATATGCGCGCGAGAGCGATGCAGACAAGTTCCTGGTGGTGACCGAATGCGGCCTGTCGGACCGGCTGCTGATGGAGATTCCCGAGAAGCGTTTTTACAAGGCGTGCAAACTATGCCGCTTCATGAAGATGATCACGCTCGAGGGCACGCTCGATTCACTCCGCAACCTGCGCTACGAAATCAATCTTCCCGAGGACGTGCGCGAGGGGGCGCGGATAGCACTGGAGCGGATGCTGGAGCTGAGCGCCTGAGCAGTCCCGCAATCGCGCAGAGCCCCGGTCCGACAGAATCGGCAGACCGTTTTGAACGCCCGCGCGTCGCGGTCGACACGGTACTGTTCGCGATCGAGAAGCGCCGTCTCAAGACCTACCTCGTCCAGCTCGCACGCGGCCCGGCCCGCGGCAAGTGGGCCTTTCCCGGTGGCCTCGTGCGGCGGGGCGAGATGCTCGATGATGCCGCGCGGCGGGAACTGCGCACCTCGACCGGGCTCAGCGACGCATATCTGGAGCAGCTCTTCACCTTCGGCGATCCGTCGCGCGACCCCGATGCGCACGTGGTATCGGTCGCGTACATGGCGCTGATTCCCGACCCGGGCAAGGTCAGCGGCCCTTCCCCGAAATATGCCGCGGGCGAATGGTTTGAAGTCACCGGACTGCCGCCGCTTGCATACGACCACGCTCTGATCGCCGCCTATGCCTTCAAGCGGCTCAGGTCCAAGCTCGAGTACAGCAATATCGCGTATGCACTGCTGCCCAGGGTCTTCACCTTCGCGGAGTTCGAGGAGCTGTATTCGCGAATTCTCGACCGCCCTATCGATCGCCGCAATTTCCGGCGGCGAATACTCGCGATGGGCCTGCTGCGCGCGCTCAAGGAAACCCGCCGCGGACCCCATCGGCCGGCTGCGCTCTATACCTTTGCCCGGCAGACCCTCCAGATGATCGAAATGCTATAATCCGTTAAAGGATCACCTGATGGGCACCAAGGGGACGCTTTTGGTAATTGCCGCCGTTATCCTCATGGCGGCGGGCGCATATGTATGGTTCGGCGTCGGCGGCCCGGCAGACGCAACCAGTTCCGCGTCCAGCGCCGGCGACGCGGGGGAAACCCTGCGCGCCACGCTCGACCCCAACATGTTCAAGGGCGACGTGCGCGAGGCCTACGAGGTCGCGCGCAAGGACCCTGCCCTGCTGGCCCAACTGCATTGCTATTGCGGATGCGACAAGACCGAGGGCCATCGTTCGCTGCTCGACTGCTATCGCGACAAACACGGCAGCACGTGCGCTATCTGCGTGGGTGAGGCGCGCGAAGCCGAGCAACTGGCCAGGCAAGGGATGCCGGTGGAGCAGATCCGCGATTCGCTGCGGGCCCGCTATGGTGGGGGAGAATAGCGCTTGGTAGGTCTGGTCTCCTCGTACATCGAGCACTTCACGTACCTCGGCCTGTTCGTGGTCCTGCTGTTGTGCGGACTCGGCCTACCGATACCGGAGGATGTCGCGCTGCTGGCGGGCGGATTCCTGGTCCATCGTGGAATCACCCGCTATCCAATAACGCTGGCCGTATCCCTGGTCGGCGTCGTCGCCGGCGACAATTCGCTGTTTTTCATCGGCCGCCGCTTCGGTACCGGCCTGGTACGGTACTTCTTCCTGTCGCGCCCCGGATCGCAGGCGCAAATCGCCCGCATCCGGCGCTTCATGCATCGATACGGCGATCGCGCGATTTTTTTCGCCCGCTTCCTGGCAGGTCTGCGCGCGGTCATCTACCTGACCGCCGGCTCGTTCGGCGTAACGCCACTGCGCTTCCTGTTTTACGATCTGCTGGGCGCGGTGATCTCGGTTCCGATCGTGGTGTCGCTGGGATACCTGTTCGGCGGGCAACTGGAGAAAGTTATCCGCTACCTGGGCGGCTTCGAGCATCTCATCTGGATCGTCGCGGTCCTTTCACTTGCGATCTACCTGATGCGGATGTTCTTCAATCGCAACACCATGCCGAAGACCCAGCCGGCGCCGCGAGTCGATACCAGTGAGGGATAACGTGCGGCGGCCGTGATCCGCCGCTGGAAAACATGCGATTCAATTTCCCGCCGCTCAACCTGAAGGCGAAGCTGATACTCCTGATGGTATCGCTGCTCGCCCTGACCCTGGGCGCGGAAGTCTGGGTCAGCCTCGGCACGCAGGCCGCGATCGTCGAGACGACCCAGCTGCAAGTGAAGAACCTCGCGCGCGCCATCCATATCGGCGTGCAGGAGCTGACCGCGGTGGGCAATACCGATCGCGATCGCCTGCAGAACTACGTCAAGAGCATGAACAGCCAGGGCCTGGAGGTCTCCATCGCCTCCTCGCAAAAACTGATCATCAACAGCTCCAACCCGCAGCTCATCGGTGCCGCGCTCGTGCCCCACTCCGAAGACAAGATCGTCGCCCAGGAACTGAAACAGGGCGCGGACATCCTGACGATTCCGGGCGCCAAGCTCGGACCGGCGTCGCGCGAAACGACGGTGTACCTGATCCCGATCGAAGTCGAAGACCATCTGCTCGGCTACGTGCAGGTGGTCGCCAACTTCGGCGACTCGGCACAGCCGCTGGTCGTTAACTGGATTCATCAGATCGCCGCCGCGTTCGTGATTTTCACGATCGGCCTGGTATTCGCGTACATCCTGGCCGACCGTTACGTGAAGCCCATTCATGCCGTTGCGAATGCCGCGCAGAATATCGCGGCCCGCGGGCTGGAGCCGGTTCCCGAGGCGAATCGCCGCGACGAGATCGGGCTGCTGACCCGAAGCTTCAACGAGATGGTCGAGCAGCTCCGGCGCGTGCGGGAACGCGAGCAGGACCTGAATCGTCTCGAGCGGTTCACCGCGCTCGGACAGCTCGCGGGCGGCCTGGCGCACGAAATCAAGAATCCGCTGAACTTCATCAGCCTGGCGCTCGATCAATTGCGCACCCGCTATTCGCGGCAGCTCGGCAATGAATCGGAACCCTTCGTCCGCCAGGTCATGCTCATGAAGGACGAGGTTCGCCGCTTGAGCGAGCTGGTGCAGAGCTTCCTGCATTACGGCAAGCCGATCGAAATCAAGCCCGCTTCGACTGACGTGAAGCAACTGGTCGATGGAGTCCTGGCCATTTCCGAATCGAAGATGAAGAGCCAGGGCATCGACGTGGTGGAAGATGTTGACGGGATCCCCACCGTTCTGAACGTCGATGCGGAAAAGGTCCGCACCTGTTTCATGAACGTGGTCGCCAACGCGGTGCAGGCGATGCCCGAAGGCGGCACGATGAAAGTTACCTTCGAACGCGAAGGTGACAGGCTCGTGATCAAGTTTCGCGACACGGGCGCCGGGATCGATCCCGATATCGCCGCGCACATTTTCGAGCCCTTCTTCACCACCAAGCGCGAGGGCATCGGGTTGGGGCTATTTCTTTCAAAAGCGATTGTCGAAGGGCATGGTGGTACTATCCGAATCGACCCGAACCAACCCGGGCCCGGAACTACGGTAACGTTTACGTTTCCCCAGAGTGGGATGGAAAAGCGTGCATGAGCCAGGCATCTGTGCTGGTCGTTGAAGATAACGACCTCGAACGCGAAATCACCACCGAGACGCTCCGCGAGGAGGGCTTTTCGGTCGAGGAGGCCCCCACCGGCAAGCGCGCGATGGAGCTGCTGGGGCCGACCCGTTTTGACGTCATACTGACCGACCTGATGATGCCCGGGATGTCGGGCGAAGAGCTGCTCGCGAAGGTTCGCGGCGCCTACCCCTCCTGCCAGGTCGTCATCCTCACGGCGCACGGAACCATCGAGAGCGCCGTGCAGGCGATGAAGAACGGGGCGTTCTACTACCTGACCAAGCCCACCGACCGCGAGACGCTGGTGATGACAGTGTCCAAGGCGGCCGAGCTGTCCAACCTCCAGCAGGAGAACCAGCTCCTCAAGCGCAGGCTGGAAGGCAAGTTCGAGTTGGAGGGCATCATCGGCCAGGACCCCGCTATCCAGGAAGTCATCCGGATGGTCCGCAAGGTGGCGCCATCCAACAGCACCGTGCTCGTCCAAGGCGAGAGCGGAACCGGCAAGGAGCTGGTCGCCCGCGCGATTCACAGCAACTCTCCGCGCGCGTCGCGGCCCTTTATCGCGATCAACTGCTCGGCGATTCCCGACAACCTCATCGAGAACGAATTGTTTGGCCACGAACGTGGAGCGTTCACCGGCGCGACCGAGCGCAAGATCGGCCTGTTCGAGAGCGCCAACGGTTCCACCCTTTTTCTCGACGAAATCGGCGACCTGCCGCTGGGCCTCCAGGCCAAACTGCTACGGGTCCTGCAAGAAAAAGAGATTCGCCGCGTCGGCGGCAACGAATCGATCCGCGTCGATGTGAGGCTGGTGACCGCAACCAATACGAACCTGGCCGAGGAAGTCGCGGAAGAGCGCTTTCGGGAAGACCTGTACTATCGCGTCAACGTGGTCACCATCACGATGCCGCCGCTGCGCGACCGCCGCGGCGACATCCCCCTGCTGGCCAGCCATGCGCTGTCTAAATTCGGCCATCTCGCCGAGGGGCGGGTGAAGGAAATCAGCCGCGAGGCGATGGAGGTGCTGCTCGACTACTCGTGGCCGGGCAACGTGCGCCAGCTCGAATCCGCTATCGAACGCGCGATGTTGCTGTGCGAAGGCGATACCATCACGCCGCGCGACCTCCCCCAGGAGGTCCTCTCGCGTAAGACCCTGGGCAAGAGCGGCGAGCGGGTACGAAGCGACAAGTTCGAGATTCCCGCCGAGGGAATCAACTTCGAGAACTTCGAGCGCGAGTTGATTTTGCAGGCGATGGAAAAGAGCGATTGGGTGATCGCCAAGGCCTGCAAGATGCTCAATATGAGCTATCGGACGCTGCAGTATCGGCTGGACAAATTCGGAATCAAGCGCCCCGCCGACGTCAAATAGACCGGACAAGCATCAGTCGCGCTCCCATCCGGCCGGCAGATAGATCCAGCAACGCATTTTTTCCCCGTCAGCACTGATCGCCTCTATCGACTCGCGGGTATAGAGGCTCGGAACCTCTTCGAACTTGTCGAGAATCGAGAGGTCTCCATCGTCCAGTCCCGAGAGAATTGCGCCATCCACGCGCCCTCCTTCGCTCGGGACCACGAAGAAATAGCGCTTCCGTCCGCGCCGGAAGCCATCGAGGTGAGCGCCCTCGCGCTCGACCGGGCGCCCCAGCAACCGCCGGCACTTTTCCGTATCGAGCAAGGCGCCGTAGACGAACAGCCTCTGCATGCCTTCCTGATTCATTTTCGGCAGCACGATTGCCGCACTCGAAGGCGTATGTTACGTCAATTGCGGGCATTGGGAAGAATCGCATGTCGATGCGCCGCATATTCACGATGATCACAGCCGTCTGCCTGGCGTTCGCGGCAACGGCTTGCTCAACTGCGTCAAGTGGAAACCTGGCCGCGGGGATGACTCCCGACCAGGCCGTTCAGGCGATGGGATCGCCCGATCTGAAGGATTCGATTCCCGACCCGAACCATTCGGGTGCAACGGTACTCAGGTATGCATGGGTAGATCAGGGAAAGGTCGCAACCTTCGGCCCTGACAACCGGGTCGCTTCGGTCCAGCAGATGGAGCCCACGCAGAAGGTTCAGGCTCAATCCGAGGCCGAGGAACGAGTAACACCCCCAAAGCCTTTCGACCCTATCCAGACCCCTCTCGACTACACGTTCTATCCTTTCAAAGCAGCTGTCACCTATATGGCCGCGGGCCTGAACTGCGCAACCGGTGCCGCCTGCGAGAAGCCCAAACTTCCGGCCGTCCAAAACTAGCCGGCGCCAATTTCCACGTCCGCCCCAAAAAGGGACGGGCGAAGGCCCCTCTTTAACCTTCGCCCGCATCGGCAAGCCGCCCACGAGCGCTCCCGCGAGGTGCTTACCGCTAACCTTGAGTGGGATAACACAGTCTTCAAGTGTGCACAATGACTGCTTTGAACCGCTATGTAGTCGCTTTTAATGTGCGAGATGCCCCTTGTGCTCCAACCGAAGTTGGTTGAGCAAGGCCTGTGGACTGATCTACTCTGATCCTGTCACGCCATGAAAATCGATATCGACCTCAAGGCCGGATTCCTTCAGAGCCTCAAGCGCGAGGTGCTCGCGACGCTTAACGCCGAAGAGCGCGCGATCATCGAGGTCTCTACGGGTGAGATGGGCAACAAGCCCGATGCCGTCAAGATGGGCTGGCTAAAGATGCGCACCAAGGAAGTCTGGACGAAGCAGCGCTACCTGAAGGCGCTGGACCGCACGATGAAGAAGCTGCGCGAAGCAGTGGCCGAGGCGGAGAAGAAGTAGGCTACTTCTCGATTCGGGCGACGCGGCGCTTCCCTACTTCCAGCACCTTGTGGTCGCCGGGAACGAAGCGGAAATTCACGTCGCTGATGACTTGCCCGTCGACGCGCACGGCGCCCTGCACCAGCAGGCGGCGCGCCTCGCTGGTCGAAGGCGCAAAGCGGATTTGTTTCATCAGCTCGCAGATCCACATGTCGCGGTCGATCCGGAACACCGGCGCATCTTCGGGAACCTCGCGGCGCTGATGTTTTGATTCGAAATATTTTTGCGCGCGGGCGGCGGCCGCGTCGTCGTGGTACTCGGTTACGATCGTTGAGGCGAGACGCTTCTTCGCCTCCATCGGATGAATCCCGCCCGACCGTATCTTCGCCAAATCATCCGGCGCGATGTCGGTGAGGACCTCGTAGTATTTCATCATCAGCGGGTCCGGCACCGACATCAGCTTGCCGTACATGTCCTCGGGCGAATCGGTGATGCCGACGTAGTTGCCATAGGACTTTCCCATCTTGCGCACGCCATCGAGGCCTTCCAGCAGCGGCATGGTCATCACCACCTGCGGCGCCTGGCCCATCGCGCGTTGGAGGTCGCGGCCCACCAGCAAGTTGAACTTCTGGTCGGTACCGCCGAGCTCGACGTCGGCTTCCAGGGCCACCGAGTCATACCCCTGGATGAGCGGATAGAGCAGCTCGTGCAGGAATAGAGGATCGCCCGCATCCAGGCGCTTTTCGAAATCGTCGCGCTCCAGCATTCGGGCGACACTCAGGCGCGCGGCGATCTTGATAAGGTCGCGGACGCTCAGCGCATCCATCCATTCGCTGTTGAAGCGAATCTCCGTACGCTCCGGATCGAGAATCTTGAACACCTGCCCGCGATAGGTCTCGGCATTCGCGGAGATCTGCTCGCGAGTCAGCGCCTTGCGCGTCTCGGAACGTCCGGTCGGATCGCCGATCATCGCGGTGAAATCTCCAATTAGGAACACCACCGTGTGCCCATCGCGCTGGAAATCGCGGAGTTTCTTGAGCGTGACCGAATGTCCCAGGTGCAGATCGGGCGCCGTCGGATCCATCCCGAGCTTGATCCTCAACGGACGTCCGAGTTTCAGCTTGGCTTCCAGCTCTGCCTGCGAGATTACTTCGACGGTCCCCTGCGCAAACGCAGCCGCGCGCGCTTCGACGCTCGATTCCTTCTTTTGAGCCTCTGCACTCACCACTTCACCATAGCGCCAGTAGCGTACCGGAAAGCCTGGGCCCGTGGAAAACCATCATCGAAATGCCGCTTCAACCGTGAGCTTATTCACCGGAACGCTGATTGTAGCGGCCCATCGCACGGGACAAGCCGTCCGTGACTATCGATTGAACTGCTTCCATCGCGCGGTCCAGGGAATCATCGGGCCTGGATCCTCCTCCTCGATTGACCGGGCGAAGGATGTGCCCGTGATCGGCATCGCCGGGCGGAGGCTTGCCGATCCCCACGCGCACGCGGATGAAGTCCGGCGTGCCCAATGCCTCGATCACGGAATGCACCCCGTTGTTGCCCGCATCGCCCCCACCCAATTTGATCCGGATCCGCCCCGGTTCCAGGTCGAGTTCATCATGGACGAGGATGAGCCGCTCCACCGGAACCTTGAAGTAACCGAGTAACGCAGCGATACAGTCGCCGGAACGGTTGTAGTAGGTCTCAGGCTTCACCAGGATGGTGCGATTGCCGGAGATGTCGACCTCTGCCGTGACGCCATTGAAGCGGCGCCGGCCGAACTCGACCTGCTTCTCGCGCGCAAGCCGGTCCAGAACCATGAAGCCCGTGTTGTGCCGCGACCCCGCGTATTCCTTACCCGGGTTTCCCAGGCCCGCGACCACCCATGCGATCGTGCTGTGCGCCTCGGCGGGTTCATCGGACTGGGTCTTCCGTCGAAAGCCGCCGAAGAGGCGTCCGATTCGGCTCATCACCGGCTCCGGGTCGATTTGCGCGGGACTTCTGCGCGGACGAGGGGTTCGAGCGCCTTCAGCAGCGCCGCCATCTCTGCGGGAGTGCCGATAGAAATCCGCATCGCGTCGCGCAGCGACGGAATCGAGAAGTACCTGACCAGGATTCCCGCGCGCCGCAGTCCCCGAACGATGGACCCCATGTCGCATCCTTCCATCCGCGCCAGCACGAAATTGGCTTGCGAAACGGGGACTTCGAAACCCATCTTCCTGAGCCGCGCTTCAACTATCGCGCGGGTTTTCTTGACCTTCTCGACGTTGCGCTTCATCCACGCAGCGTCGGACAAGGCGGCAGCTCCGCCGGCCAGATTGATGCGGCTGAGGTTGTACGAATCCTTAACCTTCATCAGGGCTTCGATGATCTCGCGATGCGCAAGCGCGAGGCCCAGGCGCATGCCGGCCAGCGAAAAGGCCTTCGAAAGCGTACGCAGAATTACCACGTTGCGATGCGTTTTCAGCAGGCGCAGCGCATTGTCGTCGGCGAAATCCACGTAGGCTTCGTCGATCACCAGCAGGCGGCCGCGCAGCTTGCTGGCCAGCGCAGCCAGGGTTCGCACGGGGGTCAGCGTACCCGACGGTGAATTGGGGTTGCAGATTATCGTCAGCCGGGCGCGCGCCCGGCCGAGCGCCGCGATCGGAACCACGAAATCTCTTCCAAATGGAAAGCGCAGGACCTTGGCTTCCTGCACGGCAGCCAGCGTGTCGTAGAGCGAGTACGTGGGAGTCGGATAGGCGACAGTATCCCCGCGGCCAAGCGTGGCCCGAAACAGCATCGCCAGCAGTTCATCGGAGCCGTTGCCCGCCAAAATCATTTCGGTAGGAACGCCGTAGAGCTTCGATGCTCGCTCAATGAACGAGTCCGCCCGAGGCGCAGGATAGAGCCGCAGCGCCGCGTTAGCGGCTTCCGTCACTGCGCGCTTCACCTTGGGCGACGGCGGATAGGGATTCTCGTTGGTATTCAGCTTGATGAGCCGTTCGCGCGGCCCCGGCTGTTCGCCGGGCGTATACGGCCTCATCTTCTTGATCGACGCACGAAACATTCAGGCTGCCCTCTTCAACCGAATGCCCATTCAACGGCAAATCGCCGGACGAGTCACGACTTTGTCGACTTACGCCGGGATTGGGAAACCGCGCCTAGCAGCCATTCGAGGTATCGCTGCGAGCCGCTATCGAAGCTCAGCGCCATGATCTCGGGAACATCGTAGGTATGAAGCTCCCGTACACGCCGTTCGACCTTGGGCAATAGCGCCCTGCCCGTCTTGACCAACAATAGCGTTTCACGATCGTCTTCGATTTTCCCCTGCCATCGGTAAATCGACCGGACCTGGTCAACGATGTTGACGCATGCCGCCAGTCGTTCATCCAACAGTGTTCGGGCGATCGATGCCCCCTGCTCTTCGTTCGAGCAGGTGATCAGCACCAACGCTGCTGCCCTGGCCGAACGCATCGCTAGCGTCTTACCTCGCGCAGCAGGCGCTTGCGCAATTCTCTGGACGTACACCGAAACTTGAAGGCCTTGCGGCTGTTCACGAACAACACCGGCACTTCCTGCCCGTAACTGGCCTCCAGCGCGGAATCGCCGTCGATCTCGATGCGCCGCAGGTCCGCGTCGAAGCGCGGCAACTCCGCCTCGAGAATTTCTTCCATCTCGCGGCACAGCTCGCAGTCACGACGCGTGTAAAGCGTAAGCTCGATCATCGGGAGCGAACCGTACTTTACCGGCGGCGTGCCAGCAGTCCAAGCCGCCTCAGGACGCGCGCCGTGGCGGGACACGGATGAGGGCTGCGCCGCCGCGGATCCGATTCAAGACGGCGAAGGTACTCGCACAGCAGCATCACGTCGGGCCATCGATCGACGTCGTGCCACACCGGGCCCAGCGCCGCCGTCAGGCCGGCACGCTTGAGACGAAGCATCGTGCTCTCCAGCACCCGCGCAGTGCCCCATCGGATTCCTTCGAACACCGGCGGCATCGGGCCGCGAACCCCGATCGCGTAGTAGCCCCCATCGAGGCTCGGTCCGAAGACCAGCCTGCGGCGCGCGAGCAGGCCGCTTAGCTCGTCTAGAGCGCTGAGGGGCAATGACGGCAAATCGGTCCCGATAAGGAGCGCACCTTCGCCGGCAAATGGCGCGAGTGTCCGCGCCATCCGCGATCCCAGCGATCCCTTCCCCTGGTCGATCAACTTCGTCTTGAATCGTTGCGCGGCCTTGCGAAAGAACGCTGAGCGTTCGACCGGACCGCTCGCAGTGCCGGCGATAATCACCCTGCCGGGAGCGATTCTCGCAGCCTTGGCGAGAGTATCGATGATAAAGGCTTCTGCCAGCGCGGCGCTGTCGCGCGCACCAACATGGGTCATCAGGCGGGTTTTGGTTTGACCGGGTACCGGTTCGCGGCAGAAGACGATCAGTACCGGGGGCTTGCTCACTTGACTGTGTTCGGCTTGATGACGTTCACCGGCATGGCGAAAAACTTCTTTATTATCTCGGCGAACGAGGTGATCGGCATCGGTGTAACGCTCGGATCGCTGACCGGCCCGTGCGCATGAAAGTACGCTGCTACCACGGTCCCGGCGGCGCCGGCGACGTTGCCGCCGATCACGGGAATCTTGCTCAAAACCCAATTGAAGGTGCTCAACGGAAACGCCGCTACCTTCATATCCATCGTGGTATTGACCAGGTTGAGTTGGCCCTCCGCCGTAATCGCCATCACGGGGCCTTCGAGCAGAAAGTTTTCAGTATTGAAGACTCCCTTGTCACCGTTGAGGTCGAGAAAGACCGTGTCGAAGGGCAAGCCCTCGATTGTTGGATCCACTTTGGCGGTGAGCCAGCTCTTCAGGTCGATCATCGACAGCATCCGCGACAGCAACTTGAACTTGTGCAGCATGCCATCGCGGACCGTGATCGCCGCGCGCCCGTTCATCGTTTCAAAGAAATTGTTGTTGGTATCGGCCCAAATGTCCGCTGCGATCCAGGTCTTGCCGACGATCGGCGATTCGGTGCGGTCACCGGACATGAGAAACATCCCGCCGATGTCCATGTTCATGGTCTTGGCCTGGATGTGAATCACGTCGTCCTTGGCGCGCCCGGTTATCTCGAGCTGGGCGCTGCCGTTAAACGCATTGGCGGTGTAATTGTAGACCTTCCAGTCACCGTTGATTCGCCAGAAATCGGTCTTGATCTGGCTCATCTGCAGCTTGCTCAGGTTCCCTTGCTCGGCCTCGATGTGTCCCGTCACTGGAATCGGGAAATTGGTCGGCGGAGTGGCGGGAGACCATGGCAGGCGGATGAACTTCATCACCTCGAAGTCGAGTTTTGCGACGTTCACGTCGAGGCGCAGCGAAGGTTTGCCTACGTCGGCAATCGACATGCGAAAATCGATCGGTGACCCTTCCAGGGTCGAGGACGACATGGCGATGGAGATCGAACGGCCGTCGAAATTGATGGTGGTTCCTTGAACGATCAGCGGCGCACGCAGAAACCCGAACAGCACCGACCCGGTTCTGAGCACCAGTTTGCCGTTTAACATCAAGCCACCAGGCTGGCCGGAATCGGTATGCAACCTGACTTTTCCGCCGATCGGTCCGTCGACTTTGATCGAATCAGGATCGATCGCCATCGCCATCCACAGACCTGCCGGCATGTCATGCAATTCGACGGTGATGTCGCGGACGTGCACCCCGCTATTGTCGAACCCCAACGTGCCGTCGACCAATGCGTCACCTCCGGTAGTCTTGAGCGCGAGCTTGGCGAAGCGAATTCGTCCCGGCTCCAGGGTGACCGAACCCCGCGTGAACTCGATCGGTCCCGGAGTCCCTTTCGCCATAAAGGTCGCGCGATTGGCCTCGAACGATGCGCGGTAGGTCGCAGGTGGAACCGGATCGGCGAGCTTGAAGGAGCCCGATGCGGAAGTCCGGATAATCAATCGACCGCCCAAAGACTGAACCTGCTTCGCAGCATCGACCTTGTACCGCGCCATCGCGCTCATCAGCGCCGGATATAGCTGCGCGAGGCTGGCGTCGAAGTTGAACGAGAGCTGGTAGGCAAGCGCATCGAAGTTCTTCGCGAAATCGAACCGGGACTGCACTTCGCTGAATGACGATTGATCGAGGGTGGCCGAGCCTTGCGTCGCCGACATCGTGTTGTGCGCATAGCGGAGCTGTGCGCTCAGGTTCTGTACGTCAGGAAGCTTCAGGTCCTGTGGAAGCGAAAAACGCAGGTTCTCCAGGATCGCGGTGATATCGATGCCGTCGCGTATCGCCGCATCGGGCGTATGCTCCAGCTTCTCGGGCGTGGTCGCCAGCGCGATGCTCGAGAAGCGCAAGCG